>LFTB01000098.1 GCA_001512905.1 Clostridia bacterium DTU084 | reverse complement strand
ACGGCTAACCCCACCCATACTCCGTATTGGGTGGGGAATGCGCCGTTTTAAATTCGTTCAAATTGCAGGTTTCACCATCCTTCCACAGGCCAGCGGAAGTTGAGCGCTGAAAATTTTCGAGTAGGAAAAATTTTTTGCAGAATAGACAGGAATTAGCTGCTGGACGGCGAATAATATGGGTAAGCGCTTGCGCAAGGAGGTGAAGAAAATAAAACAAGTCTTGCTGAAGGATTTGGCCCGAGCAGCCGGTGTTTCTGAAGCAACTGCTTCCAGAGCTCTCTCAGGGAGCGGCAGGATCTCCGAAGAAACCCGGGAACGAGTTAGGAAGCTTGCTGAAGCCATGGGTTATTCTGCAAATCCCCTGGCAAGAGGTCTGGCAGGAGGAAGAACAAACCTGATTGGCGTTTGTGGAGCAGGCGTGCTGAAACCTTATATGCACAGACTATTGTCTCAACTTGCAAATTACGCAGCAAGCCAGGGCCAAAAACTGGTTTTCGCACCTTTGTCTTTGGAAGAAGGTCTGCGAGTGCTTTTGCCTTTGCAAATCGATGGACTGATCATCTGCTGGCAAAGATTGTCTGAGAAGCTGGCAGAGGAATTGCTCCAGCAGCGAAATCTGCCTACAGTTGTCCTGGGTACCCACAGCAAATACTGCAGCAGTTTTAATGTGGACCGCAGAGGCGGCGTGAAAGCAGGAATTTCCAAGCTCATAGAATTAGGACACAGGAAGATCGCATTCATTGGCGAAGGCACCGCCAGCAGCAAATGGCAGGGCTTTAAAGATGCTTACGAGGAAGCAGGTTTTGAAGTTTCGGAAGAAGTTATAATTTCTTGTCAGGGAAGCACCTTAGGTGGATACTCAGCTGTGGACAAGTTTTTGGAAGCTGGTTACACAGCTGCTTTTACCACCAACGATGAGATCGCAGTCGGGCTCATCCGGGCGCTGGAGGAGAGGAACTTCCATGTTCCAGAGGATTACTCGGTTTTGGGTTATGACGGGATTTATTTAGATCAGCTGGGCAGGCCAAGGCTGGCTACGTTAGCACAGCCGTCCTTGACTTTGGCTAAAAGGGCGATTGAACAGCTGCTGGCAGGCCCAGGCGAGTTGGTACATGAAAGCATTTTACCTGAATTAATCATAGGAGATTCAATAGGAAAGCGAGGATAATTTAATGAAGAAAAAATATGCAATCGTCGGAGTTGGCGTACGGGGCATAAGTATGTTCGTCAGGCCTTTGGTGAAGGAATATCAAGATGTGGCAGAGCTTGTTGCGCTCTGCGATCGCAACCCACTGAGGGCTCAGGTGGCTAACAATCAATTGGGAGTAAATCTGCCGATATATACAGACTTTGATGAAATGCTGGCCAAAGAGGAAATCGACATAGTAATTGTTACTACCCGAGACAGCTATCATCACGAATATATTGTCCGTGCCTTGGAGCATGGCAAAGATGTGATCACTGAAAAGCCCATGACCATCGACGCAGAGAAGTGCCAGCAGATTTTGGATGCTGAGAAGAGGACTGGCAAAAAAGTTACAGTTACCTTCAACTATCGCTTCACACCTTATGTGACCAAAATCAAGGAGCTTTTGAAACAGGGAATTTTGGGCAAAATCTTCTCCGTGGATTTCCACTGGTATCTGGATACCCGCCATGGTGCAGACTATTACAGGCGCTGGCATGCGGAGCTGGAAAATTCCGGCGGCCTTTTCGTCCACAAAGCAACCCATCACTTTGATTTGGTCAACTGGCTTTTGGAGCAGGAGCCTAGACGGGTTTTCTCCATGGCGAAATTGAATTTTTACGGCCCCAACAGGGAAAAGCGCGGAGAGCGCTGCCTCACCTGCGAGCTGGGAGAAAAATGCGAGTTTTACCTGGATCTCAAAAATGAGCCCATATTGAAAGAATTGTATCTGGATACAGAAGCAGGCGACGGCTATATGCGGGACCGCTGCGTATTCGGCGAAAGGATCGATATCTACGACACAATGGCAACTCTTGTGGAGTACAGCGGCGGCACGCAGCTGTGCTACAGCCTTCACTCATATACACCCTTTGAGGGCTGGCGGATGGGGATCAATGGCGAAAAGGGAAGATTGGAGCTTTCAGCTGCTGAAACATTCTGTAAGAAGAACAGCCCCAACTTCAAAGAGAGGGTAACCAACTTAGTGTCTCAAGACCCTTATAAGGTGGCTATAGGCATTGATGAAGAGGAAACAAGCGACCTCATTCGCTTTTATCCCCTTTACGGTGGGGTAGAAGTTATAGAAGTGCCGAGGGTAAAAGGAGGACATGGCGGAGGAGATGAGCGCCTGCGTAATATGATGTTCCGCGGCTACAGCGAAGATCCTCTAGGCCATATGGCAGACAGCTGGGCAGGTGCCATGTCCCTGCTCATCGGTGCGGCTGCCAACATCTCTGTCAAGACAGGGCAGCCTGTAAACATCTTGGATTTGGTGAAAAAGGACTAAAAAAAGGCGGCTGAAAAGCCGCCTTTACTAGTTAAACAAAAAAACCCTCTTTCTTGAAGAGGGGATGTTATCTTTGGCTGGGGCGCCTGGACTCGAACCAGGGAATGCAAGATCCAAAATCTTGTGCCTTACCAGCTTGGCGACGCCCCAATCACAGCTATAATATAGCAAATCAACTGTGGTCTGTCAAGCCCATTTTTTGCCGGGTCCGGGTCTGGTGTTATTTGAAAATGTAAATGCATCCCTTACAAATATAAATGCTGCATTTGCTCGCGCTCCTTGCCCTTGCCTAGGATTTATTGACATCTGCGCCTGTTTAATGTAGATTTAAAATCTAAGAGGTGGTAACATGAGCAACCACTGTCGTAAATGTTTAAAGAAAACTAGTCCTGGTGAGAATTCATGTGAGCGCTGTAAAGCAAAAATGCCGCTGTGGGAGCAGGCGTTTAATTTCTCGAAAGATTTTATTAAAGAGAAGATTGAGCAGAATAAAAAGACTTGTGTTAAGTGCGGCAGAGAATTTCTTTTTTCCGGTTCTCCTATTTTATGCATGGATTGCTACGCCGCCGAGAGCCAGCGTGAGAAGGAACGCGAGGAAACAGAGAGAAAGCGGAGGGAGTTAGAGGTATGGCAAGGAAGAGTTAACAATATGAGATGCGGCAAATCATTTATTGTAATAAAGTGGCCGCGTCAGATAGTAAATCCTTTAAGCAAAATGACGATAAAAATTTGGGATGGCAAGGGGGTTTTTTAAGTTTATTAAATAACCAGCACATCGCAGTGGAAGTGCCAGGGAATAATGTGTACAGGCTGACGGCAAAACTTCCAGTAAAAAAAGGATCAAAGAAACTGGAAATAGATATATCTCAAGGTGAAATAGTATATGTTGATATTAGTACCATCGGTGGAACAGGAAAAACAACCTTTTTTCTTTTTATAACTCTGGTGAGAATTGTTTTCTGCAGGATCGTAAAGCGAGAGTTGTTTGCAGATGGCAAGCTGGAAATTTTTGAAGCGAATAAATGAAAAATTCTGGTTTACTCCTCTATTTGCATCTGGCCCAGGCTTTTGATTATGCTTTCCCCAAAAAAATTAGATTAGATTTTGTCAGCTGTTCTTCAAAAGATTAACAGCGTGCTCTGTGTTTCGCAGTAATTAACAAGGCTTCCCATTGTAAATGACAACTGGAGGTGCGTGAATTGAAAAAAGAAATTATCACTGATAAGGCGCCTGGTGCCATCGGACCTTATTCCCAGGCTGTACAGTATGGAAAGCTCCTTTTTTTGTCAGGCCAGATCCCTTTGACACCAGAGGGAGAGCTGGTCTCGGGGATAGAAAAGCAGACCAGGCAGGCTTTGGCCAATGTGGAAGCGATTTTGGAAGCAGCAGGAAGCAATAAAGGAAATATTTTAGAAGTGACCATTTACCTTACAGATCTGGGTTTCTTCCAAACAGTCAATGCTTTGTATGAAGAATGGCTGGGGGAGGGAGTCAAACCAGCCAGAGCGGTGGTTGAAGTTGCAAGGCTGCCGAAAGACGCATTAATTGAGGTTGCTGTTAGAGCTTTTGTCGAATAATGGAGATGTTTGGGTGATTTTTTGTTTATATTTCCTTAATCAGGCAAAAATCTTCGACACGATCTCCCAAAGCCCTCTGCTATAATGAAAGTTAAGTATGAAGCATGGAGGGATTGCCGGTGGAAACATGGCAGAGGGCTGAGATACCAACCTTTCAGCGAGTAAATGTCAGAGAAATCAAACAGCTGGAGAAGAACCACACCAAAGCGATCAGACAAGCTCTTGCGCGTATTTTTACCCTTGCAAACCTGCCATATTACTTCCTGGGCTTTTTGCTGGGCCGGGCCTGCATGCTTGGCGATAGCTTTCCCTTCGGGATCGCTTATCTTACATATCTTTTAGGTACAGGGCCTAAAGGCCGTCTCTATGCAACTGGGGCGGCTGTTTTTTTAGGAATTTTCAGCTACTATCCAGGCCTGTGGGCGTTGGATTATGCTGTAGTCCTTTTGCTTCTGTTTTTTTGGGACAAGCACCTGCGTTCATACAGGCGTATGCAGATAGAAAAGCTGCCGCTGGTGGCACTGGCTGCAGTATTTTTAGGGCGAGGGAGCGTTGAGCTTTTCAGGTGGAGGGGGTTTCCTGGGCTCTTGAGCCTGGTGATTGAGGCAGCATGTGCCATGCTCCTTACGGCTATCTTTGTCTACGGTTTTCCCGCTTTGCGGAAGGGCAAAAGCGGTTGGAGGCAGCGGGCCCTACAGCACGAGGAGATAATTTGCCTAACCATTTTAACAGTGGCACTTTTGATGGGCACAGAGCTGCTGGAAATTATGGGCCTTTCTTTGGGCAACGTCATGGGCAGGCTTCTGATCTTGCTGTTAGCTTTGGTAGGGGGAGGAGGAGCTGGAGCTGTAGCGGGGATCTTGGTGGGGATTGTGGGCGCTTTAAATCAGGACTTCTCTCCCTATCTTATAGCCATAAGCGCTTTTGCAGGACTCCTTGCCGGTACATTCAGAAACTACGGCAAGCGGGGGGTAATCGGAGGGTTTCTTTTAGGGACTGTAATTATGTTTCTGCAGATTACCCAAACTGCAGAGTTAACCTCGACCATAACAGAATCTTTTATTGCCATTTTGTTGTTCGTTTTCATGCCCAAAGGATTATCCCTGACTTTGTCCCGTGCTCTGCCAGGGACAGAGGAGCGCATGGAATTGGAAGAGAAGAAGCAGGAAAGGCTGCAGACTCTTGTCATAAAAAGATTAAGCCAATTTGCGGAAATATTCTGCGAGCTTTCCAGCACCTTTAACCAAGGCGCTGCCGCCAATTTCGAAGACGGAAACATTAGCCTGGAGCGTTTGGTAGAGGCACTGTCCAACCAGATCTGCAAATCCTGCAGCAGTTATGACCTATGCTGGCAAGAAAATTTTTATTTTACCTATCAAAAGATGATGGAACTGATCGCCGCCATCGAAGAGCAGAGGTATCCAGATGGCTTTTCCAGTTCTTCTTGCCCTCATCTTGAGAGGCTGGTTACCACTCTTCGCTATCTCTTTTCCATGCAGCGCTTGGATCGCTCCTGGCAGCAGAAGTTAATGGAAACCAGCAATATTGTTTCAAGCCAGCTGCGGGGCATCGCCAAAGTAATGGATAATTTGGCCATGGAGCTGAATACTGAGGTTACTTTCAAAGAGGATTTGGAGGAATTGGTACAGAAGGAGCTTTCGAAGCTGGGGTTTGTGATCGGCAGAGTTGAAGTTATGGAACTGGAAGACAACAAGGTGGCAGTAGAGATCGACAAAACCATTTGCGATGGCTCCGAAGAGTGCAGAAAAGCCATTTCGCCTTTGGTAGGGCAGATTTTAAGCCGAGATTTTACGATTTGGAATGTGCGCTGCGGCAGGCAGAATTGCCGCGGCCGCTGTATAATCAATCTGGTGCCTAAGCGGCCTTTCCAGGTGGAAAGCTCTGTCCAGCGCTTCAATAAGGCAGATGGAATAATTTCAGGAGACAGCCACGCCCTTTTGGAGCTCCAGGATGGGAAATTGGCTGTGGCGCTGAGCGACGGCATGGGCAGCGGAGCAGAAGCAGCCCTGCAGAGTGAAGCCACCATTTCCATTCTCAAACGGCTGTTGGAAAGCGGCTTCGATCGGGAAAGCGCAGTGCGCACTGTAAATTCGGTATTGTTGGCACGATCTGTAGAGGAGTCTTTCGCTACCATTGACCTGGCAGTCTTCGACCTGCACAAAGGGCAGCTGGAGCTGATTAAAGTTGGTGCGGCTCCCACTTACATCAAGCGTGGCAGGGAAGTGGTGCGGATAGATTCTGCCTGTCTCCCTATCGGCATCCTGAGTTCCATCGAAATCGAAAGCACCAGCAGGAAACTTGCGGATGGAGACATAGTGGTGATGGTCACCGACGGGCTAACTCAGCTGCGGCGCTCCGGCGGACCTGCCATCAGAGGGGATTGGATCGCTAGGATGCTGCAGCGGCTGCAGACTACAGATCCAGAAGAGATCGCCTACGAGCTGCTCTGCAGGGCCCGGGAGATCAACTTCAATCAGGTGGAAGACGATATGACTGTGCTGGTCCTGAAAGTTGTGGCCTGTCAAAGGGAATACAGCTGGCAGGATTCTTTCGCAGCTGACAGCGAGGAGCAAGTTGCAGTGGGTTAACTATACAAAACCCTGCAAATTAGTTATAATGTAATTGATTCAGACGAAACCAAGCTCAATGCTTGGTTTTGCTTTCTTAAAGGGGTGAATAAAGTGGATCTGCTGCCCCAGGTACAGAAGACTATTGCCTCCTGGCAGATGCTTTCCTCTTGCGAGGGGCTGCTTGTAGCTGTTTCAGGCGGACCGGATTCTGTAGCGCTGCTCCATTTGCTTTGGCGGCTGGCGAGAAAGATGAAGCTTGAGCTTGCTGTGGTGCATCTTCACCACGACCTCAGAGGGAAGCAGGCAGATGCAGATCAGGAGTATGTGAGAAAGCTTGCAGCAGAGCTTAAGCTGCCTTTTTTCACTGAGAAGGTAGATGTTGCATCTTTGGCGAAAAAACATAACCTCACTGTTGAAGAAGCAGGGAGACTTGCCCGCTACAGCTTTTTCGGCCGTATTGCTAGAGAGCTGAAAATTAACAAACTTGCTGTGGGCCATAATGCAGACGATCAAGCTGAAACTGTGCTGATGAATCTGCTGCGCGGTGCAGGCAGCAGGGGGCTGGGGGGAATCGCCCCACTGGCTACTAGAGACGGCCTTTGCATTGTGCGGCCGATTTTGGAGTGCACAAGAGAGGAAATCGAAAGCTACTGCCGCTGGGCAGGGCTCAGCCCGAGGATAGATGTGACAAACAAAGAGCTCCTTTATTTCCGCAATCGGATTCGCCATCGTTATCTGCCCCTCTTGGAAGAGGAAAACCCTGCTCTGCGCCGTGAACTGGCCCAGACAGCCCAGATTCTGCGCAGTGAAGATGAGTTTTTAGAGCAGCTTGCCCAAAAGCTTGTGGACGGGTGGGCTGAGGGAGAAATTCCCATCGTGGCTCTAAACGAACACATCGCCCTTGTGCGCAGGGCGCTGAAGCTGGCAGTGAGCCGGTGGTATGGCGAGGTCTGGAGTTTTGAACACATTCAGCAGATTATCTCCTTGGGCAATCGGGAAGTAGGACAGACAGTGAGCCTCCCGGGAAGCAGGCAGGCCTGTCGTGGGGAGAAAGCTGTTATTATCCAGTATCCTAGAACGCAACGGCAGGTTTTGCACGAATATATCCTGCCTTGCCCAGGTACTGTCTGGATTCCGGAGTGGGATCTTAAGCTAGAACTTCAGTATACTACCAATTACAATCCCGGCCCGGGCAGGGAGTATTTCCTTGCCAGGGAAATAAAACAGCCCCTCTATGTGCGGACTCGCAGGCCTGGTGACAGGTTCAGGCCCCGGGGGGTAGGGGGAACGAAGAAGCTTAAAGACTGGTTTGTGGACGCTAAAATTCCTCCACAGCTCAGGGAGAGGATACCCATTCTTTTAGACCAGGAAGGAATCCTTTGGATTGTGGGCAGACGGCGCTCGAGCAGGGCGCTGCCCAGGGAAGGGGAGCGATTGATTTCAATCACGGTTAAAGAATAGTTTTTCCAAAATAAGGCAAAAAATGTTAAGGATAGGTAAAAAAATGTGTTTTGTCCCTCGCAGTTTTGTTCTATGATTAGGATAACCATAATTTGCGAGGTGACAGAGGGTGGATTTTACTAAAAAGGTGAAAGAGGTTGCACGGGCAGCAGGTGCTGATCTTGTGGGAATCGCGCCTATAGAACGTTTTAAGGATCAGCCTGAGCACAATCATCCGTCAGCTATTTTTCCTGCTGGCAAGGCTGTGATTGTCATCGGCAAGCGCATCCCACGAGGAGCACTGCGGGGTATTGAAGAGGGCACTAACTGGCATTCTTTTACTCTTTTTGGCTACAACAATTTGGATGATGCCTGGGTTACGGAGACTTGTTACAATGTGTGTATGTTCTTGGAAGACAACGGCTGGGAAGGTGTGCCTATTTTCCCTCATCCTCATGAGGTTTGGCCGCAGGGGATAGCAGTGGCTCCTGACAGGCCAGCTCCTAACGTTATCCCGAATTTCGATTTTGCAGCTGTGGCAGCAGGATTGGGTGAAATAGGCTACGGTGGATTTTTCCTCACTCCCCAGTTTGGTCCGAGGCAGAGATTAGGACTGATTATCACTGATGCACCACTCGTGGGGGACGAACTTTATAAGGGAAATCTCTGCGGTGACTGTAGGCAGTGTGCCATTGTATGTCCTCTCGGCGCCATCTCTGAGGAAGAGACAGAGGAACTTGTCTGTGAAAACAAGAAAATGATTGTGGGCAAGCGGCGGGAAGACATTTGCCGCAAGTGTCAAAATGGAGCCTTTGCCAATCGCTACCACGAGCGGGGAAACACAGAGAGGAGAGCTGCCCTCTGTGCCCGGACATGTATAGTGGCTTTGGAGCGTGCTGGTAAGCTTGAGAACGTCTTTGCCAATCCTTTCCGGAAGCGTTCTCTGTGGGCAGTGAACATCTGGGGTGAAGCAGGCGAGATCGAGGAAAAGGAAATTGCCACGTGGAAAGGTTGCGCTGACCCCGGCAGTACAGCACAAGGTGGTGATTGATCATGGTGAGGGCTGTAAGCAAAGAGGAATTGAAGGAAGCTGCCCGGCAGTTTGGGGCAGATCTGGTGGGAGTGGCCTCTCCCGAGCGTTTTGAAGGGGCACCTCCACAGATGGATCCCAGGCTGATCTTTCCTCAGGCTAAGTCCATTATTATGATTGCTAAACGCATCCCTAGAGGAGTGTATCGCGGGATCGAAGAGGGGACCCATTGGAACAGCTATGCCCGCTATGGATATGGAGGGCTGAATACGCACTTTCTGCCCAAGGCAGTTTATAGGATTGCCTGCTGGCTCGAAGATCGGGGCTGGGAGGCAGTGCCTCAGTACGCAGGAGTTCCAGAGATTATGCCTAATCGGCCTTCTGTGCGGCCTGACGAGCCAGGTGCTAATGTAGAGCCGCAAGTGCGGATTGCAGCTTGGCTCGCAGGGCTGGGAGAGATAGGTTATTCCAAGGTTTTCCTGACGCCTGAGTACGGTCCCAGAGTTCGCTTTGGCATGATCATCACAGATCTAGAACTGGAGCCTGATCCAATCTATCCAGGCGGCCTGTGCGACAACTGCCAAGCTTGCGTGCGGGATTGTCCAGGCAACGCCATACCCAAACGGTCTGAAAACAAGATGGTGGAGATCACTGCCGGCACAGGGGAGAAGACCAGCTGGGCTGACGTGCATATGGGACGCTGCACGTTAACTCACCACGGGATGAACAAGAAAGTGTCTCCTTTCCTTGCCCGGGATTTCCCAGGCTTTGAACTTGATGTGGAAAACTCTGAAATGAGCGAGGAAGAGGCCTACAAACTGACCCACATTGTTGGTGGAGCAAAATGGCGCAAGACCAAGGAATTCCCATGGGGCCATGCCATAGACTACCAATACATGCTCATTAATACTCCTCCGGGTTATAATCCGTTTTGCGGTGCTGCAGGCTGCATCAGGGCTTGTATGATTCATCTAGAGAAGCGGGGAAAGATTAAAGCGAAGTTTCACAATCCTTTCCGGCAGCGGCCGTCGTGGCTAAAGCGCCAAATGGAAAAGAAAGATGAAGAAAAATAGGCAAAACTAGGCTTAACAGCCAAATTTCTCTATTGATATCTGCCTTGATTTTTGTTATAGTATTATTGTAATCTTCCTCGATAGCTCAATGGTAGAGCGCTCGGCTGTTAACCGAGTGGTTGCTGGTTCGAGTCCAGCTCGGGGAGCCAGAAAATTTTCGGTCGCTTTCTTGGAAAAGCGACCTTTTTTCTTGACAAAGATAACCAGTTTGGGTAGAATATGAATGTATGTCGGAAAGATACCTGCTTGCTCCCAGAGCCCCGGGCTAGCCGGTAGGTTAATTCCGTTGCCATTTTAGGGAGGGAAGATCTTGAAGACGACTTACATGGCCAAGCCTAATGAAGTTGAGCGCACTTGGTATGTAGTTGATGCTAAAGACCAGGTTCTTGGTCGCATGGCCGCTCGGGTCGCCATGATCCTCAGCGGAAAGCATAAGCCAACTTATACCCCAGGTGTGGATACAGGCGATTACGTGATTATCATTAATGCAGACAAGGTGCGGGTAACTGGCAAGAAAAGAGAAAACAAGCTCTATTACCGTCATTCCCTCTATCCCGGAGGACTTAAGGTTGAAACTTTCTCTCAGCTTTTGGCAAGGAAGCCAGAGAGAGTTATTGAACTGGCTGTGAAGCGTATGCTGCCAAAGAATCGCTTAGGCCGGAAGATGTTTAAGAAAATGAAAGTTTATAGCGGCTCCGAACATCCACATCAGGCTCAGAAACCTCAGCCGCTGTCATTAGATTAGGGAAGGAGGCGGAAGTAGATGGCACTTACACAGTTACAAGGGACCGGTCGGCGCAAATGTGCAGTAGCCCGTGTACGCCTTGTTCCCGGCAAGGGTAATATAATTGTCAACGGCAAAGAAGTAGGTGAATACTTCAAGCGCGGGGTGCTGGAGCGGATGGTGCGTCAGCCTCTGGCAGTAACTGGAACAGAGGGTCGCTATGATGTTCTAGTTAATGTTTACGGCGGCGGCATCAGCGGCCAGGCAGGGGCAGTCCGCCACGGAATTGCCCGTGCTCTTGTGATAGCAGATGGTGAGCTGCGCACTACCCTGAAGAAGAGCGGATGCCTCAGACGCGATCCCAGAATGAAGGAGAGAAGGAAATACGGTCTGAAGAAAGCCCGCAAAGCACCACAGTTTTCCAAACGCTGATTTGGAGGGGGGAACGAAAGTTCTCCCTTTTTTGTTATCTGGGGGTATGAAGCATGGGCGTTGCTGCTGTTTTATTATTGGTGATTTTTTTCTGGTTTTTTCTCCTCAGGCGTTCCTATAAAAAGTTGAGAAAAGGCCAGCCTAGAAGATCTAGGTTTAAGCCTGATTACGATCTGTCCGATCCTTGCCCGAAGCGGAGGGGTGAGACAGCCTTCTGCGGTTATTGCCCGCTGCTAGATCTTAATACTGGTGAGTGCGCCCGTGGGCGTTGGCGAAGCTAGGAGGGTTCTGGATGCGGAAGACGAGGTTCATAGTGCGCGGGGCTTTAGTGGCAGGCCTCTACATCGTGCTTACAATTGTTACAGGCGAGCTGAGTTTTGGCCTCACTGTACCTGGTCTGGGGGTAGTACAGTTTAGGCCTGCTGAGGCCTTGGTTGTATTGCCCGTTCTTTACCCTGAGACCATTTGGGGTCTGTATTTAGGATGTTTGGCAGCGAATCTTTTGGGAGGGCTTGGTCCGTGGGATGTGTTTGGCGGTAGTGCTGTGACTTTCCTTGCCGCTTACTTGACTTGGCGCTTGAGAAGAACTAGGTGGTATGCGTTACCTCCCATTGTGCTCAATGGCTTTTTGATTAGCCTTTATCTCAGGTTTATCTTTAAGCTGCCGTACTGGGCTACAGCCCTTGGGATTATGGTAAGTGAGGCTGTGGTTGTTGTGGTATTGGGAGTGCCACTTGTGGCGGCTCTTAAAAGGTTAGAGGCAAATAGATGGTAAGAGTTGAAACAAAGCCTGTTCGCTTCTTATGTCTTAAACTCCCGCCGAAAATAATAACTACAACCTATCATATTTGGGAAAACACTTAAAACTGCAATAAATACACCTGGCGGATGGCATATTTTGCAAAAAACTATCGACTTGCCCACCAACTGTAGTTAAAATTATTATAACTACAGTCGGGGGGTGAGCTGATGAGCTTTATTTTAAGACAAAAAGTCGGAAAGTACACATATTCTGTACGAATGTACTGCTTATAGAGATCAAAATGGCAACCCTCGGAACAAACGTGTACCAATTGGAAAGATAGACCCAAAAACCGGATTACCTGTGTATAAACCAGAATACATTGAGCGCATGCGCAAGGCAGGTACTCCTGTGGAAATTCCACCAACAGAAAAAATATTCTCTATAAATGATATCAAGCAGTCTACTGTAAGGGACTATGGTCTGTTTTATCTGCTCCGCCGACTATAAGCTCGAATAGGATTAAAGGAATCGCTTGCTGTTTCCGTGCTGGATTACTGGCAAGAGATTTTTATGCTGGCATGTTACCTCATCTCATCAGGCGATCCTTTTCTATATTGCGAGCAGTGGATCAAAGACACCGAATGCCTTCTAGTAGGCTGCATGACCTCTCAACGCATCAGTGAACTGTTGGCAACGGTAATGCCAGAAGAACGGGAAGGTTTTTATAAATCACGGTGCAGTCACCGCAGTGAACAGGAATATCTTGCGCTGCACATAACATCCACATCATCCTATTCGGAACTAATAGATGATGTAGAGTTGTGATACAATCGGGACAGGGAAATTCTTCCTCAGGTTAATATTTGTCTGCTGATGGGCGAGACATCGCGGTTGCCGATCTACCAGACAGTTTACAGTGGAAGTCTCAAGGACGTCCGAACTTTGAAGACCACCCTTTCATAGTTTGACAACATCACAGACGGCCGTCCAGTGCTCGCTGTTATGGATAAGGGATTTTTCAGCTGCAAGAATGTCTGCGATATGTTGAGTGATGAAAAGATAAAGAAATTTATCATCTCAATACCATTCACTTCTTCTTTTGCAAGGCAGCAGATTGCAAGTGAACGCAAAGATATTGACAAGGTGCAAAACACCATTGTTATCAATGGCGAATCCATGAGAGCTATCACAAAAGTACGCACTTGGGATAAAGAACATAAAGCCTTTACCTATATTTATTACAGTGCAAAGAAAGCTTCCCAAAGACGTGAAGAATTGTATGCTCATGTTGCTATTCTGCGTGAAGAGGCAGAGGAAAATCCTGCAAAATACATAGGGTCTGCTGAATAATAGCGGATTTGCTATTTTCATTCGATTTTAGGCGAAACTTTCCGCGTAAAATTCGCAAAAAAGGAACTTGAAAAATTGCCAAAAAAGAGAGCGCACCTTACGCTCAAGGTTCATTACCATAAACTGCAGAGCGATAACTGTCTCACTTGTTTTTTGAAG
>LFTB01000044.1 GCA_001512905.1 Clostridia bacterium DTU084 | reverse complement strand
GAACTGAAACTGAAGTGCCATTATGGTATGTTGCTGAGAGGATCAGTTCTTCTTCATCAAAAGTGAAGTCTGTACGCTGCCCAAGGGCATCAGTACGGGAGGCAAGTTTGCCATCTTCGTAGTGATAGGTAATTATACCATTGGGAGGAGTTATTTGCTGCAGCTTACCATCTACATAAGAATAAGTTACCATAACCCTGCGGGCGCTGGGATCCAGTACCCTTCTTCCCAGAGCGTCGTAATTGTACTCATAAGTCTGCGTTTTACCGTCAGCCTTAATGACAAGCAGAGAAGGAAGGCCTAGCCAATTGTAATTGAAGGTGGCCTCTGTATCGTCAATTATGAGCTTTCTGAGCCTGCCCAGGCCGTCAAATTCTTTATCTATTGTCTGCGCATCAAGACCATTCTCCGCAAGCTCGGGCGCTGTGGGCGTATAAAAGGAAAGGAGCAGTTGATCCCAATCCGTGGCTTCAAAATAGGTGTCTGTCCATCCCACATATTGCAGCCGTTCTACCGTCTCGAGATTTTTCCCTCTGTATACCCTCTTTTCGAACAGCTCGGGGAAACCGTTTTGCAAATCATAGACGCTTATTTCAACAGTATCTTCTTCCTTAAAATCGAACTCAACCTGCCGCATGCGTTTATCGTCAACCCAGGTTACAACGATGGTTTTAGAGCCTGGATAGCTGTAGTAATTTTGAAGTACCACCTTTTTGGTTTCGTCGTAGAAAGATTGGCGGTACACTTTTCCGTCGTAGTACTCGTACTCACTGTAGGCGCCTGTTGTATACTGAATCCCTTTAATCACCTGTTCTCCACCTATGGTTTCGTAAGTGGGAACATACCCTTCTCCTTCTTTCGGCAAAGTCAACCGCCCTGTCGCCGGGTCTACTTTTTCATTATTGAAAAAACTGGCCCAAGGCGAGTCAGTAAGTAAATTGGCTTTGGCCAAACAGGACCCTGTCAGCGCGGTGAGAATTAAAAAAATATACAAAAACTTTCTCCAAATTACCATCTTACATCCCTCCTTGAGGAAAAGACAAAATCGCCCTTTCTTATTCGCAAACAAATTCTTTTGGTATTATTATTCTATGTTATAATTCCATATCAAACAGCAATTTCCTGTTCTACCAAGGCCCCTGTTTCTTGTTTTCTCTTAACCAAGTTTTCCCTCATAAGGAAATTCAAAAACTCCCCGCTCTGTAATGATGGCGGAAATCAGTTTGGCTGGTGTTACATCAAAAGCAGGATTATACACTTTTACGCCTGTGGGCGCAATCCTGTGGCCGGCGATGTGAGTCACCTCCTCGGCGGCTCGTTCCTCAATCACAATCTCTTTGCCGGTCTTAATCTGCAAATCGATTGTGGAAGTTGGCGCTGCGATATAGAAAGGAATCTGATGCCAGTTGGCAAGGATGGCTAATGAATATGTGCCGATTTTGTTAGCAGTATCGCCGTTGGCTGCAATCCGATCCGCCCCTGCAATTACCGCATTAACCTTGCCCTCTGCCATTACAGCACCTGCCATGTTGTCGCAGATTAAGGTTACATCAATACCATCCTCCATCAGCTCCCAGGCGGTGAGGCGGGCCCCCTGCAGCACAGGTCTGGTTTCTAAAGCATAGACTGTAACGTGTTTGCCTGCCTCCTTCGCGGCGCGGATAACGCCTAAAGCAGTGCCGTAATCTGCTGTAGCCAGCGCGCCTGCGTTGCAAATAGTCATTATCCTGGCATCGTCCGGCAGAAGCTCGGCGCCGAACCTGCCGATTGCTCTGTTGCTCTCCACATCCAGCTCCATAATCTCATCAGCTTTCTGCTGGAGCCTTCGGCAGATGGCCGAATATTCTGCCTCTTCTGCTGCAGCTGCCATCATTTTCTCTATGGCCCAGAAAAGGTTAACAGCAGTAGGCCTGGTTCCTGCCAACAGATTCGCTGCCCGGTTTAGATCTTCTCTGATAGTCTCAGGAGTACTCTTAAGCGCGGCTAGAACCAAACCGTACGCTGCAGCTGCACCGATGGCAGGTGCTCCGCGCACCAGAAGGCTTTTGATGGCATCAGCAACATCTTCTGCGGTTTCACAGCATTTGTATTCGACACTTATGGGGAGCTTTCTCTGATCCAAAAGATACAACTTGTTATCCTGCCAATTAATAGTGTGAGGTCTTGCCATTTCGTCCATTTCCTCCCTTGCTTTGATTATAGCATAAGTTCATAAAGAATAACAGTGTGAAAAGAATTTTTTCCGAGAAAAATATGCTGCCTTTGCAAGCAGGAAAAAGACCCTAAAGCGAGAATTATTACTATAATGTTCACTGAAAGGAGGGAACACAGTGAGAAAAACATCATTTTTTCTAATCACCCTGATCATTATGGTTTTTGCCTTCCAGGCTGGAGCATTAGAACTTGGCGCTGGCCTTTGGCTCCCGGAGGGAGTTTTCGAGTCTGCTGGGAATAGGAGTTTCGAGGGCAGCTTAAAGGTGCTCACAGTTCCAGGAAGCCCCTTAGGGATCGGGCCTGTAGCTTTGGTGAGCGAAACAAATCTCGGCTCCAACCTCAACTTAGGCGATCTAAAAACCATGATTAAGGACAAAACTGGCAAAGGTTTTCTGTATGCAGATTTTCTGGTAGGGATCAGAATGAACCTCCCCATCAAGCTTTTCGGGGTTTCTGCCCAAGGCTTGGTGAGCTATGGCGGCACTGGTTTTGCCAATGTAAACCTTGCCAATGAAGACTCTTCGTATTTCACTTCCCTCTATTGGGGGCCCCGTTTCCGCGCCCAGCTGCGGAAGGACATTTTCGGCAGCTTGCTGCGGGCAGTTGCCAGCTACGAATTTGCGCCTGAACTGCAGGGTCTGCGGAAAAAAGCAGAGCTAGGCGGTGAACTGCCAGACGAGGTGATCTCAGCCACCTTAACCAATTACCGCTTGGGACTCGAAGCTCATATTCCTTTCGCCACAGTAGGCGCTGGCTACAGGGCGTTGGAACTGAAGGACACCGTTGGAGGCTATAAGGCTGATTTCTCTGGTTTTTATGCAGAGGCGCGTGTAGGTTTCTAATTCTTAAAAAGTGAGCGCTTGGTTAGGGTGAGCATAGCTCACCCTTCTTGTATTTTTAGAGAAAGTCGCAGATAATAGAAAGCAGGAGGAATCTATGAAAGCATATCTGGACAACAGCGCAACGACCTTTATCGCCCCCGAGGTCCTTGCTGAGCTGAAACGCATCTACAGCCAAGTTCCCGGCAATCCCTCCTCCCTTTACTCTTTGGGCATGGAGGCAGAACAGGAGCTGAAACGCTCTCGAAGCATTATAGCAGGCTTTCTGGGGGTTCAGGCGAAAGAAATATACTTCACTTCAGGGGGCACTGAGGCAAACAACCTGGCCATCAGAGGAGCCGCTGCCGCATACAGCCGGCAGGGGAAGCATCTCGTTACAACTGCTACTGAACACCCGTCTGTGCTAAACGCCTTTCGAGCCCTCGAAGAGAAAGGGTTTCAAGTTACATATCTCCCCTGCGGTAGAGAAGGCAGAATCTCTGCCTGCGACCTGAAAGAGGCCCTGCGGGAAGATACCATTTTAGTGAGCACCATGTTCGTTAACAACGAAATGGGTGCACTGACTCCCCTTGAAGAACTATCCCAGGTTTTGAGGGAGAGAAAACAAAACCTGCCTTTGTGGCACGTAGATGCAGTACAGGGGTTCGGGCGTTTGGAGGTTAAACCAGAATCGCTTGGGATAGATCTGCTGAGCCTCAGCGGCCACAAGATCCATGCGCCCAAGGGTGTTGGCGCCCTTTACTGCCGAGGCGGCATTCAGCTTGAGCCGCTCTTTTACGGCGGCGAGCAGGAGCGAGCTTTGCGGCCCGGCACTGAAAACGTGGCAGGGATCGCAGCTTTAGCTAAAGCTGCAGAACTGGCCTTTGCAGACAGGGAAAAGGATTTGGAAAGGCTTGAAGAATTCAAAGAAAAGCTCATCTCCTGCTGCAAAGCCTGCGGTGGAGTTGTCAACGGCCCGGAAGGAAGCGCTGCTGTCCCCTATATCCTGAACATTTCCTTCCCAGGGGTGCCGGCCGAAGTACTGCTGCATTCTTTGGATGCAAAAGGCATTTCTGTTTCTACAGGCTCTGCCTGTTCTTCCAGGCAGAAAACGCCGAGCCACGTGCTCAGCGCCATGGGCTTGGATCGGAACCGAATCAAAAGTGCCATCCGTATGAGCCTGTCTCGCCTTACAGGAAAAGAAGAAATTGACTATGCCTGTCAAGTCCTGCCTGAGGTTGTAGCAGAACTGCGCGCTTTGTACGGCGCAAGACGATAATTGAGGTGAATTTTTGATGTACAGCCATCTGCTCATTACTTATGGAGAATTAGCGCTGAAGGGCCTGAACAGGCCCAGTTTTGAAGCAAAATTGATCGCAAATATCCGCTCCGCCCTGCCCCAAATCCCAAAAGAGCGGATATACCGCACCAGAGGACGATGTTTTGTCCATTTGGAAGGAGAGCCCCTTGACAAAATCCTGCCAGCTCTCAGCCGCGTCTTTGGGATCACTTCCATCAGCCCTGCCTTGGCAGTTGAAAAGGATGTGGCCAAAATCCAGGAGGCAGCCTGGCAGGTGACAGAAGAACGTTTAAAGCAGGGAGTTCCCTTTACTTTTAAGGTGGAAACCAGGCGGGCTGACAAGAAATTCCCCATCACTTCCCCAGAGCTGAGCAGAGCCGTAGCAGCAGCTGTGATCCGGAAAGCTGCTGAAAAATATCCTGGGCTCCTTACTGTAGACGTGCATGAGCCGCAGCTTTTGGTTGAGGTTGAAGTCCGGGAGGAGGGCGCTTACATCTACGGGGAAAAGCATTCTGGTCCTGGAGGGTTACCTGTGGGCACCAGCGGCAGAACCCTTCTCATGCTCTCAGGAGGGATCGACAGCCCTGTTGCCGGGTGGATGATGCAGAAGCGCGGGGTTGAGCTGGGCGCTGTCCACTTCCACAGTTATCCTTTGACAAGCGAACGGTCAAAGCAGAAGGTTATCGAGCTTGCCCAGGTTTTAGCCAGCTGGGGGGGTAGCCTTCCCCTCTATTTGGTGCATTTTACTGAAATCCAGAAAGCACTTCACGCCAAAACCCCTGAAAAGCTGCGGGTGATCCTGATGCGCCGGATGATGATGCGCCTGGCAAATAGGCTTGCTGCACAGCACAAGTATCAGGCTATTGTCACTGGCGAGAGCTTGGGCCAGGTGGCGAGCCAGACCCTGGATTCTCTGCATGTGGTCAACTGCCTTTCTGAGCTGCCTGTGCTGCGGCCTCTGATTGGCATGGATAAGGAAGAGATCGTCCAGCGGGCAGAGGGGATCGGCACCTATGAGCTTTCGGTCCAGCCTTACGAGGACTGCTGCACCTTGTTTGTGCCCAAGCACCCTGTAACAAGGCCTACCTTAGGACCTTTGGAGGAAGCAGAAAAGGCCCTCCCTGTAGAGGACCTTTTAGACGAAGCCATCGCCAAAACTGAACAGCTCGTGATTACTCCTGAGAATAATATGTGGTGAGGCTGTCTTTGAAAGAGGCCAGCTGTGCGCCTATTGCCTCAATCACCTGTGATTCATAATCCTTAAGCTTTTGGTTCAGAGTGTTCAATAACTCTTCGAAAGAACTTTTCAGGGATGCTGCCTGCTCCAGGTTATTGCCGACAACCAACCTCGCCCTTTCTGTTCCGGAACAGAGGAGTTCGATTACTTCTGCTATTTCTGTGGCTCCTTCCTTGGAGATTTGCGCCAGCTTCTGAATTTCCTCTGCCACCACTGCAAAGCCTCGCCCGTGCTCTCCTGCCCTGGCTGCCTCAATCCCGGCATTGAGAGCTACCAGCGACGTGTTTTCTGCGATCTCCTGGATCAGGGTAGCTGCTTTGGTGAGCCGGGCTGCATCTTCTTCGATATGGCCAACGAAGCGACTGGATTCGTTCAAGCCTTCCTCCAGTTCCTGCAGGTTTCCAGTAAAAGCTAGATCCAAGCTTGCAGCTAGTTCCGGGACCTCAAGTTCCAACCGCTCCAGCTGTCCCAAAAGCTCTGCCACTGTATCCTGCAGCTTTGCTGCTGTTTCTTCAACAGCATTTTGCTGCTCTGCCAAGGCCTGAACTTCCCCTTCTTTTTCTACAATATTCTTTTGTAAAGAGGCGAGTTGGCTTTCCAACTTGCCTATTTGCTCAGTTAAACGCTGCTTTTCACCAGCTTCTTTTTTCAGCTTCTCTTGGAGCTCTTCCAGCTCCTGCTGCTCTGCATCAAGCGCGCTTTCTGAAGGACCTAGATCATAATAAGGGTAGCTCTCTTCTGCCAAAAGCTGGGAAAAGTCAAAACCAGCCCACCATAATGCCAAAGGAGTTAAGGCTAACAGGAGCAGATATGCCCAATTGCCAGTGTTGATCAATGCTATCAGTACAGTCAGCGTAGCAGGTCCAAAGATTGCTAAAGCTTTTTTCCAATCCATCTTGATGCCCCTCCTCATGGTTTCTATTAACTTTATCGGCACAGATCCAAGAGGAATAAGGGGCAGCGCTGGCAGCAGGATAAAATAAGTGAATGTCGAATAAAATTTTGTAATAGACAGTATTTTCCTAAAGAGGTTGTGAAATGGAAAAATTGGAACATTTGCTGGCCAAAATCGATAATCTAGAGCTCACTCCTGAAACTCGCGAGCTTCTAGCAAATCTTGCTAAAGCAGCCTTTACAGACAACCTCACAGGTCTGCCTAATCGCCGCCTTTTTGAATATAGATTGCAGCAGTCCCTAAAACAAGCCCAGGCAGAAAAAAGCCAGCTGAGCGTCCTCTTTTTAGATCTGGATAACTTTAAGGTTGTAAACGATGAATTAGGGCATACTTACGGGGATAAGGTTCTCAAAGAAACAGCTGCGCTAATGAAAAGACACCTCCGCGCCCATGATCTCCTCGCCCGCTGGGGTGGAGAAGAATTTGCAGCGATCCTTCCCCACACTAATACTGAACAGGGCTTCTTTGTGGCAGAGAGAATCCGCAGAGCGATTAAAGACGGCTCTTTTTGGGGCCAGAAACTTACCATCAGCTGCGGCATCGCAACTTTTCCCACCCACGCCCGGGATGCTGGCAGCTTGATAGCGCTGGCAGATCAGGCCATGTATTTTGCCAAAGCTGCCTCTAAAAACAAGGTAACCATTTGCGGAGAGTTCAAGTTTAAACGAGGCGAGAAGGCAGCCTTAGGTTATAAACCCGGCCGAAATTTGCCTACCAGTATTTGGGCGGGCAAAAGTTTCTTTCTCGTAAAAAACTGGCTCGAAATTAACAAAGAAATAGTCTTAGCGCAAACTGATCGCGGTCCTGTATACCTGGAGAAAAAAGAGGAAGTTTGGTTTGTGCTCACATAACTAGCCTGACTTCTGCTGTATTTCTGTCCTTGCTTCCCGGACGATTGCCTCTGCCAGGACCACATGGGAAAGGATGATGGGAATCTTTTGTTTGCTGGGGTGGCGATCCAGCAGATACGAAATCTCAGTGCAGCCTGCAATTACAGCGCCAGCCCCCCGCTTTCGGAGGCTCTCTATTACTCCATCCAATTCTTCTGTCTGCCAAGGGGCGACAGTTCCTGCTTTAACCCCTCTTTCTCCATAGATAACCTCCATTACCTTCCTCTGCTCGGCTTCCTCAGGATAAAGCACCACAAGGCTCCGCTCCCTTAATGCCTTCTCATAGACACCAGCTGCAATGGTGCCGTCTGTGGCCAACAGCCCAACTTTTTCCACCCCACTGTGCTTTCTTCTGATCTCCTGCGCCACCTCATGCAGCATATGGATAACGGGAACAGGCAGGCTCTTCTGCAGGACAGGAACGAAATAATGGGCAGTGTTGCAGGGAATGGCCAGCAGCTCCGCTCCCATTTCAATTAAGCTCCTGGCTGCCCCAAGCAGCTTCGGCACAGGAGAGCTGCCTTTCCCTAAAATGGCACGAGTGCGATCTGGAATTGTGGGGTCGCAGTAGATGAGGATTTTTAAGTGTTCTTGATCGCATTTTGCTGGAGTGATGTCGATTATTTTTTGAAATAAGTCAACTGTTGCCTGGGGGCCCATGCCGCCGATGATGCCTACGACCTTCATTTTCTACGCACCTGCTTTCCCTCGGAGAAAATATCCGCCACTGCCGACTACAAGTCCATCCACCATTACAAGTCTTCCTCTTGCTATACTGAGATAAGCTTCACCCTTTTCCAAATCCAAAACAGTTACATCTGCATCTGCGCCAACCCCGAGGTGGCCTTTCCCTTCTAGGTTGAAAATTTTCGCAGGATTAACCGCAGTCTTTTCAACAAATTCAGATAAATTAAACGCTCCGATCCTGACTAAAGCAAGACCGTTTTCGATTAGCTTGTTCCGCGGGATGCTGCCCCCGTCTGTTGAGAGGACATCCACTACAAAGCGACCTCCGTCCTTGGCCAGGGCTATTGCTATTGCAGCGGAAAGAGAGTTTGCTGGGAAGCTGAGGCCGGCATTTGTTCCCTGCTCCCGCCAGTAGGAAGCAGCCTCCGGACCCGTGCTTTTTATTATCTCTCCCCCTCTAGGAATATGAACATATGCATAACCACTATGAATCGCCTGGAATATTCCGTCTTCTGTCGCTGGAAAGCCGCCCATAGACAAACACGTTCGTGTAACGTGGCTATCGGGAATGCCGCCTGTGCATCTCCCTGAGGTGCCATTGTAGAGGTAAATATAAGATTCAGAACGAATATTTTCGGCTTTCTTCACAAGTTCTATGGCTCTCATGGCTTCCATGACAGGGTCTTTTCCTGTCTGCATACGGCAGTATGATTGGAGATGAGCTATGTAGAGGGGATTCCCTTCTGCAAGAGAGATAGTCTCCGCAAGGCCATCAACGTTGGAGCCGCAGCGGGTGGTGCCGACGTGCGATGCGGCAAAGACTTTTTCTTTTGCAGCCAAGCGGATTAAGTTCCTCACAGCCTCTGGCGTGAGGGGATAGTGGCCGCCTAAAAGCTTGATTCCCAAAGCTCCCTCCCGCTGGGCTGAGTCTAAAAAGGCAGCCAGCTCCTTTTCCCCGGGATCTACGGAAGAGAGGGTTCGTTTGGGGATGGCTGGTTTCAGAAAACCGATGTTGATGCCGAAGGCATTATTTTCATCTATCGCCTTTTGGATTTCTTCTCTGTCCCCTGAAAAATCAATGGCTGTGACCACCCCGGTTTGGGCAACCATGCGAAGTCCTTCAGGGCTGCAATGAGAAAAATGAATATGAGAGTCGATGACGCCCGGAACAACAGCCTTGCCCTTTAGCTCTATTACCTCTTTTGCGGCTCGGGTGGAAATTTCAGGCGCAACTTTGGCAATCTTGCCATTTTGAATGGCAAGATCATAATATCCCTCTAGGTTATTTGCAGGATCGCAGAGATAACCACCTGCGAGGACAAGATCCCACTGATTCATGCGGCTCACTCCTTTTTGTAAACTACCCTGCCGTCAATTATGGTGTATAAGGTTTTCGTCAGGGTCTGCAGGGGATTGCCGTCGAAAATTGCCAGATCCGCATCTTTTCCTGGTTCTATGCTCCCCACCCGGTCTGCCGCGCCGATGATCTCTGCAGCGTTAATGGTGATGGCCCGCAGTGCATCTTCCAAAGGCAGCCCTTCCCGGACTGCAAGGCCTGCGCACAGCGGCAGATACTGCATTTGCGTTACAGGGTGATCTGTAGTGATGGCAATCTTCACTCCACTTGCTGCAAGTTTCACTGCAGTGAAGAAAGATTTGTTAGTAAGCTCGATTTTGGATCTGGCGCTCATAGTTGGCCCTACAATGGCTGGGAATCCCGCTTCTTTGATATAGTCGGTGATTAAGTGTCCCTCTGTACAGTGATCTAAGGTCATGGATACATTAAATTCTTTTGCTATGCGGATGGCAGTTAGGATATCATCTGCCCTGTGGGCATGGGCTTTTACTGGGATCCTGCCTTCCAGGACAGGCAGAAGGGCTTCTAATTTAAGGTCCACAGCAAAGTACTCTTCCCTCTCTGCAGCTTTTTCCTTCCGGACTTGATAAGCTTTGGCCTCATATAAGGTCTGCCGCAGGAGGCCTGCGATAGCCATGCGGGTTGAAGGCATTTTCTCGAGTTCTTTGTATGCCCGCTTGGGGTTTTCGCCAAAAGCAATTTTAACGGCTGCAGGCTCCACGATTACCATTTCGTCCACACATCTGCCGTATGTTTTGATGACAGCACACTGGCCGCCGATTACATTTGCGCTTCCCGGAGCCACAAGGGTTGTAGTGACGCCGCTTGCTCTCACAGCTTCAAAGGCTTTGTCTTGGGGGTTGAGGCCATCGATGACCCGCAGCTGCGGTGTTATGGGATCTGTGATCTCGTTGGTGTCATTGCCTTCAAAACCCATGTTTGCCTCGTGGGTGCCAAGGTGGCTGTGAGCGTCCACAAGCCCGGGCAGAACCCAGCCTCCTCTTGCATCGATTATTTCCTCTCCAAATGAAGCTGTAAGCTCCTCGCCCACTTCCTTGATCTTGCCGTTTTCAATTAGAACACAGCCGTTTTCGTAAACTTTCCCTGCCATGGTGAAGACTCTGCCGTTTTTAATTAACATAAGTCCACCTTCTTTGCTTATTTATTTGGCTACAAGTTCTTCCCACGCTGCCAGGTAGCTGTCTTTGGTAAAAGCTGGTTTATAACTAGCTTTACAAGCCAAAGCCTTTTTTGCTCCCTCGCATAAAAGATCGATTAAAGTCATCCCCAGAAGTTTTGCAGGCATCACATAGGCCAAATCTTCGTCCACAAAGGTAAGCTCACTGCTGTGGAAGCTGCCCTCTGCTCCGTTTACATACGGATGGATGGTAGGGATTAACTGGCTAAGGTCCCCTGCATCTGTGGAGCTGGGTCTGTGGCCTGTCTCCCCTACTGCATCCTCCCCTAACAGGGCAACGGCATTGTCCCGGAAGAGATTGGAAAGGGGCGGACAGTCCACCCGGGGCATGTAACCAGGGGAATTGGTGATCTCCACCTCAGCTCCAATGGCCATGGCGCCGGCTTCCAGGGCCCTGTCCACTTTGCGGCTGGCATCTAAAATAGCTTGAAAAGAGGCGCCTCTCACTTGCATATCGATCCGTACATCTGAGGGGACTATGTTGACAGCGTCTCCCCCTTTTATAATGATGGGGTGAATGCGAATATAATCTTCATCTCGAAACGTTTCCCTTTGGGCATGGATCCCCAAAAGTCCCATCAGAGCTGCATTAAGAGCGTTAATCCCCTCGTGGGGTTTGCCCCCTGCATGGGCCTCGCGGCCTCGGTATTGGACGAATTTTTTTATATTTCCGTTGTGGGTGCCTCCCACTTTTACCTTTTTCTCATCGCCACCGCTGTGGAACATAAGAGCAAGGTCTATATCATCAAACTCGCCTAAGGCGATAAAGTCCTGCTTGCCGGTGGCGAATTTGATTTTCCCTTCCTCCAGCAGTTTCCGCTCGTACTCTGCCTCAATAGCCTCTTCTGCAGGAACTGCCATAAAGACAACATCGCCATTAAGTTCTGAGAGCAAACCTGTTTCTACCAAAGCCATGGCAAGGCCAAGCATCGCCGCTATTTGGGCATTGTGGCCGCAGGCATGGGCTGCACCTGTATTGGGATCAGCATAAGGATGCTGAGGACAAATCAATCCATCCAGCTCCCCGAGCACTGCAACCCGGACGCTGCTTGCTCTCCCCTTCAGCTCTCCCCGCACCCCTGTGATGGAGATGCCGGCGCGGTAGGGTATCCCTAGGTTTGCAAAGTTTTTTTGTACGAGCTCGCTTGTCCGGTGTTCTCTGTAGCCAAGTTCCGGGTGGGCAAAAATGTCGCGGCCGATGGCTTTGATCTCTTCTGCCCTTTTATCCACAGCCTTACATAGCAGTTCTTTCATTTTTTCAGGTGACAATTTCTTTCATCTCCTTAAGGAAATAGCAATCAGCTGCTTTGGGTTAAGGTTAGAATTCTCTGCATTTCATTGAAGACGATCATGTAGCCTTCGTCTACACCCATGCCGGGTTTTGCCAGCATCTGCAGAGGCTTTGTGGCAGCTGCGATATGGGTACAAATGCGGGCGGAGATGTCAGTTTCATTGCAGGTGCCGCCTAAATATGCACCCATTCCCTTTTCACGGCAGTATAAGACAGCTTCGATGGTATTGTTGATGCCGCCAAGATCTGGAGTTTTGATCTGCACTATATGCCCTGCACGCTCCTCGGCAAAAGATTTAATATCTTCTAAAGTGTTGCACCATTCATCTGCTATTATCTTTATGTTCAAACCTTTTTCCTCGATTTTTTCCCGCAGCTCACGAAATACTTGGATTTGCAGCTCTTTTGAACCCATATCCACCGGGCTTTCGATTCTAACTGTCAAGGGGCTTGCTGCTTTCTCAAGCTTTTCAAAGTAGCGGATGATTTTTTGGACATCATTGTTGAAAATGGTTCCGATAGTTCCGTAAACATCAAAGTGGAGGATTGGCTGATAAATCCTGTGGGGATGGATGGTGAGAATCCTGTTTTTCAGCCACGAGATGTACTCTAGAAGAAGAGAACCGTCGCTGCCCAAAACATCAACATTGTTGACCAGGCCGTGGGGGAGGACATCTACCATTTTCAGGATCATTTTATCTGCATTGTCGTAGCGGTTGTCTCCTGATTGGGTGAAGATAGGGATGGGTTTTTTCGTGATGGTGGTGCCGTATTCTTGGGCAATCACCTGGCACATGAGCTTTTTTTGCCCTTTAGCTACTGCATCTAAAATCGCGCCGGTGATGCCGTAGCGCAGAGCGCTGTGCAGCCTCCTACCTGTGTCAGGATTGGTGAAGTTATCGATTTTCTCTGCCAGTTCCCTGAAACTTGTGAGTTTTTGTCCTTTAAGGAAGGGGACAACATGCTTTCGTAGAACCGGCAGGTACGTATCTGCTAAAAACAGCGGCTCTCTGCCTGAGGCACCTGAATACTGAACAGCTGCGCAGTCGCCGTAGGCGATCTGGCCGTCCTCAAGCTCAAGCATGAGCAAAATCGATTCTCCTACTTGCCGGACGGCTCTGAAGCCTTCTGTGACAGGCTTGCCTTGGAAGATGGCTCCATCTCGGACTGCTTTTCTCCCGATGGCTCCCAGATCATCAAAGAAAAAACCAGTTCTGCCTGGTGAAACTAGAACATTCTCTATTTTCATAAAAGTGACACCTCGCCCGATTTTTCATTCTTTTAAGAACTAAGCTTTCATGTGCTGTTTTTCAGAAAAATTAGTTGATTGAGAGCCGGCACCTTAATTGTGCCGGCTGCAAGCTAGTTGATTTTAGTACATGAATTTCTCTCTGTGAGCTGGTGGGAAATAACGACCCTTTCTGTTCCTTCTTTACCGTTCAGCACTTCCTGCAGCAGCTCGGCTGCCCTGTATCCTATCTCCAGATGCCGCGCGTGGATTGCGGTTATGGGCACAGGCGCAAACTTTGTGAGGTATGAGTCTGCGCCGCTGACTATGGAAAGGTCCTGGGGGACTTGTAAGCCTAAATCCACTGCTGCGTGGTAGACGCCCACGGCCATGGCATCGTCTCCTGCAAAGATGGCTGTGGGTCTATTTTGGCTCTGCAGTAATTCTTTGGCTGCTTGGTATGCTGCATCTCGATCGTATTCTGTGAGAACCAAACGGGATGGACCAAGGCGGATGCCGTATTCTGCAGCTGCGCTTTCAATGCCTGTGATCACTTTCCGTTTGGGGTTTGGACCGTATTTAGAAGGTCCTGGCAGAAAAGCGATCTCTCTGTGTCCCAGGTCGTAGAGATATTTTACTACAGCTGAAGAGTAGGCAGCAGAATCATTTACAACTAGATTGGTGTCTATTCCGTCAACAGACATATTCACCAGGACAAAAGGATATTTCTGTTTGATCAGTTCCACGATCGCCAGAACATCTACATCGTAAGCTGCAATTAAGAGGCCATCTACCTGCCTCCTGGCAAAAAGATTTGCCAGGTTCAGCTGCTTTTCTTTTCTGCCGGGCTGATCCAGTACAAAAATTGAGAGTGAGTAATTGGAGGTGCTGATCGCTTTAGTTATACCTGCGATGGTCTGCATCATTACAGGATGGGTCAGGTGTTCATAGCAGTCGAGGACGACGCCGATGTTGTCTGTCTTCCTGGTTGCAAGTCCCCTGGCCATGAGGTTTGGCTGGTAGCCCAGTCTGTCTGCTACCACCCTGATTTTCTCCTGCAGGGGTTTGCTGATGGGGCTTTCTCCCTCGGGCTTGCTTAAAACTCGGGATACTGTTGCTTCAGTGCAGCCGACAATTTTTGCTATGTCTTTCATTGTAACCAAGCGCATCACGCCTCCAAAAGGTTCTACTACTTAGCAAGGAGTTCCAGGGCTGCCTTTTTGAGTATCTCACCTGCATGGGGTTCCAAGACAGAAGTGTTAACTTCGTAGCCGCCTTCGCTGTATGCTTTTTCGGTGGGTACATAGGCGAATTTATCGTTTGCTAGATCCACTATCCAGGTATAAGGAATCTGGGACTTGGCTTTGATATCCAGGCCAATTTCCACAAAGATCTCTGCAGGTAGTCCCGCAAAAGCAACGTTACCCAGTCCCAGAGCTTGAACTTCTGTTTTCAGGGGATTATCCTGCATTTTAGCAGCGTTGAGAATCCTTCTAGCCCGAATCACATCTGGACATTTGTTGCTTGATGGAATCACTGTGTCCACAATTTTCTGTGCTTCAGCTATCTCTTCTTCAGTTACTGTGCGAATGGGCATCTGGATATCTCTTTTATATTTATACCAGACTGAACCTTGACATTTCGTTTTCCGAGGAGTCTCCATTACTTTGATTATTTCTGCTGCCAGCATTTTGCCGATTGCTTCTGACAATGCTGCCCCTTGTGGGCTTTCAGGATCTGGGTGNNTGAAGCGCTTTGCGCATATATCCGGGATAGTCCGGCGAGATCAGGTTGCCTCCGATAATGTCTGCGTGAAGAGCGTAGTTTGCGATGATAGTGATCAATTCTCCTGTTTCATTATTTTTGAAATAGACTACGCCCAACTCTGGATCTACAGGGCCTGCAGGCCTGACAATATCTGGGTTGTTTACACCAGGATTTGTGTCGACCGTGCCATCTTTCATCCAATAGCGTCTGTTGAAGGCTACGCCTTCCACAGTGCCCCTGCCGCAATATCCTTCTGCTTCTACCATATTGTTTTTGGCCATTATGATGGAATCTGAAATCCTTTGGATGAGAAATTCGAGATAGGATTCCTCCATTAAAAAGGGCGCAGAATTCGGTGTTGTCACTGGACCTGTGTGAGTGTGAGTGCAGCAGATCATGACCTGTTCTGGTTTGAATCCAGCTTTTTCGGCAAGGACTTTGCGGATTCTGTCTGTGACCTCTAAGGTGAAGCCGATGAGATCGCAGCTTGCGATAGCCCACATTTCATTTCCGTCTGAAACGACAACAGAGTTAACCAAAAGGGGATCAATGACACCCTCCGCGCGGCGTTCATAGAAATAACCTGCGATGTATGTGCCCAAAGGAGGAGTGATATCAACAGAAGCGGCACCTACCTTGTACGACATTTTGTTCACCTCGTTTTAGTTATTTTTTGAATTGAAATTACACTACAAATATAACTTTTTTATTAGTTGATTGTCAAGCCCTTACAAGATTGGTTTCTCAATTTGAGATATCTATATCTACTCATTTAACTGGTGTTTTTTTTTGAATTTTTTTCCTAAAAAATTTTTTTGTAAGCGCTTACGACAGAGTTGTGCCTGTTCCCGGAACGTTCGTAGTATTTCGACAGTTTCAACAGGAGACATCATGAATAATGAATTTGGGCTAATCCTGAAAAAACGTCGCTTTGTAAAATTAACGCAAGAAAAATGAATAGCTCGAACAGAAAAACC
>LFTB01000070.1 GCA_001512905.1 Clostridia bacterium DTU084 | reverse complement strand
GAGGTGGAGTTGAAGCGGCTTGCCATCGCCAATGCCAGGGAGAGCGTGGCTCTTGTTGACAGCAGCAAATTCCAGCAGCCGGCACTTCTGCAGATCGGGCCTGTGGAGATCATATCAAAGCTCGTCACAGACAGAATGGATTCAAAAATGCAGCAGGAATTGACCAGCCGCGGCGTTGAAGTTCTGACGGCCAGTTAAATTTTTTAGGAAGGGAATTTTTTATGAGGTCTGAGTTTCAATTAAAAGAGGACATTTGTGAAGTAGGGAGAAGAATTTATCAGAACGGTTATGTAGCAGCCAACGACGGAAACATCACAGTCCGCATTGGTGAAAACGAAGTGCTGACCACTCCCACAGGAGTGAGCAAAGGCTTCATGAACCCCCAGATGATCATCAAGGTGAACATGGACGGGGAAGTGCTCTCTGGGGATCTCAAGCCTTCTTCAGAGCTGAAAATGCACCTTAGGGTCTACAAGGAAAGGCCGGATGTGCGCTCTGTGATCCATGCCCATCCGCCGACAGCAACTGGTTTTGCTGTGGCAGGTATTCCATTGGTCAGGTGCATTTTGCCTGAGGTAATCATCTCTTTGGGCTCTATTCCCATCGCAGAGTACGGCACACCTTCTACAGAAGAGATTCCAGATGCCATTATGAAATACCTTACAGACTGCGATGCAGTGCTACTGGCAAACCATGGGGCTTTGACTGTAGGCACGGATCTCTTCAACGCCTATTTCAAAATGGAAACCCTGGAGCACTTTGCCAAGATCAGCCTTGTAGCCCGGCAGCTGGGAGGGGAACAAGAGCTTCCCAAAGAACAGGTGAAGAAGCTGTATGAAGTCAGGGAAAAGCTGGGCGTGAAAGGGAGAAATCCGGGCTGTCAGAGCTGCGGCGCCTGCGATCTGGAACAAACGGAAGACCATGCAGAGGAGTCCCTGCGGGAGATGGTAAAGAGGATCACCCGCCGGGTGCTTTCTGAATTGGACAAGTAAAGGATGGTGACTATGGGAGAGGCAGTTGGCTTGATTGAAGTTAAGGGCCTTGTTGCTGCCATGGAGGCTGCTGACGCTGCTGCCAAAGCAGCGGAAGTGAAGGATGTGGCTTGGGAAACGTCAAAAGGTAGCGGCCTTGTTGTGATCAAGTTCCGCGGCGAGGTCGGTGCAGTGCGCGCTGCCCTTGAGGCAGCGGAAGCTGCCGCAAGGCAGCTGACCAGCGTCTATGCATCCAAGCTGATTCCACGGCCGGATGCAGCAGTTGAACCGATGTTGAAAGGCGAATAAAACAAAGGAGGTTAAAAAAATGAGTGAAGCATTGGGAATGGTTGAAACTAAGGGTTTGGTAGCAGCCATCGAGGCAGCAGATGCCATGGTTAAGGCAGCAAACGTTGTGCTGACAGGCTACGAGAAGATCGGATCAGGCCTTGTCACTGTCATGGTTCGGGGAGAAGTTGGAGCAATCAAGGCAGCGACAGAAGCTGGCAGCGCGGCAGCCAAGCAGCTGGGCGAGCTGATTGCTGTTCACGTGATCCCGCGTCCCCACGCTGATGTGGAAAAGATTCTGCCCCGGGCAACTGGCGGCAAAGGAAGCAAAAAGGAGGTTGACTAATCATGGGTGAAGCATTGGGAATGGTTGAAACCAAAGGTTTGGTAGCAGCTATTGAGGCAGCAGATGCCATGGTTAAGGCAGCGAACGTTACTCTGACAGGTTACGAGAAGATCGGTTCAGGCCTTGTGACCGTCATGGTCCGCGGCGATGTGGGTGCAGTGAAAGCTGCAACAGAAGCTGGCGGCATGGCAGCCAAGCAGCTGGGTGAACTCATTGCTGTGCACGTAATTCCAAGGCCACATGCGGATTTGGAGAAGATCCTGCCTAAGGCCTAAGAAAGGTGGCTTAGGAAATGGATGAGAAACTGATAGAGCTAGTTACCCAGCAGGTCTTAGCAGCACTAGGCGGCGAAACGAAAGAGTCAACCTGCTGCGGCGCCTGCAACGGCAGCTGCAGCGGCAAAGAAGAGGCAGAGGGAATTCGCATCGGCGTTTCAGTGCGTCACTTGCACCTTTGCCCAGAAGATTTTGCCATCCTTTTTGGGCCGGATGCGGAGCTGGAAGCCATGCGGGACCTCTACCAAGAAGGGGAGTTTGCTGCAAAGCAGCAGGTTGCCCTGGTAGGGCCCAAACTGCGCACAATAGCGCCAGTGCGGGTGCTGGGGCCCCTCCGCAAGCAGACCCAGGTGGAGGTTTCACGGACAGATGCCATCACCTTCGGGATCAACCCGCCTGTGAGGCCATCTGGAAACCTGGAAGGTGCCTCTCTCATCACCATTGTGGGCCCTAAGGGTTCTGTAACCAAACCAGTGGCAATTCGCGCCAACAGGCACATTCACATGAACGAAGCAGATGCCAAAAAGTTCGGCGTTAGAGACGGCGAGCTGGTTTCTGTGGAGGTCCAGGGGGAAAGGCCGCTGGTTTTCCGCGAAGTACAAGTGCGAGTGGCGCCTAATTTTCGCCTGGAGATGCATCTGGACACAGATGATGCCAATGCTGTGGGTGCTATCTGCGGCATGCAGGCCCGGATTGTTAAGGAGGCGAAGTAGATGTATCTGGCCAAAGTTGTTGGTACAGTTGTCGCCACTCGGAAACAGGATACCCTTGTGGGCTCAAAACTAATGCTTGTTGCACCCTATGAGGGAGAAGGACAGACAATAGTGGCAGTGGACACAGTGGGAGCTGGGGTAGGGGAGGTTGTCCTTTTGACATTAGGCAACCCTGCCCGCAATGCAGTGGACAGAAACTCCCCTGTGGACGCTGCCATAGTGGGGATAGTAGATTCGGTAGAGCGGAAATAAAGGGGTGAGTTAATGCAGTTCGATGAATCCCGAGTTGCCTCCATAGTGGAGGAAGTGTTGCGCAATCTAGCCGCTGAGGGTGCACTGGCGGGAAAAACCGCACAAGGTGCATCCCGCGACGGCGTTTTCGATGATGTGGAAACTGCCATGGCCGCTGTTGTGGAAGCACAGAAGAAGCTCATGGAAATGCCCTTCGGCAAAAGGGAAGAGCTTATAGCGGCCCTCCGGCAGGCTGGCATAGATCACGCTGAAGAGTTCGGCAAAATGGCCCAGGAGGAGACCAAACTGGGCCGCGCTGAAGACAAAAAGATCAAGAACATCAACTCTGCCCGGCTCACGCCTGGGACAGAGGATCTGCCCCGGGAGACCCTGATCGGCGCCCAGGGCATCAGCATGGTGAAGGGCGGGCCGTACGGAATCATCGTTTCCATTCTGCCCACCACCCACCCAACAGCCATTGTCATCAACCATGCTATTGCCATGGTAGCCTCGGGCAACGGCGTCTTTTTCTGCCCCCACCCTCGGGGGTATCAGTCCAGCTTGTACGCTATGCAGGTGATGAACCGCGCCATCGTCAAGGCAGGCGGGCCTCCTAATTTAATGGTGGCTCTGGCCAAAGGCAGCATGGAAGCTGTGACAGAAGCCTGTGCGCATCCTGCTGTGGGCATGATCGTGGCCACAGGCGGTCCTTCTGTGGTGGATGCAGCCCTCAGAAGCGGCAAGAAAGCCATCGGCGCAGGGCCAGGCAATCCGCCTGTGCTTATAGACGAAACTGCAGATATCGCCAAGGCAGCAAGGGACATTTACGAGGGAGCTTCTTTCGACAACAACATCCTCTGCATTGCAGAGAAGACCATCATCGCAGTTGAGAAAATCGCTGACGAATTGAAGCGGCAGTTCTGCAGCATCCCTGAAGTATACTGGCTGAGCCCTGCTGAGGCCAGCAAAGTGGAGAAGGCGATCTTCCCAGACGGCAAGCTGAACGGCGAGCTGGTGGGCAAGGACGCAGCTTATATCCTCGCTCAGGCAGGGGTGCGTGTAGACGAGAAGATCCGCCTTGCCATCATGGAGACCGGTTCCACCCATCCGCTGGTGGACACAGAGCAGTTGATGCCCGTGCTGCCCTTTGTGAGGGTACGGGATTTCGACGCGGGCCTGCAGCTTGCTCTCGAGAGCGAGCACGGCGACAAGCACACTGCAGTTATCCACACTAAAGACATGACCAGGGTGGACCTTTTTGCAAGAAAGCTCGATGTGACAGCTTTAGTTGTCAATGCTCCGTCAGGGGCAGCCTTGGCTGTAGGCGGCGAAGGCCAGTACGCCCACACCTTAGCTGGACCCACTGGTGAGGGGGTCTGCACCCCCCGGACTTTCACCCGGGAAATTCGCATTACCATCGGCCAGACCTTTGGTTATTAAGGGGATAGCTCATGGAACTAGCAATGGTTGAACAAGCAGGAGTTGTGGGCGCAGGCGGTGCCGGCTTTCCCACCCACGTGAAGCTGAACACCAAAGCCGAGATTCTGCTCATCAACGCAGCAGAATGCGAGCCCCTGCTTGCTGTGGATCAACAGCTGATCATTAGAAACACCAAGAGGTTTGTGGCAACTGTCAATAAAGTGGCAAGGTATCTAGGGGCAAAGCAGAAGATCGTGGCCATCAAAAAGAAGCACAAAGAGGCAGTTGCAGCCCTCCAGAAAACGAAGTGCCAGGTCCACCTGCTGGACAATTTCTACCCTGCAGGGGACGAGCAGGTGACGGTTCTAGAGGCCACAGGCCGCACTGTGCCTGAAGGGGGCATTCCCCTCGAGGTGGGGGTTGTTGTCCTGAATGTGGAGACTGTGCTCAATATTGCAGATGCCCTGGAAGGCATTCCAGTCACCCAGACCACCCTCACAGTTACAGGGGAAGTTGCCCGCCCCCTCACTGGCACTTTCCCCATCGGCATTACTGCCTCTGAGGTCATAGACTACTGCGGCGGCGCAACAACAGCCGATTATGCCCTCATCGACGGCGGGCCTGCCATGGGCAAGCTCATGGATAAAACCGACCCAATTACAAAAACCACCAAGGCCCTGCTCGTGCTGCCTAAGGACCATCCCCAGATTCAGCTGCGGCAGATGCCCCTCAGAGCCATTTTGCGCCAGGCTGCATCAGCCTGCTGTCAGTGCCAGCTGTGTACAGAGTTGTGCCCCCGGTACCTGTTGGGCCACAGCATAGACCCTGCCCGGATCATGCGGGCCATGGCCCACGGCACAGCAGATACCTCAGGCCTCACCTCTGCCATGCTGTGTTCTGAATGCGGCGTCTGCGACCTCTTTGCCTGTCCCATGGGCCTTTCTCCAAGGCGGGTGAACCAGGAGCTGAAAGCAGAGTTCGCAAGGCGCGGCCTCAAAAATCCCCACAGGGAAGAGGCCCAGCCCCGGGCTAGCCGCAGCGGCAGAAAGGTCCCTACCGGCAGGCTCGTAAGCCGCCTGGCCCTTGCCCGCTACGACAGGCCTGCACCCTGGGAGGATGTTTCCCTGTCACCCCTTGAGGTCACCATCCGCCTCAAGCAGCACATAGGCAAACCTGCACAGCCTGTGGTAGAGGTGGGAGAGCAGGTGCAGAGGGGACAGCTGATAGCCAAAGCAGATGGCCTGGGCGCTAACGTTCATGCCAGCATAGACGGCAAAGTTCAGAGCGTGGATTCGGCCATAGTGATCAGGGCCGCGAGGTGATAGAAGTGAAAAAAGCCATTGGAATGCTTGAAATCAGAAGTATAGTCAGGGGAATTCGCGCCGCAGACAGCATGGCGAAAGCTGCGGATGTGGAGCTTCTCACAGCAGACTCCATCTGTCCAGGCAAGTTTTTGGCAGTGATCGGCGGCTCGGTTGGTGCAGTGGACAGCGCCCTTGCTGTAGGAGAAGCTGCAGCTGAAGGAGAAGTGGTGGACCGCTTCTTTTTGGCCAACTGCCACGAGGCAGTCTTCCCTGCCATCACAGGCTCTGTGGAACCTCCGCAAGAGCCATCTGCCTTGGGCCTTGTGGAAACCTTCTCTGTGGCCACAGCAATCAGAGCTGCAGATGCAGCTGCCAAAGCCACCCCGGTGCAGCTATTGGATCTGCGCCTGGCAAGGGGCATGGGCGGAAAGGCCATGCTTATCCTCTGCGGTGATGTGGGAGCTGTGCAGATGGCAGTGGATGTTGCAGGAAAAGTAGCAAGCGACGAGGGACTTCTCGCTGCCGCAGACGTCCTGGCAGCGCCGGATCCTGCCCTTTGGGAAAGATTGTTGTAGGAGGGGAACCAGTGAAGATACTAGTCCTCAACTGCGGCGGCTCTTCCATTAAGTTCAAGATCTTCACGCTGCCTTCCCTGGAAGTCTGCCTCTCCGGCCACCTGGAGCGGGTAGGCACAGAAAACAGCATCCTTGAGATAGACGGAGCAAAAAAAATGCGCTGGGAAGGGGCAACTTCAGACCATGCCCACGGCCTTGAACGAATTTAAAACGGCGCATTCCCCACCCAATACGGAGTATGGGTGGGGTTAGCCG
>LFTB01000111.1:5394-8722 GCA_001512905.1 Clostridia bacterium DTU084 | reverse complement strand
CTTTTTATTATGATTGATATTCGCCACAGCAGGATATTTTCCTGCTAGAGGGCAAAAATTATAAGAACATTCAATAGATAGCAATGAATCCCATTAACCACTGGTAACAGAAAATCCAACTCACTGCCCCCAAGGCCAAAAAAGGTCCGAAAGGCAGCGGCTGCCCCCGCTTGAGCCTGCCTGTGCCGAGCAGGACAAGGCCCACCACAGAGCCGTACAGAGATCCTAAAAACAGGCTCCACAGCGCCCCCTGCCATCCCAAAAAAGCGCCGATAAGGGCAAGGAGCTTCCCATCTCCTCCTCCCATGCCCTTTGGGTAGAGGAGGTGGAGGAGATACAAGGGGAGCCCAACAGCAGCCCCCTGCAATGCCCCCCAAAAACCCAGGGGGCGGAAAAAACCTGCTCCAAGCCCCACTGCAATGCCTGGCAGAGTTAATCTGTCAGGAATCCAAAACTCCTTCAGGTCCAGGGCTGTAATTACTAAAAGCAAGGCTGCTAAAATCCCCAGCCAAAGAAACTCCAGACTCAAGCCGACTGCAATGTAGAGCCCCAGGCAGAGAAGGCCGCTTGCAAGCTCCATGAAAAACAGGGACCAGCCGATGGGCGCCCTGCAGGTTCTGCACCTTCCCCGCAGAAAGAGGAAGCTGAAGATAGGCACCAGATCCAATGGCCCAAGGCGCCGTTTGCAGTTTGTGCAGTGGGAAGGCGGCCACAGAATAGACCCTCCCTCAATGAGCCTGTAGTCCACAACGCCAAGAAAGCTCCCAACAATGGTGCCCAGGAGAAAGGCAAATATATACTCAAAAAGATGCATGCAGCCAAGCCTCCTGTCCGTCTCGGGAGAGCAGCACACCGTCTTTGGTGATTTTCACAACCGCATCTTCCCCGAGGTTTTCCCCCTGGCCAACCAGCACTGTCTCCCCCTGCCGTGTCCTGAGAAGCGCCATGGGCTTTTCGCTCTGATAGACAATGCCCAAAAGCTCGTAGTCTGGCTTGTAGGGCGGTTGAGGCGCCTCTTTGACCTCAGCCGGCCTCTCCTCTCCTGCTTTCGGCTCAGGGACAAATACATTGGGCTCAGGCTGCGGCTCGGGAACCGCCTTTTGCGGTGCTTTGGCAAAGGACCGGGAGAGGCCCTGGGGGAAGTAGTAGGCAAGCTCCTCGACAGAAGGAGGATTTCCGGTTATTCCCTGGGCCAGGAGGGCTTTTTTGTGCCTGGCCAAAGCGTCTTCAGACAGGAGGTAGAACTCAAGGCCCACCCTGCCCTCTACTTTGTCTTCCTTGGCTGCAAGGTAGAGCCCGGAGACGTTAGCAGCATAGGGCTCTAACGCCAGGCTGTGGAGAAACTCCACAAAGGAGGCAGCAGGGCCTTTTGCTTCAAGCTGCACAGACAGGCGCCTGTGGGGGCCCACTTTCTCGGAAGGTTCTAATGTCATTTTGGTGATGTACAGGCTTGAGGCTGCGGCTTTCTGCTGCAGGAAATCCAGAAGATTTACCCCTGCCTCTTCCTCTGGCCACGGAAGGGACCCGCCTTCCAAAGCCAGGATCTTTTCCAGAAGCTCCTGGGCCTGCTTTGGAGGCACAGTGGATTTTGGTGCTGCCTGGGTGGGCTCATCAGGCCTTATAGCCTCCTGCCATCTGTGGTACAGGCCCACAGTCCCTTTCAAGGCCCACAGCCAAAGGAGGATGTTCAAAACAGCTAAAAGCCTCTTCTCGCGCTGGTTAATTTTCATTTTCCCTCTCCACTTTACCTGTCAGTGTGAATTGTTCTTTACCATTACTTTCCACAATGGGACCTGTGAGGGTTAAGGAAGCTAAGGGTCCTCCTTTGAGCCTCTTTATGAAATCTGTGGCTTTGGGGCTCCTTGCCACAAGCTCCTTTACCTCGCCTTCTGTAACAGTCAGCGATAAATATTCGTCTTCCCCTTCCGGGGCCGAAGCCAGCTGCCTCAGGACAGAAAGGTGCAGTTGAGGCGGCTGGTTCAGGAGTTTTCCAAGCTCTTTCGCTGCTTTGTCCAGTTCTTGCGATTCTCCAGCTTGAGGAACGTGCCTCTGAGCGAGCTGGACCTCTTCTGCTTCCCGAAGCTTCAAGCTGAAAAAAGAGGCGAAAAGGGCCAGGATCAGCCACAAACTCAGGAAGACTGCAGCAAGGGGCTCTGCAAAAAAGCCCCTTTCCTCTTCCTCGCCGCTGCGAAAGGTTACTGTCTTGCCTTTGGCGCCAGCGTAGGCCAGGGCTCCTGCGAGAAATTGGGGGGGCTCCAAAAGCTCCCCTGCAAGCAGTGGCCGCCAGCCCCCCTCCCCTGCGAGGAGCACCTGGGGCTTTCTGCCCCTCTGCCCCTCTAGAAACTGCAGGGTCTTCTGAAGCTCCAGCTGCCGGCTGTCTTCCGGATCTGGGGAGATCTCCCGGCTCCACCAGGAGTCTGCCAGGCCAAGCTGGAGGGTCTCCCCAGGCAAGCCCACAAGATAATCGCCTCTGCCAGCCAAAAGGGCAAGGGCATGGGCAGCAGGGACAAAGGCGATTTCAGCGAAGCCTGCTTCCTCAAGGAGCGCTGTATACCGATCCAGGGTTCCATTGGAAACAGCCAGAGCTTCAGCTTGCCAGCCTGCTGAAACCTTTTCCAGGCGGTAGGCAAATTTGAACTGGCCCAGTTCAAAAGGGGTTCTCTCAACCAGCTGCAGGCCAACAGCCCCAGGGATGGCGCTTTTCTTCAAGGGCGGCAGAGTAAACTCGCGGTAGACTACCTCCTGCCGGGACAGACCCACCACCACTTTTAGGTTTGGGCAGTCTATTTCACGGCAGATGGCCTGAAGGAAGCTTCCCGCCTCCTCGTCAGAGGCTGCCTTCCCTTGCCAGAAGCCATCCCAGCTCAGCCTGCCGAAAGTTTTCCTCAAGGCCAGAGCTCTGATTTCACCTGGGGCGAAATGGATTCCCAAAAAACATCTTCCCATCTTAATCCGTCCTTTCCTGCCAGGCCAAGATGGCAAGCTCTTCGTCCTTCTGCTGGACAACAGCCCGGATCTGATGCCTGCCTGCCCGGGCTGCCAGGGAAAAAATCCTGCTTTCTGTGGTGAAGTAAGCGGTGATCAGCCTGTGCTGTTCCCTGGGCACCCTCGAAAGAAGGGGTGCGAGGTCTGTGAAAGGGATGCTTTTTCTGCTTTCCACTATCCAGTCCGCAAGGCTGGGCGCCAAATCCAAATAATGGCACCAAGCTGACAGCACTCTGGGAGTGGCAGTGTTCACGTTTACCACAGGCTCTGCTGTGAGGTGCTCTGCCAATTCTTCCCCCAGGAGCGGTCCCAAAGAAGGGAGGCTGCCGAAGAAACTTTCTAA
>LFTB01000111.1:3043-5330 GCA_001512905.1 Clostridia bacterium DTU084 | reverse complement strand
AGGCTGTCCGGGCTCAGCTGGTTGACGTTCATCGGTCCGTAGACAGTCAGGTGCCTGCGGATCAGCTCTTCTTCTCCCTGCCAGTGGCGGACCAGGAACAGTTCCTCTGTGGTGGGCAAAAGGCCGTCTCTGGGTGTGAGGTCTGTTTCTGCGTTGTAGTATTCTGCCTCTGCCCCAGAAGGCCACGGATCAGAGTCCACGTCCCGCCAGTCCAGAAGGGACTCTACCTGGGCTCTGGAAAGGTCCAGGCCCAAAAGCAGCTTTTCTGTGGCAGCATTCACGTTGATCTTGCTGCCCTCATCTTCAATGGAAACTGCCACTGGCACCCCGCCGATCTCCAGCTGCCTGCCTGCTTCAATGCTGAATTCGGCAAGGAGATCCGGCTCTTCTGCAGCGAGCAGCTCCAGGAGATATTCAATTCCCCCTCTTGCTGCCTGGTACTGCTGACGCTCGTTCAAAAAGCGCTTTGCCTGGGGCTGATGGAAGGAGGCAAGATCCAGGAGGGAGTAGGCGCCTGCAGCCAGCAAAACCAGCGCAACCAGGACTGTCAGTAGGGTATAGCCCTTGCAGCTGCCAGAGCAACTGTGAGCTCCCGGGTACCAGGACCTGTAAGCTCCAGCCGCACCATGAGGGGCAGCGATTCTTCTTCTCCGCTGTGCCAAGTATTCTGCCAACCTCCATCCTGATCCAGATAGAAGAATTTCCCCTGCCAGTTAGAAGAGAGCTTCACAGGAGGACGCCACTGTCTTGCGCCTGGCTCCCGCACCTGCTGCCAAATGCCCTCTGCATTGCTCACCCAGCGGACATATCTGAGGCCCTTGCCTGTGGGATAGCAGAAGGAGAGTTCCTCTTCGCTCCCCTGAAAGCTGTCCGCAAAGAGGGGCGAATAATAGGTGCAGGAAAGCTCCGCCCGCAGCCGCTTGGCAAGGAGGAGGTATTCCTCGGAGGCTTCCACCCTCTCTCCTGTCCGCCTGCTTGTCCCAAGTCCCTCTGTAGCCAGCCAAATTGCGCTTCCTACCACCAGCGTGGAGATGGTGGTGGCGATGAGTACTTCAAGCAGGGTCAGGCCGCGCTGCCTCACTGCTCCTCACCTGCCAGTGTCTTGAGGGTATACTGCCCCCCAGGCCAGGCAACTGTCAGGGACAGCTCCCTGCCTTGGGGTGTGTTTTGGCTCTCTGCCTGCCAGCGCCAGTTGGAGCGGCCGGACAGTGCGCCTGCGCTGTCGATAGTGCCCAGCCTATACTGGTCCAGGAGGCTTTCAGCAAGAACTGCTGCCTCGAGAGCCTGGGAATTGCGGGCAAGGGTCCCCCGGCTCTGCTCCAGGGCCCAGAGGAAAGTAACAGAGCCAATGCTTAGGACTGCTGCTGCCACCAGAACCTCAAGGAGGGTAAAGCCTTTAGTAGTTTGTGATGTCCGCTGCTTCACCTGTGCCTCCCTCCCTGCCGTCTGAGCCGAGAGAGAACAAGTCAAAGCTTTCTGTGTTCACCCTCCCTGGACACAGGTAAACGTAATCTCTCCCCCAAGGGTCCTTGGGCACTTCCTTATCCAGATAAGGGCCAGCCCAGCCTTCGGGGCTGGGGGCAGGCGGCTTCACTAAAGCCTGCAGCCCCTGGCTTGTGGTTGGGAACTGCCCTGTGTCTGCAAAATACTGTTTCAATGCCAGCTCTAAGATCCGGATCTGGTCCTTGGCTGCAACCTGCTTTGATCTGCCGATGTTCCTCATCAGATTCGGCCCAACAATTGCAGTGAGGACGCCGATAATCAGGATCACAATGAGAATTTCCAGAAAAGTAAAGCCCCTCTCTCGACTCTTCATCCTTTTTAACCTGCCTTTCCTGCGCTTGTTTTCTACAGCATGTTTATGCTCAAAAGGGGTACCATGATGGCCAGCACCACAGTGAGCACGATGAGTCCCAAAAAAGCGATGACAATCGGTTCTAACAGGGCAAGGAGCCCTTTGATGTTGTTTTCGCTCTCCTTTTGAAACAGTTCGGATGAGCGCAGCAGTACCTCTTCTAAATTTCCAGCCCGCTCTCCTGTAGCCAGCATTTGGATGGCAAGGGCTGGAAAAAACCCTTCTTCTTTGAGTAGGACGGTGAAAGAGCCGCCTTTGCGGATCCCCTCCTGAACCCTGCCTGTGGCCTCGCAGAGCAGGTAGTTGTCAAGGCTCTCGCGAGCGATCTCAAGGCTCTCAGGGAGGCTGACTCCCCCTGCCAAGAGCCTTCCTACAGTGCGGGCAAAGCGGACGTAGTGCAGTTTGGCAAAGAGCGGCCCCACTACAGGCAGC
>LFTB01000111.1:0-2966 GCA_001512905.1 Clostridia bacterium DTU084 | reverse complement strand
CGCCACAGCGCCTATTGATGCGCTCAGCATCACAGCCGGATAAAGCATGCTTATTTTCAGCTGTCTTTCCACCTGCTGCTGGTTTTCCAGATCCTCTGCCAGCTGCTGGAGGTTCTCTTCGAGATTCCCTCCCACCTCTCCGGCCCGGACCATGGCGCAGTAAAAGGGCGGAAAATTCTGCCCTGCCAGGGCAGCTGCCAGTGTCGCGCCAGCTCTGACGCTGGTTAAAACGTCAGCCACAACAGGCTCCAAAATCCTGCTGCCGTACTGGCGAACCGCCTCTAAGGCTTCTGTCAGGGGAAGTCCTGCAGACAGAAGGTTTGCGATCTGCTGCGTGAAAGCGTAAAGCTCTCGGGGCGGCAGCTGCTTCTTCTGCGGCTCCTGGTCCTCTTTGAGGCTGAGGGGAACAAGCCCCTGTTTGGACAGCTCAGAGAGAGCCTGCCTCCTGGTTGCTGCCTCAACAGTACCCCGGACTTCCCTGCCTTGAGCTGAAACTGCCTGATATTTGAAAGTAGCCATTTATACCTCCGTTGCCCTCATTACTTCTTCCACAGAGGTGATGCCAGAGGCGACTTTTTGCCAGCCGTCTTCCTCCAGGCTCTGAAAGCCCCGCTTTCTCGCTTCCTCGAGGATCTGGGCTGTGCCGTGCTCCCCTAAAATGAAATCTGCCATTTCCTCATCCACCAAAAACAGCTCATAGATCCCTGTGCGGCCTTTGTAGCCGATATTTGCGCAAGCGGAACACCCCACAGGTTCCCAAGCCCTCTTTACAGGCAGCCCCACAGGCTCATACTGCCTGCGGCATAGGGGACACAGCACCCGCACCAGCCTCTGAGCCAGGACAGCTTTTAAAGTAGAGGCCACAAGGTAGCGGGGAACTTCCAGATCCACCAGCCTGTTGACGGCACTGGGAGCATCGTTGGTGTGGAGGGTGGAGAAGACCAGGTGCCCTGTGAGGGCAGCCCGGACTGCCATCTGCGCTGCAGGAGGATCCCGCAGTTCTCCCACCATGATGATGTCAGGATCCTGCCGCAGGATGTGCCGCAGGCCGCTGGCAAAATCCAGGCCGATCTTAGGCTTGACCTGAATCTGATTGATCCCTTTAAGCTGATATTCCACAGGATCTTCGATGGTGATGATCTTTTTGCTGCTTTCGTTGAGGACAGACAGGGCTGCGTATAAAGTCGTGGTCTTGCCGCTGCCTGTTGGGCCGGTGACCAAAATCATCCCGTGGGGAAGGCGCAGAAGTTTCTGAAACTCTTCCAAAAGCTCGGGCGGCAGGCCTAGATCGGGAAGGCCCAAAAGGACGCTGGCCTGATCCAAAATCCGGATCACTATGCTCTCCCCCCAAACAGTGGGGACAGTGGAGATCCGCAGATCCAGCTGCCTGCCTGGCAGCCGCATCCGCACTCTGCCGTCTTGAGGGAGGCGGCGCTCGGCAATGTTCAGATCCGCCATCACTTTGATCCTGGAGGCAATAGCCCAGTACAGGTCTTTCGGGGGAGGAGCCACTTCGTAGAGGACGCCGTCGATCCGATAGCGGATCCGCAGCTCGTTCTCTAGTGGTTCTATGTGGATATCACTGGCCCTGCGGCTCACTGCCTCGGCAATTAAGAGGTTCACAATTCGGATCACAGGCGCATCGTCCAGCTGGCCCTGGGGTTCCTCAAGCTCCAATTGAGTTTCTTCCCTGATCACCTCTAGCTCTCCGCCTGTAAGGTTTTTCAGCACTGCCTGCACAGAATTATCTTCAGCTTCGCTGTAGGAAGCCAGCTTCTCCTGGAGTGCCTGCCGGGAGATATCAACCAACCTGACTGGCCTCCCCAGCAGCCCGGACAGCTCATCAGCAAGGGAAGGATCCTGGGGCGGAACCGCTCCTAAAAGGAGGACATCTCCTTCCTGTCCCATCTCCACAACCTGATAAAGATGTGCAAGCTTGGCCGGAAGCCTGGTCCCCTGTTCCATCTTCTCCTCTCTCTTTCTACAAAAATGGGCTGGGAGAATCCCAGCCCTAACTCGTGGATGAGGACAGTTTCAAAAGGTGTCCTGAGAACTGCCTCAGCTATGGCCTCCCGCAGTAAAATTGTAAGGGAGAGTGCTGCATCTATAGCTTCTCTTTTTCAACAACTAAATGAATAGTCCCCCTTCGGCGGCCTGACAGAACCGCCACGCCAATTCCTCGCCTGGTGCAGTGGAAGCCAATTCCTGCCCTGCTCCTTCAGGGAGAAGGACGCGTCTACATCTTGTCTTCAGTCCCCTCCACAGGAGGTGGCGGGGAATTCTCATATTATCTATTTCGCCCTCAGCGGTTAAAATCCTCCAACACCCTTTTGACAAGCTGCAGATCTTTTGGTTTATCCACATCAAACCCAACCTCAGCCTGGCGCATGGGGATGGCTCTGGCATTAAGGCCGAGGCGTTTGGCCCTTTCCTCGATTTTCGCGATGGAGAGGGTGCGGAACAAAAAGGAAAAAACAAAGGAGGTTCCCAAAATCCTCACCAGCTGCCACGGGCGTTTTCTGGCAGCAATTACCTTTTCAAAAAGCTGGCTTGCCTCTCTGAGAATGTGTTTTTCCAGATAGAGGAAATTGCCGCCTGTGAAGGTACCCTCCTTCAGCCTGACAAAGGTCCTTTCTGCCTCTGGAAACATGGCCAAGGTGTCCTCTTTGCTGACGATTGGGTAGCAGAGGCTGGCGCCTGTCTCCCCGGCGCGGGTCAAAAACTCGTCCACGATCTCAGGCCTCAGAAGGGGCAGATCCGCTGTCACCAGGAGGAGCCTTTCTGAGGCTGCTGCCTCCCCTCCCAGCTTCAAATTGTCGAGGAGAGTATCTCCTGCCTGGACCACCTTCCCCTTTGGGGGCCAGTCTTCGCCCAAAGCTGCTGCCAATTCCTTTTTTGGGCCAACCACAATGATTTCCTCCACAAAGGGGCTTTCAGCCAAAGCATCCACAACCCAGCCAACAAGG
>LFTB01000034.1 GCA_001512905.1 Clostridia bacterium DTU084 | reverse complement strand
AAGGATATTTGCAAGGGAAAGACACTCAACAAGTCACCTGCGAAATACTGCAACACAGCGGCGACAACAGAGTCCGGGCTGTAGCCCTCAATTCTACGGATGGCCTGCGCCGGGGATTGACAGCTCTTGCCACAGGCAAGCCCTTGGAAGTGCCAGTGGGCAAAGAAACTTTAGGCCGCGTCTTTAATGTTTTCGGCGAACCCATAGACGAGAAAGGTCCTGTCCAGACTGAAAGAAAGCTTCCTATCCGGAGAACCCCTCCTGCCTTTGCCCAGCAGCGGACTGAGACGGAGATTTTCGAGACAGGGATCAAAGTGATAGACCTTTTGGCACCCTACCCCAAAGGCGGAAAGGTGGGGCTGTTTGGCGGCGCCGGTGTTGGCAAAACCGTGCTGATTATGGAGCTCATTCACAATATCGCAACCCAAATGGGCGGCTATTCTGTCTTTGCAGGGGTAGGGGAACGCACCAGGGAAGGCAACGAACTGTGGCGTTCCATGCAGGAATCCGGGGTTTTGGAGCGGACTGCCCTGGTCTTCGGGCAGATGAACGAGCCGCCGGGAGCGAGGCTCCTTGCAGCCCTTACAGGCCTTACCATGGCAGAATATTTCCGGGATCTGGGCGGCGAAGATGTGCTTTTCTTCATCGACAACATCTTCCGCTACGTGCAGGCAGGCTCGGAAGTTTCTGCCCTGTTGGGAAGAATGCCTTCGGCTGTCGGGTATCAACCCACTTTGGCTACAGAAATGGGCATGCTGCAGGAGCGGATTGCCTCCACCCAGAACGGTTCCATCACTTCCATTCAAGCTGTCTACGTCCCTGCAGACGACTACACTGATCCGGCACCTGTGACCACCTTCACACATCTTGATGCTATTATTTCCTTGGATCGGAGAGTCGTGGAAAAAGGGATTTATCCTGCTGTGGATCCTTTGGCCTCCTCTTCCAAGATTCTAGACCCAGACATCGTTGGCGAAGAACATTACCAGGTCGCACGGGAAGTGGAGGCGATCCTGCAGCGTTATCGGGAATTGCAGGATATCATCGCGATCCTGGGGATGGATGAATTATCAGATCAAGATAAACAAATCGTCGCCAGGGCCAGGCGCCTGGAGCATTTCCTCTCGCAGCCCTTTTTTGTAGCCGAAAACTTTACCGACATCCCCGGTCGCTATGTAAAACGCGAAGATACCATCCGCAGCTGCCGGGAGATCCTGGAGGGCAAACACGATTCCCTGCCTGAGCAGGCCTTTTTATTCGTGGGATCCATTGAGGAAGCTGTGGAGAAAGCAGCAGCCCTGGAGGATGGGGTGGTGAGATAGGTGGCAAAAACTTTCAGACTCCAAATCGTAACCCCGGAAAAGGTGGAATTCGATGAAGAGGTGGAGGTAGTGGTGGCCCCCGGCATCGACGGGGAATTGGGGATCATGGCAGGCCACCTGCCTCTAATCACCCGCTTGAAAATCGGTGTCTTGAGGATTCTCACCGCCAGCGAAGAGATCACAATGGCCGTCAGCGAAGGTTACATGGAAGTAACGAGAGATAAGGTCTTGATTTTGGCGGAAGCTGCAGAATTGCCCGAGGAGATCGATGTGGAAAGGGCCCTGGAGGCAAAGCGGAGGGCAGAGGAAAGACTTGCCTCTGGTGACAAAATCGATTTTGCCCGGGCGCAAGCCGCTTTGCTCCGGGCCATGACCAGATTGAAGGTCGCAGGGAGGAAATAACAGGTTCTTGACGAATATTAAAGAGGCTCTGCTTTGGAAATAATTGTTTTGGGGGGTGCGAGATGGAACATAATCCACTGGCTGAAATACGTTCAGTTGAAAAAGAAGCGCAGGAAAAGATTGCAGCCAGCCAAAAAGAGGCACAGCGGATCGTCAAAGCTGCCAGAGAGGAAGCAGACCTGCTCTTTGCCCAGGCCGCAGCCGCGGCCAAAAAAGAAGGCGAGGAGCTGGTGGCAAAAATAGTCAGCGAAACAGAAGCCCAATTGGCTGCGAAGACGGCCCCAATCTCACAGCTGCAAGACCATGCAGAAGAACGCATGGATCAGGCTGTGGCTCAAATCATAAAAAGAATAAAGGAACGAAAGAAAAGATGGCATTAGCTAAAATCAAATACCTGCAGCTGATTGCCCCCAAAGAGCACCACCAAACCATCCTGACCCTCCTGCAGAAGCTGGGCGTGGTGCAGATTGAAGCCCTAGAGCAGGGCGTGAACATGGCACCAGGCGGGCAGGAGGCGCCCTGGGAGGAGCTGCTGGGCAAGGTTAAATACTGTCTTGGGTACCTTACGGATTTTCAGGAAAAATCAGGTTCCTTCCTTGACCAGCTGGCTAGTACCAAAAAGCCCATCAGGATGGCTGATTTTAGGCTCGACGAAGCTGCCAAAAGAAAAGTCTTTGAGGTCTATGAGAAAACACGCGAGATAGAGGCAAAGCTGCCAGAATTAGGCCGCAAGCTCGAGGAGCTGGGCAAAAGGCAGTCTCAGCTGGAGCCTTGGCAAAGCTTCAATTTCCGGCTCAAAGACCTTGGACCTGGACAATACGTCCACCTTCTGGCTGCAGAGGTGCCTGCAAAGAACTGGCAGCAGTTGGAAGAATCCATGAGCGCTGAGCTCTCTCCCTTCGCTTTGACGAAAGGCCAGGAGAAAAAGACCATTCCTTTTCTCTTGGCTGTGAAAAAGGAAGAGCTTGCTTTAGCAGAAGAGCTCTTTGCAGAAGCCGAAGCTAAAATAGTTACTTTCCCGCCGGGAGAGGGAACAGTCCAGGAAGAGCTCATCAGAGTGAAGCAGGAAATCAAAGCGCTGCAGGCCCAGCGTGAGGAGCTTTTAGTCCAGGCAAAGAAACTTGCCCAGGCAAACATGGCCCTGCTCGAGCTTGTCCACGATTACGCTTCTTCTGAGCTGGACCGCTTCAGGGCAGCTGAGCAGCTCGGGGCAACAGATGAAACCTTTGCCCTGGAAGGATGGATTAAAGCCCAAGATGTGGAAAAGCTCAAAGTAGAGCTTGCAGAGCTGGACTTTCCCCTCTATTTTGCAGTGCGGGAGCCGCGTGAAGATGAAGAGGTGCCAGTGGCTTTGGAAAATTCGCCCCTGGCCCGGCCGTTTGAGTCTGTGCTGGAAATGTACAGCCCGCCAAAGCCCGGCGAGCTGGATCCAACCCCATGGGTGGGGCCCTTCTTTTCTCTCTTTTTCGGGATCATGCTCACAGATGCCGGCTACGGCATCATCATGGCCCTGGCAGCCCTCTTCCTTTTGAAAAAGGTGAAAATGGAAGAAGCAGGGCAGAAGCTGCTTTTGATTCTCTTTTGGGGCGGCATAGGCGCAGGGCTGGCAGGAGCCCTTGCTGGAGGCTGGTTCGGGGATCTGTTCGGCCTGCCGCCACTGTGGTTCAATCCCATGGAAGAGCCTTTGAAAATGATGGTGGTGTCCTTTGCGCTGGGGCTGGTACATATCTTTGTGGGCATGGGCCTTGAGTTTTACGACAACGTCCGCCAGGGAGATGTTTGGTCCGCCATTTTCGATCAGGGCTTTTGGTTTGCCTTGATTTTGGGGCTGCTTTTTCTCTTCCTGCCTCCTTTGGCATCCATAGGCGGGTGGCTGGCCAAAATCGGCGCAGTTGGCCTCGTACTCACCCAGGGGAGACATCAGAAAAACATCTTGATGAAGTTGGGCTCAGGCTTGGCGAGCCTGTACAAC
>LFTB01000112.1 GCA_001512905.1 Clostridia bacterium DTU084 | reverse complement strand
AAAGCCCGAAAAATCGGGCTTTATAGCATGTTTTTTATTAATGTAGCTGCGAGACAACCGAAGTCCGAGCCTTAAAGCTCAAGCAGATTTGAACACACCTCTATTCACGGGAAAAATGGTTTATTGAGGAAAACCAGTACATTTTATTCGGTTTGTCCAATAACAGGGTGATATTATCAGACTGAACGCATATACATCCCAGCGGGATATTGCCTTGGATGTTAGTTAACTTGATGTTGTCAATAATTGACATAGTCCACCTTTTTTTGCTACAATCAAAATGGATTAGAACACTCATTTTTCTCAAACAAGAGGAAAGATCAAAAATTCCCTTTCTTCAGGCAAAATTTTGCATGGAGAATGGAGATAAGTAAAGAGAGGAGGAAATCGGCAGACAGCAGATTTCGATGGAATCAACAAACGGCTTTATGGCGAAACAGTGCATGGCTGTTGGCAGACAACAAAAGTGGAGGTGTTATGAATGATAAAGTATGAATGCATTCCTTGCGGGTACATTTATGATCCAGAGGTTGGCGATCCCGAAAACGACATCCCACCAGGAACACCTTTCGAAGATTTGCCTGATGATTGGGTATGCCCAGTCTGTTTTGCGGACAAGGATCAATTCGACCCCATTGAAGAATAAGAGGGGGTAGTACTAGAGATGGGTATGTTTTGCTATCAGTGCCAGGAAACTGCAAGAGGGACAGGCTGTGACGTCCGGGGCGTCTGCGGGAAGACGGAAGAAGTTGCAAAGCTTCAGGACCTGTTGATTTACACCCTGAAAGGCATTGCGCATGTTGTAACCCGGAGTAAGCTTGACGTCGCAGAATAGGATGAGCTTAATTATCAAATGCTCAACAGCCTGTTTATGACAATCACAAACGCCAACTTCGACGGCGATGCTATTGAAAAGCAGATCTACAAAATGCTTGCTTTTCGGGATAATTTAAGAGAAAAAACAGGCCTGGGGAACCTACACGATGCTGCTCTTTTCCAGGTAAATTCAAGACAGGCTATGCTGGATAAAGCAGCAACAGTGGGGGTTTTGGCGACAAAGGACGAAGATATACGCTCTCTTCGCGAAATGATTACATACGGCCTCAAGGGCATGGCTGCCTATGCTGAACACGCTAAAAACATCGGCAAAGAAAACCCGGAAATAAACGCTTTTATCTATGAAGCACTGGCAGCAACCCTCGACGATTCTTTGACTGTGGACGATTTGGTAGCGCTGACCCTCAAAACTGGTGAACACGGCGTAAAGGTGATGGCACTTCTCGATGAAGCCCACAGATGGAGATTTGGAAATCCAGAAATTACGGAAGTGCAAATTGGGGTAAGGAAAAACCCTGCTATTTTAATATCCGGTCACGATTTGACAGATCTAGAGCAGCTCCTTGAGCAGACTAAAGGTACTGGTGTAGATGTATACACCCACAGTGAAATGCTGCCTGCTCACTACTACCCTGCTTTCAAGAAATACGAACATTTTGCAGGAAACTACGGCAATGCATGGTGGAAGCAGACCACAGAATTTGAAACTTTTCACGGTCCCATCCTGTTTACCACCAACTGTATTGTTCCTCCCAGGAAGGAAGAGATCAGGCAAAGAATTTTCACCACAGGCTCTGCAGGCTACCCAGGCTGCAAGCACATAGAAGCAGATGAAAACGGGAAGAAAGACTTTTCTGAGATCATTGCCCTTGCAAAAACCCTGCCTCCCCCTGAAGAAATAGAAACAGGAAGCATAGTAGGCGGCTTTGCCCACAACCAGGTAATGGCTCTGGCTGATAAAGTGATCGAGGCTGTCAAGTCTGGCGCCATCAAAAAGTTCTTTGTCATGGCAGGCTGCGACGGCAGGATGAAGTCCAGGGAGTACTACACGGAATTTGCGCAAAAGCTTCCCAAAGATACAGTAATTTTAACTGCAGGCTGTGCAAAATACCGCTACAATAAGCTAAACCTCGGAGAGATCGGAGGCATTCCAAGGGTTCTAGATGCAGGGCAGTGCAATGATTCCTATTCTCTTGCTGTAATTGCGCTGAAACTAAAAGAAGCATTCGGCCTTGATGACATCAACAAGCTGCCAATAGCCTTCAACATTGCCTGGTACGAACAGAAAGCAGTAATTGTTCTCTTGTCGCTGCTTTATCTAGGAATCAAGAACATTCATCTTGGCCCAACTCTGCCTGGCTTCCTGTCGGAGAACGTAGCAAAGGTACTGGTTGACAAGTTCGGCATAGCCGGCATTGGCACTGTTGACGATGATATAGAGATGTTTATGGCGAGGTAAAGATGTGAACCACTATCGGCTTTCTGCTGGTAGTGGTTCAGTTTTCCATCCCCAAACTGTAGTGCAACAAGATCGGTCCAAACAATTATTTTGAATATCGCTTTAATTATGATAAAATAAAGGGAAGGAGGTATGGCGATGGCGAAGTATGTCTGTACCATTTGCGGATACGTGTACGACGAAGCAGTGGGCATACCTGATGAAGGCATTGCACCCGGCACAGCATGGGCAGAACTGCCTGAGGATTGGCTTTGCCCGCTCTGCGGCGCCCCGAAAGCAGAGTTTAAGTTACAGGGCAGCCAAGACGAGGCTTCCCCCAAAAAGGCGGCACCTATAATGGAGACTCCCGAAGATTTGAAGGAATTGTCGCCGCTTGAGCTGAGTGCCCTCTGCACAAATCTCGCTCGAGGCTGTGAGAAGCAGTATAAGGCAGAAGAGGCAGCCCTTTTCAGGGAGCTTGCAGAATACTTTAAGCAGGCAGCAGCCCCAGCTGAAAACCCAGACATTGATCAATTGATTGTAGCAGTCGAAAAGGACTTATCAGAAGGCTTCCCTAATGCCAATGCAGCAGCTTCTGAGATGGGTGATCGGGGAGCGCTCCGCGCCCTTGCCTGGAGCGAGAAGGTAACCCGCATCCAAAAATCCCTCTTGGCCCGTTATGAGAAAGAGGGAGACGCTATGCTTGAGAACACCGGCGTTTACGTCTGCACCATCTGCGGATTTATTTACATCGGCGATGCTCCGCCGGAGCTTTGTCCTGTTTGTAAGGTAGCAAACTGGAAATTTGAAAAGGTAGAAGGGAGGTAGTGGAATGAGCAGGAAATATGCAGTCAGAAATATCCGCTTATGTACTAAAGACTGTTTGTGTCTGTATGTCTGTCCCACAGGTGCAACAGATACAGAGAACAGCATCATCGATGTTGAAAAGTGTACAGGCTGTGGGGACTGTGCAGATGCTTGCCCATCTGGTGCGATTTCCATGGTTCCCTTTGACTACCCGCCGCAGCAGCCGAAAACGGACTTAGTGATAAGCGCTATGAGAGCTCTTCTGCGGAGCAAGTCGGAGCAGGAAAACATTGCAAGAGGCCTTTCGGGCAGGTTTGCAAAGGCAATTGAGAAGTCCAACCGGATTATGGCTGAGGATATTATCCGGGAAGCTGGATACATGCTTCCCCAAAGCGAGAACACAAAGGAATTGCTTCGCT
>LFTB01000080.1 GCA_001512905.1 Clostridia bacterium DTU084 | reverse complement strand
AATAGCGACGAATCGTTGATCTAAAAATTTCTCGAAATAGTTTCTGGCAGATAATTCGTCAGATGCAGCTGGCACTTCAGAAGCAGCGTAGAGGGCACTGCTTTCTGCAACCATCTCCTCCTGCTTGCTGGTTTTTTCTTTTGCTTCATCCGGAAAATTGTCTTTCATCTCAATCCCTCCCAATGCTTACAGCAAATCTCCGGAATCGGCTAATTGTATCAACTAGATACTTCCATGCAATCCCTGACAATTCACCTTAAAAAGACCGTTACCAATATGGTACCCAAGAAGGTCAAAAAGGTGCCGGCGATTAAGCCTATCATCCATCTGTATTGTCCATCTATCTTATTTAATAATTGATTAAATCGTTGATCAAAATGCGTTTGCATCTCCTTAAAACGCAAGTCTGCCTCTTCAAACCTCTTGTCTACCTGCTCAAAGCGCNNCGCCTGTCAACCTGAACAAGGGTATCTTGAATCAGTCTTTTAGATTGTTGATTTTTAATTCGATAGCGATGAATCGTTGAAGTAAAAATTTCTCGAAATAGCCTTTGCTAGTCGAGTCTTCAGATAGGTCTGACGCTTCAGGTGCGGCATAGATGGCGCTGCTCTCCCGAGCCTGGTCTTCGTCCTTGTTGTTTTTTCTTTTGCTTCATCTAGATTATTTGCCCCTCATCACAACCACTCCCAAATCCTGAAAGCAAATTATTAGAATCAGCAAAAGGGCTTTAGCAGTACTATATTAAATATCGCAATCACCAGCCGCAACCCATTATCAGAAAAGAGTAGATTAATCTGTAATATTTCCGCATAAATCTTGGACAGGAGCTAAAAAATTATTTAACTGCTTCGCTAATTGCCCAGCTAACATTATCATATACTTGGCAAGGGTATTTGTCCACTAAATAGGCACACTAATACCTCGGCTAAGCAGATAGGCTTTCCTACCTGAATCAGTTCATCAAACCATGTATGCCCATTCTCTTTGTTATCGACTATACGGCATCGAGTGTTTGCGACTTCTCTCGATTTATATTCTACATCAACTCACCAAATCCTCTCAGTTTTTTCTCCCTCTTCCTGAAGGATTGCCAGGCATGGCATAAAAAAAGCCCAGTCCTCGTAAGGAGCTGGACCTATTGTACGAATTAGAGAAAATACGCACCATATTCCTTCAACTTACTCCTCAATTCATCCACACAAACCGCGTGGACATCTGGGGAGGCCATTTTAGTTGCTAGGGCTGCTGCAACTCCTGCAGCCTCGCCTGTGGTGAGGCAATTAGGCATCACTCTCACACTGCCGTGTACCTCTCGATCGCAGGAAATTGAGCGGCCTGCAACCAAAACATTTTTTAGTCCCCTAGGAGTCAGGCAGCGGTATGGGATCCCGTGAGATTCACCTTTTCCGTACCTTAAAGTTCTTTGTTCCAAGTCCAATTCTCCCTTCAATAGCTTCTCCCTTTCCGAAGCTGAGAGATGGACATCTAGATAGTAGCTGTTTCTGCACACTTCATCAGGAAAAGTTCTCCTGGCCAGATAATCCTCCCGGGTCAGGATATAATCTCCCACGATTCTTCTAGTTTCCCGAATGCCCATCAACGGTGCTGTTTGTGCAACATAGGCGTTAGCAAAAGCTTTGGGATGATATACGGCAAGGCCGCTGCAGAACTCAGCTGCCATTTTTCTCCCTTTCATTAAAGCTTCTGAAATAGATTTGGGATCTGTATTGTCCACGTTCTGCAGGTGCCCTGCATTAAACCCTATTGTTTTTGGGGCAATCAGGCTGCTGCACATATGAGGAGCATCTACTAAAGGAAAGTTTTCATCTGCTATGATTTTGTGAACTGGGCTGCGAGGGTTGCTGTTGTGCAGAATCTCACCATTTAGATATGCGTATTCGTCCACATTGCCCAGTGTGAAACAGTGAGTTGCAGGCTGTAATTCTCCGGTTTCAGAGCCTTTTTGAAATTCTGCACCTGCCCAAGCTGCAAGATCTGCATCGCCTGTGCAGTCGAGATAAACCTTTGCCTGATAGGCGGTAAGCCCTGCCTTATTGCTGACGATGATCGCCGAAACTGTGCTCTCGTCGCTGTTTTCCACAGCACAAAGCTGGGTGTTGAATAAAACCTCGACTCCCGCCTTTGTGACCAGCTCATCGTAGATCAGCTTTAACTGTTCTGGATTAATCTCCACCCAGTCCAATTTATCGTCAGGAATGTGAGCAGAGCTTGCCTTGCAAGCCTCAAGGACTTTTTCAGCAATGCCCCGGTAGATAATTTTCTCTTTGTCTGAAAACGGACAGAAGGTTGGAACAAGACCCATGGTTCCCATCCCACCAAGGGAGCCTGTTGCCTCGATGAGCAAGGTCTTTGCTCCCTCCCTGGCTGCTGCTATGGCAGCAGCGCAGCCAGCAGGCCCACCTCCTGCCACGATCACATCCCAGGAGTCATCCAAGGGCAGCAGCCGTTCTTTCAGTAAAAACTCAGACATCTCTTGCTCCCCCTCGAGAAATACTATGATAAGTCTTTTCGTCCTCCCACTCTATATTCCTTTATCTCCCGGGGAAAAATGCCCTACTGAGATATAGTTCTGGCAGTGGTCCGCAGCTTTCGTTGTCAACAATCATTCATCAGAGCGTCTACAATTTTTTCTGAAAAGGTCTTAGCTGTATATTGAAAGCGCTGACCCATGCTAAGTTCACCTTCTACAGGCCTATCCCAAAACAATTCTAAACCATAATTTCCATAAATTGATTAAAAGAAACGCCCAAAGCAGGCAAAACCATATTATTTCCAGGAATTTAAAATGAAGACACGTGGAAATAAATGGATACCTTGCAGTGGGCTCAGCACATAATACAATGCTTTATTCGGTGAATCAAAGGCTATCCTACCAACATTTAAGCTAACGCTAATTATTTCCTATCCTTTAAGCCCTGTGAGGGTAATGCCCCGGGTGATGTGCTTCTGCAGGGCAAAGAAAACCGCAATGGGCGGCAAGATGGCGATGGTAATCGCTGCCATGATGTCGTTCTGGGCAAAGACTGCGCTTTTGAAGACGCTGTTGTAGATGGCAACCATAAGCGGCTGCTTTTCAGTGGTTGTGATCACTATATACGGCCACATAAAGTCGTTCCAAACCCCAAGGAAAATGAAGATGGTGAGAGTAGCCAAAATGGGTTTGGACAGGGGCAGCACAATCTGAGCAAAGGTCCGCAGCTCTGACGCGCCATCGATGGTGGCAGCGTCCACCAGGTCATCTGGAATCCCATCGAAAAAGGTCTTGAGCAAAAGGATATTGAAAGCGTTAGCCCCTGCCGGCAGCCAAAAGGCCCAGTAGCTGTCCAGGAGATTCCAGCCGAAAAGGGGCAGGCTCTTCAAGATCACATACTTTGGAATCATCATGGCAAGCCCAGGCACCATAAGGGCTGCCAGAAAGCCGAACATAATAAGCTTATGTCCCGGCGGCTTGAG
>LFTB01000038.1:17729-23811 GCA_001512905.1 Clostridia bacterium DTU084 | reverse complement strand
GCTGAACCTAAAATTAGTCCCTCCCTGTACCTTTCCAGCTCGCTTTTGAGAACCCTGGGATTACGATAAAAATGATTGATGTGGGAGGATGACACCAGCCTGTAGAGGTTCTCCATCCCCTGTTGACTTTTAACCAAAATAATGGCGTGGTGAGTAGGGAGCCTGTCTAGGTTCTGCTCCTGGGGAAGTTTGTCCAAATCAGCTAAAGTTTTAACCCCCCGCTTCTCTGCAAGCCCCAGAAGGGCTGCGAGGATCCCGGCTGTTGCCTTGGCATCGTCGCAAGCCCTGTGGTGAGAGAGGAGCTCCACCTTGAATTCCTTGGCCAAGGTGTCCAGCTTGTGGTTTTTCAGCTCAGGACAGAGAGCCCGGGCCAAAAGAAGGGTATCTGTTACGTGATAGTCCGGCATCTCGAGGCCCAACTTTAGAAAAGCATGTCGCAGAAAGCCCAGATCAAAGCTGGCATTGTGGGCGGCGAGGACTGCGCCTTGGGCAAATTCCACAAATCTGGGGATGACATCCTCAAGAGGCGGCGCGTCAGCAAGCATCTCGTCTGTGATCCCTGTGAGCTTGGTAATGCGGCTGTCCACGCTTTTGGTGGTGCCCACAAAAGTGTTGAACTCGTCCAGAATCGTGCCGTCTGCCCGGACCCGTACAGCTCCCAGCTCGATGATGGAGCAGGACAGGGGGCTGAAGCCTGTGGTTTCAAGGTCAAAGACCACAAACTCGCTGTCTGCCAGGGGAACGTCAAGGCCCTCTGCCGAGCTTTGTCCCTTCCCGTCATTTACAAGGTATGCTTCCATGCCAAAGAGGACCTTAATGCCGTGTTTTTTTCCTGCTTCATACGCGTCTGGAAAGGCCTGGACAACGCCGTGGTCTGTAATGGCAATGGCACTGTGTCCCCAGCTTGCAGCCTGGGCGATGGCTGCTTTTACATCGCAGGTAGCGTCCATAGCGCTCATTTTGGTGTGAAGGTGAAGCTCAATCCGCTTTCGAGGAGCGTTGTCTTCTCTGCCTTTGGGCGGCTCCTGCTGTAGGACGCTGTCTGCCAGCATCACCAGTTCCCCGCTGTAGCTGTCGTCCTCCACTTTCCCAGCTACCTTCACATATTCGCCTTTTTTCAGGCTGAAGGGTTCTTTATCTAAAAAGGCCTTGCAAGTGATGGAGTCAGTGCCGTCGTAAAGATCCCAGATCAGGATTGTCTTGCCGCTTCTGGTTTCCCGTTCTTCAACCCGCAGGACCCGGCCGCAAATAACCCCTTGGCCTGGGGCTGCAATCTCCTTGATCTGCATCGGCTCTCCTGTGATTCTCTTTTTCCCAAAGCTCTTTTTTACCTCTTGCTGCCCGGGGTTTTTGGGAGGCTCCGGGGGAGCTTGGCGGATCCTTTCGGCTAGGCGCTCCATGTACGCTACTTCATCGTCCTCCACCTGCCACCGCACATCGCCCAAGGCAGGAACCTTCTCCTTCAGGAAAGCTGCAAATTCCTCGAGGCATGCTTTGACATCAGCTGAGAGCTCAGGGACTACAGTGGCAAAAAAGAATTGCCAGCGGTTTTGCTGGCAGTCCACTGCGAGCTTCTTGAGCCTCAATTGGGAAGTGAGCATTTCCGCTGCCTTGGGATTGATGGCCTGACAAAGCAAGGCATGGAGCCTGGCTTTGTCAGGTTCAATCTCTATATACAACAGTCTGCCTCCTTCAGGCGGGCAACGCCGCTTTCCTGGGCTGCCTTGGCCACAGCTTTGGCCACAGTATCTGCCACAGTCGGTAAGAAGGGATCTGGAATTATTTTGCCTCTTGCCAGATCTTCATCTGTGAGGAGGGATGCAAGGGCGCCTGCAGCTGCCATTTTCATCTCATGGTTGATTGTGGTTGCCCGCACAGCAAGTGCTCCCTTGAAAATGCCGGGAAAGCCGAGGACGTTGTTGATCTGGTTGGGAAAATCAGATCTGCCTGTGGCGATGATCCGCGCTCCTCCAGCTTCTGCCTCCTCAGGCCAAATCTCAGGCTCCGGATTTGCCATGGCAAAGATTATTGGGTCTTTGGCCATGGTACGCACCTCGCCTGCTCCCAACTGGTTTGCCTGGGAGACGCCGATGAACACGTCTGCACCTCGGAGCACCTGGTGGAGAGTACCAGTTTCCCCTTGGGGATTCGTGATGGCAGCCAGCTCTCTTTTTGCGGGATCGCTGCTTTCAGTGCTGATCACACCTTTGCGGTCACAGATAACAATTCCCTTAGCCCCTGCAGCTAGGAGGAGCTTTGCGATGGCGTTGCCGGCTGCTCCTGCACCGTTGATCACGATCTTAAGGTCACCAATTTTCTTGTCCACGATCCGCAGAGCAGAGATGAGTCCCGCCAAGGTAACCACTGCAGTGCCGTGCTGGTCGTCGTGGAAAACTGGAATGTCCAGCTCTTCATCTAATCTCCGCTCGATTTCAAAGCAGCGGGGAGCAGAGATGTCCTCGAGATTTATGCCGCCGAAGGTTGGGGCAATGGCGAGAACTGCTTGGATGATCTCCTCAGGATCCTGGGTATTCAGACAAATTGGAAAGGCGTCAACGCCGGCAAATTCTTTAAATAGGACAGCCTTCCCTTCCATCACCGGCATTGCAGCCTCAGGACCGATATTGCCGAGGCCCAGTACTGCGCTTCCGTCTGTGACAACTGCAACAAGGTTGCCTTTGGCTGTGTAGTCGTAGACGAGGTCCCGGTTTTTTTCGATTTCCCTACAGGGTTCTGCCACCCCTGGGGTGTACGCCAGGCTCAGCTGCTCCTTGTTTTCCACCTTTAATGTGCTGTTCACTGTGATCTTGCCAGGACCTTCTTTGTGCATGGCTAGGGCTTTTTCCCGCAAACTCATTTCGATCTTCCTTTCACATTACTTGTTCTTTCTTTGCTTTGCCCCGATGTGCGAGTCTCGCTGAGGCTGCAGCTGCCAGGGCTGCCACTATATCGTCGAGGAAGGTGGTAACCCGGCCGCCATTTTTCTGTGTTTGGTTCATTTTTCCTAAGATGCCATTTTTCATTTTATCCAAGTAGCCAAAGCTGGTCAAGCCTACAGAACCGTAAATATTGGTGATCCCAAGTCCCAAAAGCTCGTCAACTCCGTACAAGCCCTCGTCGCGGCAGATCACAGACAAAAGGGGTTCCGGCAGTTTCCCCTCCTCAGCCAGCTTGTCTATAACCAGGCCTGTGAGGACTGGATAGAGGATCTCTCTCTTCTCCAAAACCCGTTCCACGCTCTCCCTGCATTCTTGTTTGGTCAGCTCGTTGTTGTAAGGAGCCTGCAGCTGCCAGGACAGCTCTGCAATGTCATCCAAAGAAACGCCGCGCTCCTGCAGCATCTGGACTACATGCTCTTTCATTACATCTTTTTTCATCTAACTGCTCCTTTCTATCCTGAGGGGGAGATTACCCGATATTTCCACCTTCCTCCTGCAAGCTTCTGCTCCTGGGGCCACCATTTGGGATCTGTTGAGATGAGCCAGCGGGTTTTGCCTCCTGTTAGCTCTATAATCACAGGTTTTGTGCCCTGCCCTTCCCTGAGGGCAGCCTGCAGGCTCACCAGTTCCTCCCGCTTTCCAGCCAGCTGAAGCTGGATCACTCCTTCATCTACAGGCAGCAGCTCATCTGCGAGAATCCGGGATGGGCTGTCTTCTTCCCCTGCCTCCAGCTTGCCGCATGCTAGGACCACGCGCTGCTCTTCAAGCCAGGCTCTGCACCTGTCAAAAACTTGAGGGAACACTACCAGCTCCACAGATCCTCCCAGGTCCTCCACCCCTACATATGCCATCCTCTGGCCGTGCTTTGTCGTGATCTCCTTGATGCTGCTGATCATTCCTCCCACAGTCACCCGCCCTTCTTTCTGCTCCGCTAGAAAGGCAATTGGTGTGGTGTAGACAGCAAGGAGCTTTTCCCACCGCTGAAGTGGATGACCGCTGAGGTACAGGCCCAAATATTCCTTTTCCTGGGCCAGGAGCTCCTGCTGTGGAAAGTCTTCAATTCCCGGCATAGGGGGAGGTGCGATTTCTTCTGTGAAGAGAGCTCCTTGTTTGGACAGCCTCTGCTTTCTTGCAGCCTCGCCAAAGCGGATGGCCTCATCTAAATTCAAAAGCAACGCCCGCCTGTTGGGATGGACAGAGCCAAAGGCGCCGACTTTGATCAAGCTTTCCAAAACCCTTTTGTTAACAATCCGCAGGTCCACCCTGCTGCAGAAGTCGGCAAGGGAGGTAAATTTGCCGTCTTTACGGGCTGCCACAATCTCTTCTACAGCCCCTTGGCCCACGTTTTTCACTGCTGAAAGGCCGAAGCGGATTTTCCCCTCTTCAACTGTGAAGTCTGCCCCGCTGCTGTTTACATCCGGCGGCAGAACTTCAAGGCCCATTTTCCTGCAGCCCCCCACGTACTGCGCCACCTTTTCCAGCTGGCCCTGCACGCTGGACAGCAGCGCTGCCATAAAGGCTGCAGGATAGTGCAGGCGGAGGTAAGCGGTGAGGTACGCCAGATATGCGTAAGAGGCTGCATGTGATTTATTAAATCCGTAGCCTGCAAAATCCTCCATTTGACCGAAGATCTTCTCTGCTCTCTCTTTTGGCATCCCTTTTTCTGCAGCGCCAGCCACGAACCTCTCTTTCATGGCAGCTATATCCTCCGGCCTTTTTTTGCTCATGGCCCTGCGGAGAGAATCAGCTTCCGCAAGGCTGAACCCTGCCAGGATGCTTGCAATGCTCATTACCTGTTCCTGGTAGACCATAATGCCGTAGGTGTCTCTGAGGATAGGCTCCAGTGCAGGGTCCAGGTAGGTTATTTTCTCAGGGTTTGCCTTGCCCCGGACGTACTCAGGCACCATGGCCATGGGGCCGGGGCGTCCCAGGGCAACTGTGGCGATGACATCCTCAAGACACCTGGGCTGCACCTCCCGCAGGAGCTGCTGGAACATCTGGCTCTCCAGCTGAAATACCCCCATGGTCTCCCCACGGCTGAGCATTTTGTAAACCTCCGGGTCGTCGATGGGCACCTTCTCGAGGTTCACGTTCCCTGCCAGTTGTGATGCTTTCTGCAGAACAGTGAGGGTCCTCAGGCCCAGAAAGTCCATTTTCAATAGGCCGATGCTCTCCAGGACTTCCATGGGGTACTGGGTGGTGACTGGTCCCTCTCCCTGTCTCTGCAGCGGGGTGCACGACAAGAGGTTCTCGTCTGTGATCACAACCCCTGCTGCGTGGGTGGAAGCGTGCCGGGGAAGGCCTTCAATGGCAGCGGAAACTGCCAGCAGCTTTTCAACCTGCGGATCAGACTCTGCCATCTCCTTGAGTCTGCCTTCACTTGCCACGGCGTCAGCAAGGGTTTTGGCGTCAGGGGGGATCAGCTTTGCTACCCTGTCTACAAGGCTGTAGGGCAGCGCCATGGCCCTGCCTGCGTCGCGGACGGCAGCCCTAGCTGCCATGGTGCCGAAGGTGATAATCTGGGCCACGTGATCTTCGCCGTAGCGCTTGGTTACGTAATCTAAAACCTCCCCCCTGCGCTCATAGCAGAAATCTATGTCTATATCAGGCATGCTGACCCTGTCGGGGTTGAGGAAGCGTTCGAAGTACAATCCCCAGCGGAGGGGATCTATTTGGGTGATGCCCAGGCAGTAGGAAACAATGCTTCCTGCAGCAGAGCCCCGGCCTGGTCCTACCATAATGCCGTTTTCTTTTGCAAAGCGAACGAAATCCCAGACAATTAAGAAGTAATCGCAATATCCCATCTGCTCGATAATTCCGAGCTCATGGGAAAGCCTCTCTTCCACCTCGCCGCGAATATCCCCGTAGCGAGCACGAGCTCCTTCAGCCGCCAGCTGACGCAAGTAGCCGCTTGCATCTACCCCTTCCGGCAGGGGGAACTTGGGCAGGTGCCTGCCGCCCAGCTCAAGCTCAAGCTGGCAGCGCTCTGCAATTTTCAAGGTGTTGGTGATGGCCTCAGGGACGTGGGAAAAGAGGGCTTGCATCTGGTCTGGAGTTTTCAAGTAGAATTCGTCGGTTTCAAAGCGCATCCTGTCCGAGTCCTCCAGGGTCTTCCCTGTTTGAATGCACAGGAGCACGTCGTG
>LFTB01000038.1:0-17638 GCA_001512905.1 Clostridia bacterium DTU084 | reverse complement strand
CCCAAGCAGGCTGAAAGGGCGATGAGCCCTTCGCTGTATTTGGCCAAAAGCTCCTTGTCCACCCGGGGTTTGTAGTAAAAGCCTTCCAGAAAGCCCAGGCTCGAAAGGGCCATGAGGTTCTTGTACCCCTGTTGGTTTGCGGCCAGAAGCACAAGGTGATAGGGATTTGCGTCCAGCTTGGGATCCCGCATGGTCCTGCCTCTGGGGGCGACGTAAACCTCACAGCCGATAATGGGCTTAATTCCCCTCTCTTTCGCCGCACGATAAAAAGGAAGGGCCCCATAAAGGACCCCATGATCGGTAATGGCCAAAGCAGGCATCTGCATCTGGGCAGCCGTATCTACAAGCTCCTCAATGCGGCTTGCGCCATCCAGCAGGCTGTATTCAGTGTGGTTGTGCAGGTGAACGAAAGACAAAGGGAGGATCCCCCTTTCCCGCTAGTTTGCAGCTTGTTGAGTTTCTTGCCCCAGCTGCTCTGCTCTCTCGAAAGCTACTTGCGCCTCCTCGAGCCTGCCTGCTTCCTGATATATTTTGGCCAACTGCCTGTGCAGGGGCGCCCACTGTCTGTTGACGGTGATCCCGTCTTTGAGGATCCCTTCAGCATCAGCCAAGCTGCCTTTCTTCTGCAAAAGTTGGGCGAGCTCGAGATAGGCATCCAACCGATCAGGAGAAAGCTCAATTACCTTCCGATAGGCGGACTCTGCTTCTTCTTTATTTTGCAGTGCCCAAATCTGTGCCAAGCCCAAATGGGCTGTTGCAAGTTGATCATCGCTGGCCAAAGCCTTCTGGTAAAGCTGTTCTGCTTTATCCAGCTGTCCAAGCTTTTGGTAGATTTGCCCTTCTAAAACGTCGACTGTCCCGTCTGCCTGACTGCTTTCTCTGAGCAGCTTGCACTGGGCAAGGGCTTGATTTAACTGTCCCACGTCTATGAGAATCAGGGTGTAAAGCAGCCTGACCTCGTAGTTGTCTGGATCGTTTGCCAGCACCTGTTTGAAGTGCTCGCCTGCCAGGGGACGAAAGCCGTAGGCGAGGACTTTCATGCCCATGTTATAATAAAAGTTGGTTAAGTAGTCTGAGGCACATACCAGAGGACTTGCCAAGAGGGTACCGGCGATTAACAAAAGTGCCAGCAGCTTCTTATGCTTCTCCAATGTGTTCACCTTCCTTGTTTCCCCTATTGTTATTCGCTTCCCAAAGTGGCTATTCCTGCCAATATACCATGAAAACTTTTCCCAATTCAGTTGACCCCATCCCGCCCTCGTGCTACCATAAAAGGGATTGGAGCGTGATTTCATGCCTTTTGACGGCTTTACTACCTCAGCCTTGGTCTGGGAGCTTAAAAAGAAGCTGCTGCGAGCCAGGGTTGATCAGATAACCCAGCCTGAACCATTAGAGGTGGTATTGGGCCTCCGCCAGCCTGGCCAAAATATCCCCCTCCTTTTGTCCTGTGATCCGAAATTTGCCAGGGCAAATTTCGCCTCCCGGCAGCTGTCCAACCCCACCTCACCTCCTCCTTTCTGCATGGTGCTGCGCAAGTATCTGCAGGGGGCAAGGCTTGTGGACATCGCCCAGAAAAATTGGGAGCGGATTATTTACTTCACCTTTCAGACAGCAACTTCCGAAACTTTGGTTTTGGCCCTGGAGCTCATGGGCAGGCACAGCAACCTGATCCTCTTCGAGCCTGAGAAGCGGGAGATCATTGATGCCATCAAGCATGTGACTGAGGATGTAAACAGGTTCCGTGAGGTGGTGCCAGGGGCGCGCTATCTTGACCCGCCTCAAGGGGGGAGGCTATCGCCGGAAGAACTCACTCTGCCCACCCTGGAAAAAATGCTCTCAGCATCCAGCGGTTCTTGCAAGCAGCTGCTTCTGCAGAGCTTTGTGGGATTGAGCCCCTTTTTGACTGAAGAACTTTTGGCCCAGTGCGGCTATGGACCGGATGTCAGCTGTGCTGAGGTTGAAGGTGAAAAGCTCTGGCAGAGCTGGCAGAACCTCCTGGCCTTGCAGAGAAACGCTCAGTTTCAGCCCTGCATTGTTGCCGGCGGCAATGATTTTGCGGCTTTCTTGCCCCTCAAGAGCCCCGCTACCCCTGTTTCATCCCTTGAGGCTGCTGTTGCGCAGACTTTGGACAGATCAGCCTGGGAGGAAAAGCTTTCAAAGGCCAAGGGGAGCCTGCGCCGGGCAGTCCGCAGGGCAATTAAAAAGACCCAGCGCAAGATCGCAGCGCAAAAGGCAGAACTTTTTACAGCTGAAGATGCAGAGCACTATAGAATCAAAGGGGAGCTTCTCAAAGCAAGCCTGGGGCAGGTGCCTCCTGGCAGCAGCCAGGTGACCCTTCCCAATTACTACCATCCCGAGCTTAAACCCATCACCATTGATTTAGACCCCAGCCTCTCGCCTCAGGCCAATGTGGAAAAGCTTTTTCGCCGCTACGGGAAGCTGAAGAAGGGAAAACAGGAAATAGCAAGGCAGCTTGCCCTCTCGCAGCAGGAGCTTGAATATCTCGAGTCTGTAGAGCAGAGCCTACTGGATGCATCCTTTGAAGAGCTGCCTGAAATCGAAGCGGAGCTGAGGGAAGCTGGCCTCCTTCCCCCCTTGCGCAGGGCAAAAAAAGTGCCAGCGAGCAGCCCCCACCGCTTTCGCTTTCGGGATCACGAGATCCTGGTAGGCCGCAACAACTACCAAAACGATCGCCTGACTTTAAGGCAGGCCAAGGGAAGCGATCTATGGCTCCACGCAAAGCAAATCCCCGGCTCCCATGTGATCGTAAGGCCTGGAACCGACGATGAGGAGGTAATAAATGTAGCTGCCCAGCTTGCAGCGTACTACAGCAAGGCGAGGGAAAGCCAGAACGTGCCAGTTGATTTCACTTTAGTAAAGCACGTTCACAAACCTAATGGTGCAAAGCCTGGGTTTGTGGTTTACAAAGGCGAAAAAACAGTGTTTGTAAATCCCCTATACCACAAAGAGCTGGAGGTGGATTGAGTTGGGGAAAAAACGGATTCCAGAACTTGACCTGCACCCCTTCCCTCCTGAAGCTGCCAGAAGCGCCCTCAGAGAGTTTCTGGTCAAAGCAATGGAGCAGAAAAAGAGCAAAGTGAGGATCATCCACGGTATAGGGGATGGTTTTCTCGAGAGAGTTGCTATCGACGTTCTGGAAGAGTTCGGCTACAGGAGAGGAGAATATCACTACGAAGGCGGAAACTCTGGCGCCACCATCGTGCACCTCTGAAATAGAGGTGCCTTAGTTTTATCCGCCATTGGCACCATCACGATTTCAAAAGTGTATACACCCCACCAGCCATCCGCTTTTCAGCATGTCTTCTTGACAAAACGGACACCATGCGGAGAGTAGGAAAAACCACTCTGATCCGTGAGTTTTGCAAGGGGAAAAAAGCGATTTATTTTGCGGCTTTGGAAACAACCCAGGGGGAAAACCTTGCCAGCCTCTCCAAAGAAGTGTTTGAGAACACAATGCCAGGCACTCCCATGCCTTCGTTCACCAGCTTCGAGGAGCTATTGGATTACATCTACCCCCTAGCCAAAGAGGAAAGGCAAGTTTTGCTCATTGACGAATATCCGTACCTTGCGCAGAGCTACAGGCCAATTTCCTCCATCATCCAAAACCAGATCGACCTGAGGTTCAGAGAAACGAAACTTTTTCTCATCCTCTGCAGCTCCTCCTTGAGCTTTATGGAAAACCAGGTTTTGGGATATAAGAGCCCTTTGTATGGCAGGCGGACAGCGCAATTTAAAATCAGGCCTTTCACTTATAAAGGGTCTGCACTGATGCTGGCGGACTTCCCAAAAGAAGAGCAGGCAATCCTCTGCGGGATCACAGGGGCGATCCCAGATAACCTTGGAAAAATCGAGCCCCACCTCAGCCTCAAGGAAAACATCTGCGAGCTATTTTTGACGCCATCGGGCTCACTTTTTGAAGAACCAAACAATTTGCTTAAGCAGGAACTGCGGGATCCGGCCACTTATAATGCTGTCATCGCCGCCATCGCAGGCGGCGCAAGCAGGCTAAATGAAATTGCCACGAAAGTAGGAATCGGAACCAGCGCTTGCAGCAATCTTTTAATCTCCCTGATCGCTATGGGGCTTGTGAAAAAATAGATGCCTGTGACAGAAAGTCGAAGCCGCGGGAAAGTTTATTATTTGGCAGATCAGATGTTCCGCTTTTGGTACAGGTTTGTGTTTCCCAACTTGAACGCCATCCTGATGGGAAAAGGAGAGGATGTTTTTTGAGAATTGATCGAGCCCGATCTGAACTCCTATATGGGGCCGGTTTTCGAGGAAATGGCCGCACAGTACCTGTGGCATCTGGAGGATGCGCCTTTTACTTTTCAGAAAGTCGGACGCTGGTGGGGACCAAACCCGCTGAAAAAACGGCAGGAAGAGATCGAACTGTTGGCTTTCCGGGATTAAGAGGCAATCTTTGGCGAGTGCAAGTGGACAAACCTCTTGGTGGAGAAAGAGATTCTATTGGAGCTGGTAGAGAAAAGCAAGCTCTCCAGCTTTAAGCACAATTACTATTTCCTCTTTGCCAAACGAGGTTTTACCCGCAGCTGTATCGAAGAAGCTGAGGGCATGTCCAACGTGAGGCTGATAAAATTCGAGGAGATGTAGCTGCATCTCCTCGAATTTTATCTTAACCTAAATTGGCTTTGTCAACAAACTCCACAACTGGTTCCTCTGCCCCCTCAAGCTCAAAGACAATAAGCTCGTTTTCCCCTTGCCTGAGGAGGGGACCGGGTACGTATAGGGTTTTGGTGGGACCAATTTTCCAGTAGCGGCCTAGGTTGAAGCCGTTGAGAAAGACCACTCCCTTTGTCCATCCCTCTAAAGCCAGGAAGGTATCTGCCGCTTCGTCAACCTCAAAAGTGCCGCGGAAGAAAGCAGGGAGCTTTCCAGGCTTCTCCTGAAACTTCAAAGCAGAGAGGTCTTTAAGAGGCAGAGGATAGCAGGCCCAGGAGAATTGGAATTGGTTGTTCAATCGCACGCCGCAGGTAATCCCTTTTCTGTCCAAAAGGTGCGGCCCGTAGTTGATCCGTCCCATATTCTCCACTAAAATGTCCAGCTGTGCGACTTCCGAAGTTACTGCTATGGTTATATTTTGAGGCTCGTCCCGCATCGCTGCCCCTCGGAATTCTCCGTCCAGGTAGACTAAAGCTCTGTCCCGTGGCTCTTGGATGTACAGCTCTGCCTCAGGTATGGGACCCGAAAGCTCTGTTCTGTAGAGGACAAAACCGTAGTCCTGGCCCAAGTTTTCCATGGTTTCTGGATATGTTGAGAAGACAGGTTTTGAAATCTGATCTACGGCATCCCAAAGGCTCGCTTGCTGGGTCAGCTCCACCTTGCCGTAAGCTTTCTTGGGGATGGGCTGGGGCAAGAGATCCGGATCTACAGGCGCGTACTTAGCGATGACGTCCCTGACCTGGAAGTACTTTTCAGTCAGATCTCCGCTTTCGCTCACAGGCGCGTCATAGTCGTAGCTGGTCACAGTTGGCAGGTACTTCTCTCGACAACCAGCACCGTTATAGAAGCCGAAGTTAGTGCCGCCGTGGAACATGTAAAAGTTGACAGAAGCGCCAAGCTGCAGCATCTCATCGAGAACTGCAGCTGCCTCTTCAGGGGGCCGGGTGCGGTGTTCCTCTCCCCACTGATCATACCAGCCGTTCCAATACTCCATGCACACGAGCGGCTTATCTGGCTGGTATTCCTTTAGCTTTGCAAAGGCTTCTTTGGGACTGGAGCCGAAGTTTACAGTCTTGAAGATGAAAGGCATGGTCCCTCCCTGGAGCAGCAAATCAGACGGTCCGTCCGATGTGAACAGGAGCACATCCACGCCCCGCTTGCGGAGGGCGTCTTTGAGGTGCTCAAGATAGCGCAGGTCATTGCCGAAGCTGCCGTATTCGTTTTCCACCTGCATGGCAATAATGGGGCCTCCCTGGGTACACTGCAGTGGAACCAGCTTTGGAATCAGCACATCAAAATAGCGGTCCACCTTTTCCAAGAAAGGTCTGTGGAAACAGCGCACTCTCATGGTGGGATCCTGCAAAAGCCACCAGGGCAGTCCGCCAAACTCCCACTCAGCGCAGATGTAAGGGCCGGGCCTTACAATTACATAAAGACCCAGTTCACCTGCAGTCTCGATGAAGCTGACGAGATCCACCATCCCTGAAAAATTATATTCTCCAGGCTCAGGCTCGTGAAGGTTCCAGGCCACATATGTTTCTACAGTATTGAGGCCGCAGGCCTTCAGTTTCAGCAAGCGGTCCCGCCAGTAATCTGGTACAACGCGGAAATAGTGGATAGCACCAGAGAGAAGGCGCACAGGCTTGCCGTCATAGAGGAATTTCCCGCCAGCAATCTCAAAAATTGCCACAAATAATCCCCCACTTTGTAACAGTTTTAAGGTTTTCGATTTTTTGTAAAGTACTCTGTTTTTCCTCTTTTTCAATTATAGATGGGGCTGCCGGGCTTGTCAAACGTTCACCGCAGTTGCTTGGCAAGCCAGCTGCTCGAGATGGCCAAAACCTTCTCTTCCCAGTCTCTGCGGGCATAGGTGTGATCTGCTCCGGATATTTTATGCAGCTCCACTGGGCTCCCGCTGCTTTCGGCAGCTCTGTGGAAAAGATCTGCGTGGAAAACAGGGACAGTTTTGTCCTCTGTGCCGTGGACAATGAGCAGGGGCAGCCTGCGCCTAGCAAGCTCCAGGTGCGGTTTGGCCTTCTGGCACTGGAGGAGAAACTCCCGGCTCACCACGTTCCCCCCCAGATCCAGGTCTGGTTTTCCCTCTTCGATGACCTGGCTTGCAGCCTGGGAAAAGAAGGTCTGGCTGAAATCAGCCACAGCAGACCAAAGGGCGCAAGCGGAGATCCGCTGATCCCTGCCTGATAAGGTTGCTGCCACTGCCCCGCCCATGGAAAGGCCCAGGATGCCCAAGCGGTTTGGGTCAACCTCAGGCAGAGTCTGGAGGTAGTCCAAGGCTGCCCGGGCATCTGAGATCTCTCCTTCTAGAGTCATTTGGGAAAAATCCCCTTCGCTGTCCCCAGAGCCGCGGAAGTCGAAGCGCAGGGTTACCAGCTGAAATTCTTCCAGGAGCTGGGCTAATTTCACGAAGATGCGGTGGCTCTCAACTTTAGTGCCTGTAAAACCGTGGCAAAGCAAGACCGCAGGCAGTTTCCTGGCTTCTGGCGGATAATGGAGCACCCCGAAGAGCTGCTGCTTTTCGTTTTCAAAGACCACAGGTCTGCGCATATATTTCACTCCGTTTTGTCAAATTCTGGATAAAGCCGCCTGTAGATTGCTGTCATGGCCCGCACCCGCTCTAAGTATCTCCGGGTTTCTGGGAAAGGAATTTGGGAGATGGTTTCAACTTCGCCTGTCCACTTTTGGCTCTCGAGCCACTTCTTCACATTGCCTCTGCCAGCGTTGTAGGCTGCCAAGCTCAGGATAGTACTGTCAAATTCTCTGTAGAGGCTGGCCAAATACCAGCAGCCGAAATCCACGTTATATTCAGGATCCAAAAGCAGCTCTTCATTGTACTCCAGCTTCCGCTGGGATGCGATCCAGCTGGCAGTCTCCGGCATCAGCTGCATTAGGCCTTTTGCTCCTTTGGAGGATACAGCCTCTGCATTGAAGCCGCTTTCCACCTTCACCACTGCAAAAACCAAAAACGGGTCTAACTCGTAGTTTTGGGCAGTGCTGTAGATTAACTCCTCGTAGGCGATTGGGTAGATAAGGCGCAAAAACCACCTGCTGGTGGTTAGGGTATAAATGCCAGCTGCCAGCAGGACAATAAAGAGCAGACAACCTCCCAGCCGGCGCAGGACCGGCTTCCGCCTACGCCGTCTGTACTTCCTCATATTCAGCAAAGGCAGTGAGCAGGACTTCAGCAGTGGCTAAATTGGTGGCCAAAGGTACGTTGTGCACGTCGCAGACCCTCAGCAGCGCGGTGATGTCAGGCTCATGGGGCTGGGCTGTGAGGGGATCCCGCAGGAAGATCACTGCATCGATTTTGCCGCTGGCAACTTGAGAACCTATTTGCTGGTCCCCTCCGATGGGACCGGAGAGCATCCGCTTAACCTTCAGGCCTGTTTTCTCCTGCACGAGTTTTCCAGTGGTTCCTGTGGCCACAAGGTCGCAGCGGGAAAGGAAATCAACATGTTTTTTGGCGAATTCAACCATCTCGTCTTTCTTCTTATCGTGAGCGATGAGTGCAATCTTCCTCATTAATCTCCCTCCAGATTTTCTCCACCTGCCGCCTTACTTCAAAAAGGGGCTTGGAGTTGTCGATGATATAGTCAGCTAGGGCAATTTTGCTCTCAAGGGGCATCTGGGCTTGTATTCTCGCTTCTGCTTCTTCCCTCGTGAGGTTATCCCGCTCCATCAAGCGGGAAAGCTGCGTTTCGGGATCCAGCCAGACAAGGAGGACTTTGTCCACAAGCTTATCCCATCCTGCTTCGAAAAGGATAGCTGCAGACAGCACCACAGGACCTTGAGGCTCGAGAAGCACAAGCTGCCTTCTCATTTCTTCCTCCATCAAGGGATGGAGGATGCTGTTGAGAAGCTGAAGCTTTGCCGAATCCTGGAAAACCAGCCTGCCCACAAGTTTTCTGTTGAGGCTGCCGCTTGGGGTGAGGACTTCCGGCCCAAAAGCTTCTACCACCCTTTCGAGGCCTATTGTGCCCGGCTCCACAACCTGCCTGCCTACGTCGTCTGCTTCCACAAGCTGCGCTCCCAGATCCACAAGGATCTGTGCAACTGTGGTCTTGCCAGAGGCAATTCCCCCTGTGAGGCCGAGGATCATGATCCCTCCCCTCCCTGGCAGCTGGGGCAGAAGAAGCTCCCTCTGCCCACCACCACTATTCTCTGAATGGGGGTGCCGCAGCTGGGGCACTCCTCCCCCTTTCTGCCGTAGACAGAGAGTTTGTTCTGGAAACCGCCGCTTTCCCCTCTGCCGTCTACGTAGTTGCGGAAGGTGGTGCCGTGATTGGCAATGGCATCTTCCAGCACTGCGCGCAGATGGGCGATCAACTTTTGACAGTCTGCTTCTGTAAGCTGGTTTGCCGGAGTTAGAGGGTTGAGCTTGGCCCGAAATAGGGCTTCGTCTGCGTAGATGTTGCCGACACCTGCAAAGAGCCTTTGATCTAAAAGGGCGCTTTTGACGGAAGAACGGCGCTTTTGAAGTTTCTCGTAGATGGTGCTGCAGGAAAACTCTTGAGATAAGATCTCAGGTCCCAAATTGTACAGGCCGGAAATAGACCCGTAGCTGCCTGTGGGGACCAGATCAATTGTTGCGAAAGTGCGCATGTCTACAAGGCGCAGCTGTCCTTTCAAATTGTGAAACCGCCAGCAGGCTGCAGTGTGTTTGTCTGGGGGGTGGTCTTTTAGGTACCACAGAAGCTGGCCTGTCATTCGCAGGTGGATCACCATGGTCAGGTGGCCTTCAAAGTGCCACAGAAGATATTTTCCTCGCCTGGCAAGCTCTAAGAGCTTCCGCCCTTCGAGCTTGCGGGCAAATTCCTCTGCAGAGAGTCCTCTGATGCTTTTGGGCCTGTGGACCTCCACCTCACAAATAGTTTCTCCTTCTAAGAAAAGCAGACTGCGTCTTATGGTTTCGACTTCTGGTAGTTCAGGCAAGAGCGATTCCTCCTAGTTCAGCAGCCAGCTGTCGCCGGTTGTGATCTCGACAAGGAGGGGCACTGCGAGCTGCAGTACTCCTTCCATTTCCTCCTTGACCGCGGCTGCCAATGTGTCTCTTTCGGCGTCTGGATATTCGAATAAGAGCTCATCGTGAACCTGCAGGAGCATTCTGGCCCTCAGGCCCTCCTGCTTGATCCTCTGCTCTACTGCAAGCATGGCCAGCTTAATCAAGTCTGCAGCGCTGCCCTGGACAGGTGTGTTCATGGCCATCCGTTCCGCAAACTGCCTTCTCGTCCAGTTGCGGCTGTTGATCTCAGGCAGGTAGCGTCTGCGGCCGAGGATTGTGGTTACGTATCCCTGTTTTCTCGCCTCTGCAACTGTAGAATCCAGGTATTCCTTCACCTTGCTGTACCGCTGGAAATAGCGGTCTATATATTCCTGGGCTTCAGTGCGGCTGATGCCTGTGCCCCGGGCCAGACCAAAGCTGCTGATGCCGTAGACAATTCCAAAATTGATGGCTTTGGCAGCGCTGCGCTGCTGGCTTGTCACATCAACAGGATCCAGGCCGAAGATCTCTGCGGCAGTGCGGCGGTGGATGTCTTCCTGGTTCTGAAAAGCTGCAATGAGGGCTGGATCTCCTGACAGATGGGCCAAGACCCGCAGCTCGATTTGAGAGTAATCTGCAGACAAAAAGGACCAGCCCTCCTCTCCAGGGATGAAGGCTCTCCTGATTTTTCCTCCTTCCTCGCTGCGGATGGGGATGTTCTGGAGATTAGGGTCAGAGCTGCTGAGCCTACCTGTGGCTGTTACTGCCTGGTGGAAGTTGGTGTGAATTCTGCCTGTCTCAGGGACAACCAGCGCAGGCAGGGCATCAACATAGGTGCTTTTCAGTTTGCTGAGCTGCCTGTACTCTAAAAGCTCCGGGATAAGAGGGTGCTCGTCTTTCAGCTCAGTGAGGACTTCGTTGTCTGTTGAGTAGCCGGTTTTGGTCTTTTTTATGGGCTCGAGGCCCAATTCCTCAAAAAGGATCCCGCTGAGCTGCTTGGGAGAGTTGAGGTTGAATTTTCTGCCTACAAGACTGTACGCTTTCTCTTCTATTTCCGAAAGCTCTGCCCTCAGTTCTCTGGAAAGCTGGCTTAAGATCTCAAGGTCCACAGCTATCCCGGCCAGCTCCATCCTGGCAAGAGTGGATGAGAGAGGTAGCTCCAGATCTGTCAGGAGTCCAGTGAGCTTTTCTTCTGCCAGCTTTTTTTCCAGTTCCCCGCTTAAGCGGTAGAGGAGAGCAGCTTTGCTTGCCAGCTGGCTTGAAAGGCTGGAAGTACCGCTTGTGCCCAGATCCAAACTCAGCTGAGAGCTTTCAGGGCCCTGCCAGCCGTAGAATTTCTGGAGAAGCCTATCGAGGCTTTCAGATTCTTCCCCTGGGTTTAAGATGTATGCCCCGAGCATAGTGTCCATTTTGAGGCCTGCTATCTCAATCCCTTGTTTGTAGAAGGTCAGCTGCAGCCATTTGGCGTTGTGGCAGCGCTTTTGGGTGGCAGGGTCCTCAAGCCAGCGCTGGGCTAGATTCAACACGTTTGTCCCTTCCAGCTCCCGGGGAATGAAGTAGCCTTTGTTCCCTGACAAGGCTACAGCAATGCCTAAAATCCTGCCTCCCCACTCCCCAGGACCTCGCCTCGGCTCTGCAAGGAGGAGGAGCGCACAGTCCTTTTGTGCTTCCAGCTCCTGCATAAGCTCCTGGTATTGCGCCAGGGTTGTGAGCACAACTCCTTCAGGCTGCTCTGTTTCGGCAGGCTGCGCCTTCTCCTCCCCTCCCCGGAAACGGCGCAGGAGGGAATTGAACTCCAGCTCTCGGAGAAGCTCTATCACCTTCTCCTCGTCTGGTTCTGGAAAAGAGAGGGTGTCTAGATGCGGCACAGGCGCCTTGCAGTTGATGGTTGCAAGTTCCTTGGATAAGAGTGCTGTCTCCCTTGCCTCAGACAGCTGGGCTTTTTGTCTTGGGGTGAGGGAGTCTAAATTGGCCAAGATCTCCTCCAGGCTTCCGTATTCGTTCAGGAGCTTCAAGGCAGTTTTAGGACCAATTCCCCGGACGCCGGGGATGTTGTCTGAGCTGTCGCCCACAAGGCCTTTGTAGTCTGCAACCTGGCTGGGAGGGATGCCCAGCTTTTCTTTAACGCCAGCTGGATCCAGCCTTTCTAGCTGGCTGATTCCCTTGACAGTCAGTAAGACCTGGGTTTTAGGCGTCACAAGCTGCAGAAGGTCCCGGTCTCCTGTGACGATTAGAGTGTCCCAAGCGAGTTCTTCTGCACGGCAGGCCAAGGTGCCGATTACGTCATCCGCTTCAAAGCCCTCTGCCTCTAAAATAGGCACTCCCATAGCTGCCAAAAACTCCCGCACCCTCTGAACCTGGTGGGGAAAATCTTCTGGCAGGGGTGGTCTGTTGGCTTTATATTCTTCATAGCGCTCGTGGCGGAAGGTTGGCCCTGGCAGGTCCATGGCCACCACAACCCGCTGGGGTTTTTCGTCAGAGAGCAGCTTGAAAAACATATTCACAAACCCGTAGACAGCGTTTGTAACTTCTCCTTTGGCTGTCTTTAAGGTGTCGGGAAGGGCGTGGTAAGCTCTGTGGATGAGGCTTGCACCGTCGATGATGAGTAGCTGAGACATCTGACCGCTCCTTTTTCATGCTGATAATATATTGTTCCATAAAAAGAACAATAATCCTTTTCCCGAACCAGTCTGGCAAAAAAATTCCAGCCCTGGCAGATTGTGCGCAATGAGCCTAAACTTACATAAAGGATCAGCCCCCTGCAAGTTGAATACAAACAGAGAAATCTCTTTTTGGAGGAATGGAAGATGAAAAAGCTTTCAATAGTGCTTTTCCTGCTTTTTACGGCAGTAACTATTGCGCAGGCTGCCGAGCTTCGTGATATTGAAAATTCTTGGGCCAAAGGTGCCATCGAAGAGCTGGTTGCCCAAGACATTATCTCAGGTTACCCAGACGGCACCTTCAAACCAGACAGGCAGGTGACGAGAGCAGAATTCGCTAAAATCCTCACCCTTGCCCTGGACTGGGAGCTGGAAGGGGAAGCTGATTATCCGGATACTGCTTCCCATTGGGCAAAAGAGTATATCGCAGCTGTCAGCGCGCATAAAGTGATCACAGGCTACCCAGACGGCACTTTCCAGCCCAATCGTTCCATCAGCAGGGCTGAAATCCTGACCATGATCACAAGGGCCATCAAGCTGGGAGAAGCGGCAGAAACCACAGATATCTGGCTACCGAGCTTTATCGACGTGAACACCAAGCACTGGGCGTTTAAGAATGTGGAGGCTGCGAACCAGCTGGGCATTCTGCCCTCTTATATCGATACAGAGCTCAAGCCAGACGAGTTTGTGACCAGGGCTGAGACTGCCTACCTTGTAAACAGCCTGAGGAAACTGCAGATTTTTGAGGGGGTGGCTGCAGCTGTTGATGCCCAGGCAAGCACCATTGACTTCCGCCCGAACCTCGGCGAGGCGAGGCTCCTTTATGTGAGCACCCAGACCGTCCTCATCCGCAATCAGGTCTCAGCAAGTCTGGACAGCCTCCTGGAAGGGGACAAGCTTTACGTGGTTGCAAACAGCATAGGCGATCCTCTGATCATCAAGGCTTTCGGCAAGGTTACAAAAGCTGATGTGGCATCTAGAATAAGCGCCACAACAGGCGGGCTTTTGACAGTACAGGACATTAACAACGCCATGAAAGGAAACTGGTCTGCCATCAGCGACAACCTCCGGGGCGAGGTTTACAACCGCCTTATTGACTCCGGCATGACTGCCACTGAGGCAGAGTCTTTGGTTACCCAAAACTGGGGGGCTCTGCAGGGTGCAGCCAAGGAGCGCTTGGCTCAGGCTTTGGCCGAATACCTCCGGGTCTCACCTCAGATGGTGGTTGCATTAATTGAGAGGAACTGGAAGCAGCTGGAAACCTTCGCCCAGACGGAACTGACAGAGCAGCTTTTGAGCCGGCTGATCCGCTAAAAAAAGTATCTGCAATGCAAAGAGGCTGGCCCCTTCTGGGGACAGCCTCTTTGCGGTTGGTTAGCTTATAAACCACGCTTTAAGGAAATTTCCTAATCAAGACAGGAGGGGTTGCTCCCTCCTGCCAAATAATCTTGAGTTTAAGTCCTTCTTCCTGCCAGGACAGTCCCCCTAAGCCCTCAAGGAGCTTCAGCAATCTCTCCCACTTCAAGTAGAGGTTTCCCTTGGCCACGAGGTCGCTGGCCACGATTTCCCCGCTGGGAAGCACGATCTCAAAATCCTGCTGCTGCCAGCCGAAGGCTCGGCAAAAAGGTGCAAGGGGAAGGAATGCCTCGCCGTTCCAATATATGCCCTCCCACCGCTCGCCGTTGAGATCAAGGTCCAGCCTCCAGGGCACGGGGCCGCCACTTTTTTGGATCAGGGGCAGCGCTAGGCTGCTGACAGGCAAACCCTTTAGGGCTTGCTCCAGGTCAGGAGGCTTTCGCTTGTATAGATCCTCTGCTAAAGTTACATAGAGATCTCCTGAGCGCTCTTGGAGAATCACTGTCTCGTAGATGATGTCAACTAAAGTGCCCACAGAAACCAGTTGGAATAATTCCTCCACGTCCTTGTTGTGCATTCTGATGCAGCCCAAAGAGATTGCAGTGCCGATTGAAGCAGGATTGTTATTGCCGTGGATGCCGTAGCCCGGGATGGAAAGCCCCAGCCAGCGCCTGCCCAAAGGGTTGTCTGGTCCTTGGGGCACTGGATCCTTTCCCTTGGGGTACCAGGTTGGATCTACCACCTTATTGACAATCTTCATTCTCCCTACCGGAGTTGGAGAGGTGCTTTTGCCCACTGCTACTGGGTACGTTTTTCGCAGTTTTCCCTGATAAAAGAGGTATAGGGTTCTCTGCGGAATGTTAATGGTGATGCTGTAGCCCTTTTGGGTTGGGGGGCGAATTGTGTTTGGCGGAAATTCCACATCTGGATAGAGTTTAGCTTGGGAAATCTGCGCGAAAGTAAAAAACAAAACAAATAAAGCCAGGCAGTACTTGGGCATTGGCTCCCTACCTCCCAATTGTTTTCATGCTACTATATGCGGAGGAAAGCTGTTCTAGACTGCCTTAGCATGTACTTTTTCTATAGGGAGAAGGGTGGCACGCTGAGGTAGCGCAGGCCAGTATCTGGCAGGATCACTACCAGCCGCTTGTCTCTGCCGAGCTCTTTGGCTACGGTTAGAGCTGCAGTTACAGCTGAGCCTGAGGAAATGCCAACCAAAAGACCCTCTTCCTTGGCGAGGCGGTCTGTGGTGGTGGTGGCCTCCTCGTCAGTAACCTTAATAACCCTATCGATGAGGGTTTGATCAACGATGGCAGGGATAAAGCCTGCGCCGATGCCCTGCTGCTTGTGGGTGCCGGGACTCTCGCCTGAAAGGACTGCTGATGATGCTGGTTCCACGGCTATGATTTGAACTTTCCTGTCCTTTTGGGCAAAAGCCCGGGCTATGCCTGTAATGGTGCCGCCTGTGCCTACACCTGCAACTACAGCATCTAACTTGCCTTCTGTCTGCTCCCAGATTTCCCGGGCGGTTGTTTCCTCGTGGATCCGGGGGTTGGCTGGGTTTTCAAATTGGCTGGGCATGAACCAGTCCGGGTTTTCAGCTAAAAGCTCCTGGGCTTTTGCAATTGCCCCTCTCATCCCCAGCTCCCCTGGGGTGAGGACCAGTTCTGCTCCATAGGCTTTCAGCACTGCCCGCCGCTCGACGCTCATGGTCTCAGGCATCACCAAAATCAATTTGTAGCCTTTTCTAGCTGCGATCATGGCCAGGGCTATGCCTGTGTTGCCGCTGGTGGGCTCCACAAGGGTGCCTCCAGGTTTGAGGACGCCTTTGGCTTCTGCAGCCTCGATCATGGAAAGGCTCGGGCGATCTTTGACGCTGCCGCCAGGGTTAAAGTATTCCACCTTGGCCAGGATCTCAGCCCTGTCGTCTGGATCCAGGTGCAGCCTCACAAGAGGCGTGTTGCCGATTAAATCAATGACGCTGTCTGCAATTTTCATTATCTCATCCCTTTCATATTTTTTCTAATATTAACTTTTCATACCGGAATTGTCAAGATTAAATTTTGCTCAGTATTTTGCTCAGTATGCCTTCTCCAATAAATCCACTAGCTGATGGAAATCAAAAGGTTGAGGATTGGCTGCCAAAGACGCAGAAGGAAGGCTTTCCCGGGCGATGTCCGGGAGATCTTCCTGCTCGATTCCAAGTTCTCTTAGGGTTTTAGGCAGACCGAATTTATCCAGCAAATGCCAAATTTTCTCTGCCACCTCTTCAGGTGATGCAGCCTGCCAGATATCAGCTATGTCCTGCGCCTTGCTTCCCAAAACAGGCAGATTGCAGAGGAAGACGTGGGGAAGCAGCAGTGCGCAGGTTACACCGTGGGATGCGCCACTTCTCACGCCGATGGGGTGAGCAAGGCCGTGGACCGCTCCCAGCCTACAGTTTACAAAGGCTAGTGCTGCAAGAAGGCTCCCTAAGAGCAGATCTTCCCGGGCTTTGAGGTCGCTGCCGTCTTCCACTGCTCCAGGGAGGGACTTTGTGACAAGCTCAATTGCTTGTCTGCTTAAGAGATCTGAGAGGGGATTGCTGAAGCGGGAGCAGTACGCTTCCACAGCATGGGTGAGGGCGTCAAAGCCGCTTGCTGCTGTCTGTTGCGGGGGCAGAGAGAGGGTTAGGTTGGGATCCACCAGGGCTCCTTTGGCAAACCAGAAGGGGCTGCGGACAGACTGTTTTTTCCCTTTGTGAATCAAGACCGAATTGTTGGTTGCTTCAGCGCCGGAGCCTGCTGTTGTGGGGATGCCGATCCACGGCAGAGAGGGCTTGTCTATTTCCCTGCCGAAAAAATATTCTTCTGGGGCGCCTTCCAGTTTCGCAAGGCCGGCAATCGCTTTGGCTGTATCCAAGGCGCTGCCGCCGCCTGCGCCGATGACAAGGCTTGTATCTTGTGCTGCCTCGATTCCTTTCTCCACAAGGCTGAGGGTTGGCTCTCCAAAGGGCATGACGAAAACCGCAAGCTCCGCTGGCTGGAGGAGCTTTTCGAGCTCCTCTAAAAGTCCCCTCTTGGCATGACTGCCGCAGACGATTAGGATTTTGGAATCTGGGGCAATATCCAGCTCCTGAGATAATTCAGATACAAGGCCGGGGAGCTCTTTTAGACAGCCTGGACCAAAGTAGATGCGCGGTACACCGAAATGTTTGAACGTTGCCATTTTCTCTCCCTCCAAAACAAAAAGAGCACCAGCCGGTGCCCTAATCGATCTTCGCTAAAAAGAGGTTGTTTTTGATTTTGTCGATATGTTCTAAAAAAAAGCCTGCACCTAAGGCTACAGCGCTGACTGGTTCTTCTGCCAGGTTCACCGGGATCCCTGTTTCTTGGCTGAGGAATTTGGGCAACCCCTTCAGGAGAGAGCCTCCTCCTGTCATGACAATGCCTCGGTCCATAATGTCTGCAGCAAGCTCCGGAGGGGTGCGCTCCAGGACTGATCTGACCCCATCCACCAGCTGCATGATTGTTTCAGATAAAGCCTGGAAAACTTCCATGGCTGTGAGCTTTAAGGTTCTCGGAAGGCCGGTTACCAGATCCCTGCCGCGGATTTCCATGGCTGGGTTGCCGCTTTCAGGACAGGCTGAGCCGATTTGTATTTTGATCTCTTCTGCTGTGCGCTCGCCGATCATGAGGTTATACATTTTTTTAATGTGGCGGACAATTGCCTCGTCGAATTCGTCGCCGCCGATGCGCAGGGATTCAGCAACCACGATGCCGCCTAAGGAGATCACTGCGATGTCTGTGGTGCCTCCGCCGATATCTACAATCATGTTGCCGTTGGGTTCTGCTACATTTAAGCCAGCGCCGATGGCTGCTGCCATTGGTTCTTCAATTAGGTGGATTTTTTTCGCCCCAGCCTGCATGGTGGCTTCCATGAC
>LFTB01000066.1 GCA_001512905.1 Clostridia bacterium DTU084 | reverse complement strand
CATCGAGGGGCTAAAATCCTTCTAAAATATGGATTTACAAGGGATTTGTGCAGTGGAATCAATAATTGAAAAACTACTAAAAGCACATTTCGTGCAAGTCAATAATACTCAACCACCTTTTTCACATAACCTACTGAAACTAGCAGAAATGGCAAATGTTGAACTTGATGAAGGTCAAGAAGATTTACTAGACTTGATAACCAGTTTCAATATAAGGGCTAGATACCCTGATTATAAACTGGATTTTTATCAAAAATGCACCAAAAAATATGCTGAAGAACAAATCCGTAACATAGAGGAGTTGAGAAAATGGTTAATCCAAAAACTCCAAACATCATCTTAGATATTGCTCGGAAATATGCGGCTGCAGTACAGCAAAAGTTCCAATTAACAGACCTCTACCTTTTTGGTTCTTACGCGAAAGGTACAGCCCATGAAGACAGCGATATAGACATCGCTGTAGTGGCAAAAGACTTCAGTGGTGATTCAATTGACGATACCTTCTCCCTGTTGAAGCTTCGCCGTAAGGTAGATTTACGGATCGAGCCCCATCCTTTTCTGCCTTCAGAGTTTTCTGAAGACCATCCCTTTGCAAGCGAAATCATCCGCACCGGCATCAAGATTGTCTAAGAGGCAGGCTAAGGCCTGCCTCTTTTATTAAAGGTCTACTAGTGTGCAGCTAAAAGATCCCGGAGTTTTGCAATGTGTCTAGGTGTGGTGCCGCAGCAGCCGCCCACAATCTTGGCATATTCCAAGAGAGGTTTCATGCATTGGGCAAACTCTTCAGGCCCTAGAGGGAAGACCGTCTCATCGCCAATCAGCTGGGGCAAGCCAGCGTTTGGCTGCAGGATAACCGGCAGGCCTCCCTTTGCAAGTTCCTGGGCGGTGGCCAGCATCTCTTTTGGACCTACGGAACAGTTTGCGCCCACTGCACTAGCACCGGAAGCTTTCAAAGCTTCGACTGCTTCCTTTGCTGATACCCCCCAGTTGGTACGGCCATTGGCTTCAAAGGTCATGGTAACCCAGACTGGCAAACCTGTGCGCAAAGCGCCAGAGAGGGCTGCTTTTGCCTCAACCAGGTCAGTCATGGTCTCCACGAGAATCAGATCCGCTCCTCCCCGGGCCAGTGCCTGAGCCTGAAGGGCAAAAGCCTCTTCAGCCTCTTGGGGCTCAAGGGTTCCAAAGGGGCTTATAAGCTCTCCTGTCGGTCCTATGGAGCCTGCCACAAGGGCTTTTCTTCCGGCCTCGTGGATCGCTTCTTTTGCGAGTTTTGCAGCAGCCATATTGAAGGCTTCCATCTGGTCGGCGAGCCCGTAGCGGGAAAGTTTCAAAACCGAGCCGCCGAAGGAGTTGGTCTGGATGATGTCGCTTCCTGCCTCGAGATAAGCAAGGTGAATTTTTTTCACAACTTCAGGTTGTTCTATGTTCATGGACTCAGGGGCAGCCCCTATCTCCAGCCCAGCCTGCTGCAGCATGGTGCCCATAGCCCCGTCCCCTAAGAGATGCTTTTTCTTTGCCATCAAGTCCTGCCAGCTCATGTTCTCCCTCCACTACAGCTCCATAGCATAATGAATTTGCAGGGCAACTTGTTGAAAGCCCATTTTGGGATACAGGTTTTTTCCCACTTCATTTTGATCTAAGGTTTCGATGCGGGCAAGCTTCAAACCTTGTTGGCGGAAAAAATCCAGGGCATGGGCAATCAGTGCCTTGCCAAGGCCACGGCCGCGATAGGCGCTGTCTACGCCGAGATTGGGAATCCTGCCTGTGTCGCCGTCAATTTGCGTGGTGATAAAGCCAACTACCTGCCCATCCTCTTCTGCCACAAACACCAACTCGGGCTTTTCCAGTTCCTTTTCTATACTGCGGCGCTTTTTCTCCTGCCAGCTGTCCTTAGGCAAACCGAATTTTTCCTCAATGTTGTGATCTATGCTCACACCGTAAAAGGACGCGAGGCAGATCTCGATTATCCGCTCACGATCTTCAAGTCTGGATGGTCTGATCACGGTTAACTCCTCCTACCTTACTAATTTTATCTTTCCCCAAACTCCCAGTTTTTCACCGCAAGCGATTACCACACCAGTAACTTCAGGGATATTTTGGGCTGCTTCAATTGCATTCTCTATAGACTTCGGCCCCTGCACTAGATTGGCCACAGCTGTAGCTGCAGCGTCGCTGAGAGCACAGTTGGAGCTGACGACAGTTACTGCGTCAGCCCTGCCGAAACTCAGAGAATGCCCCACTGTACCAGATGAGGTGGAAATTCCTAAAGGAGTTTCTTCAGGGTCTATGGCAAGAGCCAACTTATAGCTGAAAGGTGAGTTTTTCCCTGCAAAGAGAGCTATGTTTCTGGACCTTTGGGTGCGCAAATAAAGATCGCCGCCGTTTTCTATGATCACCTCAGGCGAAGCTAGCGCTTCTCCCACAAATTCTGCAATAGCGCCGGCAACTGCTGCCATGGGGCCCACGTTTGCAGCTTGTCCAGCTCTGAGCATCTGCTGCACCAGGCTGGGAGCTGCAGGATCAGGGGACAATGGAGAAAGCGCGCCCTCAAACTCAGAGCAGCGCGCCATATATGCTTTCAAAATCCTCCTAGCTTTCAAGAGCAGCCTTTTGGCTTCTGCCTGCTCAGGGTACGTGCTTAAAATGGCGAGATCGCTTTCCCCTACCTGTACCTGATAGGCATGCAAACCAAGGGGATTGGTGATCTGTCTGTACGTACGCTGAGTGTAGCCCACTTTAGAAAACCACCTTGATGGACCTGGTGGGACAGGCACTTACACAAAGCTCACAGAGAATGCATTTTTCTTTATCAAACTTCAATTTCCAGTCCGGGGCAGAGATGCTAAGGGCATCTGAAAGACAGACTCCCGTACAGGCACCGCAGTCGATGCAGCTGTCCTGGTCGATGCGGATCTCGTGGCCCAGCTCCTCCACCAAGACGCCGTGGCTGCGCAAATAATCCAAACCCCGCTCTATTGCTTTTTCTGTGGAGTTGGAAATTTCCATCACCAGCCTGCCCTCTTCTCCAGGGGTGATTTTTGCCCGCAAAATGTTGATGGCAAGCTGATAATCCCTAACCAATTTATAGACTAGAGCTTCTTCAGTCAAGGCGGCAGGGAAAATCAGGATAACCCTCTTTTTAGCCAATTTCTTCTTCCTCCTCAACAGGAATCTCATCCGGACCGATTATGTCAAGGGGTGTGTTCACCCTGCTTTTGGGTAGGCCCATTATGGGCTCTGTCAAAGTGAACTTGCCGTCCACGATCCATCCTTTGAGCAGATCTGCAATTTTCTGCGCCTTGGCAAGACTCGATAGGGGCGCTGTGCGGACCTTCTTGCCCTGGATTTCTATTTGACCGCTGCGGAGTTCCTTGTAGTTTACCTGTGCAAGAGAGGGCCTTGAGCGGCGGCCCACGCTGTAGTCGTAGACGTTTGTTACAATCTCCTCATCCCGCACGCAGACGAAGCGGGCCATCTCCTCATCTAAAACAGGAATGGGAACGCCAATGCCCACGTAAAGGGTTGTGCCGTAATTTGTGAAAGTGGCAGCCCGGAGAAATTCCGTGCTCATCCCTCTGAGATTGCCAATTACCGCCATGGTACCGGCGCCGGCTGTGGGCACACCATTTTCCGTCCGGTTGGCTAGAGGATTATGCTGGGTCCCTTCCCAGGCCACATAACCGATTCCACCGCCTAAAAAGATCCTCGTTCCCATACCGATGGTTCGGTAGTAAGGATCGTTGAGAAGGGGGCTGAGCTGCCCACTTGTTGCGTAAGTAGCATTGCCCATTCTCGGCAGCAGAGTGCCCATATAAGTGTGAATTACCTTATCTGAAGTATTCACAGCACAGCTGTAATTTTGGTAAGCATTTCTAGGATTGTACAAATAAGCCTGATTAATGCTGTCCAAGGTCAGATAAGTGGTAATCTCCCTGCGGGGATAGCAGTCTGTACCAGGCGATGTGGCTTCAAGCTTTATGGGCTTTCCTGCCACAAGGTCCTCAATCACGTGAGCCCCGCCATATTTGATGCCCTCAGAGAGGGAGCACTCTGTAGCGCCAATATAAGTATCCACTGCAGCCAAGCCGCCATAGGCCGGCACATCGTTGAGCAAAATCTTCGTCATCCGGATCGGCGGATCAGCATGGCCAAAGTTTAAAAAAGCGCCGGAAGAGCACATGGCACCGAAAGTGGCTGTGGTTACCACATCCACCTCTTTTGCCACTGCCTCCACGCCATTTTTCTCGGCGAATTCTACAACCTCGTCTGCCGTCAGTACTACTGCTTCACCTTTTTTTATCCGTTCATTAATCTGTGCAATTGTCTTCATGCTAAACCCTCCCCCTCAGGCCACCCTGGCTCCATGGGATACCAAAGATGTCAAAAGTGTTTCACACTTTACCCCTGCCTCGGCAAAGGCTTTTTTCATAGCAGCACCGATTAGGCCGCCCTGCTCCCGATTTGTGTAGAAGGCGATCACAGTTGGTCCTGCCCCGCTGAGCACCACGCCTCTTGCGCCTGCTGCCTGCCCGGCAGCTACAACCTTTTCAAAGCCTGGAATTAAAGAAGCGCGATACGGCTGGTGCAGCCTGTCTTGAAAAGCATGCCGGAGGTAGCGCATTTGCCCTGTAGCTAAAGCTCCCACCAGCATGGCTGTGCGGCTGATGTTGAAGGTGGCATCCTGCATGCTAACCTCTTTGGGCAGTGCATTGCGGGCAGCTTCTGTGGACAATTCAAAATCGGGAATGGCCACAACAGCCCGCAGCCTTGGCGGAACAGGCAGCTGCATCGCCCTCACCTGATCCCCGTCCTTTACAGAAACCACAAAGCCTCCAAGCAGAGCAGGTGCTGCGTTATCTGGATGCCCCTCAAATTCAGTGGCCAAAGCCAGTATTTCATCTGCAGAAAGTCTCCCCCCAGACAGGAGATTGGCTGCCACAAGACTCCCCACAATAGCGGCTGCGCTGGAGCCCAGCCCCCGGGCAAGGGGGATGTTGTTGATAAGGTGCACCTTAAATCCTTCTACGGGAAAATCCACTTGCTCCCAGAGCCTGGAGGCAGCCCGGCAGACCAAATTGCTCTCATCGCAAGGCAGCTCGCCAGCTCCTTCCCCTTCCACAGATACTGTAATCCTGCCATCGGTGGTGCTTTCCAGCTCCACGATATTGTACAGCCCTAAGGCCATTCCTAAAGTGTCGAAGCCCGGCCCCATGTTTGCTGTAGTGGCCGGAACAATTACCCTAACGCGCTGCTGTTCCAAATTGCTCTTCCCCTTCAACGCGAATCAAATTAGCCACCTTATGCACAAACGGAAGGGCTTCAATTTGAGCCAAAGCCTTTTTCATCTGCCCCTCCTGCACCCTGTGGCTGACGAATACCAAATCAACTGGCTCCTCGTAACCTTTTTGGATCACCTGGGCAAGGCTCACACCATTGGAGCCGAAACAATCTGCAATTTTCGCTAAAACCCCAGGCCTGTCGTCCACAACCAGCCTGACGTAATATTTGCACTGGACATCATCCATGGGCAGAACAGGCCGTTCCTCAAAGCAAGTGCAATTGAGGCTTCCCGCCTTGCCTAAAACCAGATCCCGACCGCAGGCGATCACATCAGACAGCACAGCGCTGCCTGTGGGCAATTCCCCTGCTCCCCGGCCGTAGAACATCAGCTCTCCAAAGGAGTCATCTTCGAGAAAGACGGCGTTATAGACGCCGCTTACAGTTGCCAGGGGGTGCTGCTGCGGAATGAGGGTGGGATGAACCCGCACCTGGATGCCCTCTGGACTGTTCTTGCCGATGGCAAGAAGTTTCAAGGTGTATCCCAACTCTTGTGAATATTTGAGATCCTCAGGCTCGATTTTACAGATCCCCTCTACATGGACCTTGTCGATCTCCACCCTGCTGCCAAAGGCGATGGAGGCGAGAATGGCCAGCTTATATGCTGCATCCCAGCCTTCAACGTCAGAGGAAGGATCTGCTTCTGCATAGCCTTTTCTTTGAGCAGCTGCCAGTGCAGATTCCAAGGAGCTCCCTTCCTGGCTCATTTTGGTGAGAATGTAATTGGTGGTGCCGTTGATGATCCCAAAAATGCCGGTAATGCGGTTCCCAATGAGGGACTCCTTGAGAGTCCTGATAATGGGAATGCCTCCGGCCACGCTGGCTTCAAAATAAAGATCCTGGCCCACTTCTGTGGCCAAAGTGAGAAGCTCGTGGCCTTCTTTGGCGATGAGCTCCTTGTTGGCTGTGACCACAGCCTTCCCTGCCTTGAGGGCTTCGGTGATGTATGTCTTGGCTGGCTCAACTCCGCCCATCACCTCAACCACAATCTGAATTGAGGGGTCCTTTAGGATCTCATTGGGATCTGTTGTAAGTTGGCCCTGGGACAGGATCCGCTCGCGATTCAGATCCCGCACCAGGGCCTTTTTGAGCTCGAGGCTAATCCCCATACGCTTTTCAATCAGCTCTTTGTTCTCCATGACCAGTTTGCACAAACCTGTGCCAACTGTCCCTAACCCTAATAGTCCAAGACCGATCTGCTTCATAGGCATTACTCTCCTATTGGTGTTCCTTCGCTGTTGACAAGTTCCCTGTAAGCTGCGATGAGCTCCTGTGTAATGGGCCCAGGCTTGCCGTTGCCAATGGCTCTGCCATCCAACTCCACTACAGGAATGGCCTCGGCAGCAGTGCCGGTGAGGAAAGCTTCGTCTGCTGTGTATATGTCATAGCGAGTGAAGAAAGTTTCCTCTACAGTATAACCCATTTTCCTTGCCAGTTCAATAACTGCACTGCGGGTTATGCCAGGCAGTCCTCCTAAAGCTGTGCTGGGCGTGTAAATCTTGCCGTCTTTGATGATGAAAATGTTGTCCCCTGTGCACTCTGCCACATAACCCTCGTTGTTCAGCATAATAGCTTCTTGGGCTCCAGCGTTGGCAGCCTCGATCTTGGCCAAAATATTGTTGAGGTAGTTCAGGGACTTTATATTAGGATTCACTGCCTCAGGGGCATTGCGCCTCGTGGGAACAGTGACTATTTTCAAACCGTTTTTATACATTTCTTCAGGGTAGAGGGAAATGGCATCTGTAATGATGAAGACAGTAGGTTTGCAGCATTTTTTGGGATCCAGCCCCAAATCTCCCTTGCCCCTTGTGACAACCAGCCTGATATAGGCATCCTTTAACTTGTTGCGTCTGAGAGTTTCCAGTACCGCCTCTTCCATCTCTTCTAGGGACATGGGGATCTCTAAAAGAATTGCTTTTGCAGAGTTATAAAGTCTCACCAAGTGCTCTGTAAGGCGAAAGACCCTGCCGTTGTAAGCGCGGATGCCTTCAAAAACGCCATCTCCGTAAAGCAGGCCGTGGTCGAAGACCGATACCTTAGCCTCCTCTTCGGGAACAAATTTGCCGTCAAGATAGATGATCATCTTTTCGTCGTCTCCATTTCTCTTTTTAGATCAATTTATATGCCCTAGTTCCGTTTGATAGAACAGCGCTTCAGCATTAAGAAAGGGCATGTATACTCTGCGTGTCACAGATCTCTTTCCAGGATACCCCATTCTCATTTAAATTAAGAAGAAAGAGGGCAGAACCCCCTTCCTCCTTGATAAAAAAACTTTACTTCACTACATCCTTCAAAGCTTTACCAGCCTTGAAAACCGGTACCTTACGCGCTGGGATCACAACCTCAGCTTTTGTTCTGGGGTTACGCCCGATGCGTTCAGCCCTCTCCCGCACCTCGAAGGTTCCAAAACCTACAACCTGTACCTTTTCGCCGCGCATCAAACTCTGCTTAATGGCCTCGATTACTGCGTCCAGAGCTTTGCCTGCATCCTTTTTTGTAAATCCGGAAATCTGCGCAATAGAATCGATTAATTCGCTTTTTGTCATGTGCCTGTCACCTCCTTCTCTTCTCCGTTTTACTCTTACCCCATTTCGGCGAGAGGGCTTGTCCGCCTTGGGGAAGCTAGAAGCACAATATTATTCTAATTATTCGCTTCTACAGGAAATATTCCTGCTTAGAGTTCCCCATTTTTTTATTTTTCAACGCTAAAAGGCAAAAAAAAAGCCCCCTGGGGGGACTTTTTTCACAGAATGATACAAATTAAGCCGCCGCTGCCCTCGTTGATGATCTTGGTCAGGGTCTCTCTGAGCTTTTCCTGTGCGTTCTCTGGCATCCGGTAGAGCTTGCTGCTCAGGCCGTCTTTTATCAGATCGTATAAGCTCATGCCCAAAAAGTCTGTCTGCCAGATTCTGGCCGGATCCAGCTCGAACTCTTCTGTAAGCCGGCGCACAAACTCCTCGCCCTGCTTCTCTGTACCCACAAAAGGCGTAACTTCGGTCTTTATATCCGCCCGAATCATATGGATGGAAGGAGCGCTGGCCTCAAGACGCACGCCGAAGCGGCCTCCCTGCCGAATCACTTCGGGCTCGTTGAAAGTAATGTCTTCCAATTGTGGTGTGACTATGCCGTATCCCTTCTCCTGCACCTGCTCCAGGGCCTCTGCCACTTTCTCGTACTCGCGCCTGACGCGGCTCAGATCCCGCATTAGCTGGAAGAGGTCGTGATCGTCCCGCACCTCCAGCTCGGTGAGTTCGCTTAAGGTGGAGAAGAACAATTCCCGTTTGGCAACGAGGCTAATAGTTGCAGTACCGGTGCCCAACTCCATGTTATCTAAAGAGGCTGTTTCCAGAAAATCACAAGCTGCGAAATTATCGACTGCTGTTTCTATATCCCGCAGCTTATGGATGCCGGCCACTGTTTTCTGCACAGCTTCCATAAATTGCTGTTTCAATGAATGATCTTCTGGCAGGCACTCCAGCCAGCGAGGAGAACGAATCCGCACTTCCCGCACTGGAAATTCATATAACAGCTGATCGAGGATGCTGAGAATATCCCTCTGGCCGATATTCATCACATCCACTGGAATTACTGCGACACCGTAGCGGCTGGAGAGCTCCTGAGCCAAATCCTGTGCCTGCTCGCTATGGGGGCGGGTGGAATTCAGCAGGATCAAATATGGCTTCCCTAGCTCTTCCAATTCCCGAATCACCCGCTCTTCCGCCTGGACATAGGCTTCGCGGGGTAGATCGGTGACAGTGCCGTCTGTGGTAACCACCAAACCTACTGTTGAGTGTTCTGAGATAACCTTCCGAGTGCCAGCTTCAGCTGCCTGCTGGAAAGGGATAGGTTCAGCAAACCACGGTGTTACCACCATCCTCGGCCCTTCAGCTTCCATGTAGCCTAAAGCACCCTCAACTGTATAACCTACACAATCCACCAGGCGAATGCGTACCTGAAGGTTATCTTCCAACTGGATGCTCTGTGCCTCGTCCGGCACGAACTTCGGCTCGGTGGTCATGATGGTCCTGCCAGCGCCGCTTTGGGGCAGCTCGTCACGGGCCCTTTCTTTTTCGTGAGGATCTTCCATCAACGGCAAAACCAACAGTTCCATGAACCGCTTGATAAAGGTCGATTTGCCGGTGCGTACAGGTCCCACAATGCCCAAATAAACATCGCCACCGGTCCGCTCGGCCAAGTCCCGAAATAAATCAAATTTCTCCATCTGCTAGCGTCCCTCCTCCACACCCGCCCATCACAGTCCATTACATATATATGGGACAGCATCGGACAATATACCAACCGGGACGCCAAAATCTAAAAGAGAATTTTCTATTGTTTGTAATCTCGTGCGGGCAGACGGTCACCATCTGCGGACATAAAGTCCCTTTAAAACTTCACACGGCAGTTACCTGTATCTAAACAAACAGACTTGTGAAAGCCATTTTGTTAAAACATTGCTCAAAAAGCATGCTGACGGATGGTTCAGGTCCTATTTGTTTTTTAGAAAATTGCCGGGCAGTACAGCCTTCACCGCGAGCCAGCCAAATCCTTTACGTTCCTGATGATGATCCATTCCATCTTGCCACGCTCAGCACATGCAACAAGCAAGGCATCCTCATAATCTGGCATGTGCAAGTCTGGAGCCTTTGCGCAATCAGAACCTCTTATGTCAATGGTGTTGAAAGTTTTTACTATTTTGGATATTTCCTGTCTAGAACGTTCCTTGTCGTGAAGGTGCTTGTGAAGAAGAGAATAGATATCTGTGATAGAGTTTGCTGTAATGTATGCGTTATTTTTCCTTCGGAGGGGTGTGCGGGAAAAATGAAAGGTAATTTAAAACAATTAGTGAAGATAGGATTGGGGTTCATCATACTTTGTTAAACCCAGGATATAGTGCCTCCATAGCTTCTATAAACTGGCACCATTCTGGGTTTGTTTCCTTTTCAAATCTAGTCAGATAATACTGATACTTGTACAGCATTCTAAGATCCTTTTTATCACTGACATTGTTTTTATAAAGATAAAAGATTAGTTCATACATTTTAACAACACAAACGTTATCTAAGCCAGTCTCCCACTCCTTGGCTTTTTCTATTAACTGGATAGCTTTGGAATCGTGGGCTGCAAAATACAGTAGACCTTTTACAGCTATGTAGGCTAGAGATTTAACTTCGCCTCGGTCTTCCCTGTTATCTAAAGTTGGATCGTAGCTTGTTAACGGATATATTTTTTCCTCTATTAATTCCCTAAGCATCCGTTCTGCCGGGCATAAAGAAGAGTCCCTATGAACCAATAGCCGAGGAGGAACAGAATTAATATTTTTGTCCACATAATCCTTCACCGATGTCGAACAGAATTCACTATATACAGCTTCATGAATCGCTAAGTTCGGAAATGTTTTAAAAATAGGATCTAACCATATCCTTTTGAATGTTGAAAAATCAAAAGCTCTTTTCGCATATTTGCTTCTATCTGGAGGAATAAGGAAATTAGCATCTAAGGTAATAAGCTGATTTAGGATTGCTGAAGATGCTTTCCAAAGCCGGGTTTGGGGAGGTTATGTCAACTTTCATCGCCAACCTCCCTTATTAAAATATCTTTCAAATTCATCTATATCTTCAGCAGAAACTTCAAATTCATAGCCAAAATCATCAGGTTTCTTATTAAAAAGGGCTAGTGTTTTCATGAAATTATCTTCGTCGATTAGATGGTCCTCAAAGTTTCGAATAATTATTTCAATATTCTTTGGCGAAGTACCGATGTTATTTGTTGGCTTGTTAAGCTTTGAAAATACTTCTTCATTAATGGCCATACCTGTACGCCAATATTCGCCAGCCTGATCTCGCTCATCAATCATGTACAATTTACTATATTGTTCGTCAGAAATTCCATTAATTTCTTTTAATCTTCTAACAAGCGAGCGGTATGGAAGCCACCAGGTGCAATGCAACCTCGCAATGAAGCGAAGTAATGTTTTGAATTGCTTGTTCTCAAGGGAAGTTGTTTTAAATTCAGTTAGAACGATGTTCTTCAAAGTGTTTTCTGGCAACAAGAACTCTGCAGCAAATCTATTTGCCTTTATTTCAATTAAATTATCCCCTTCTTCAGAAGAACGGCTAAAGTGAGAACCGGTCTTAGTGTAAAAATGATACAGCTCATGAGCAAGAGCAAAAATTTGATTATCAAAATAGTCGGCTGTATTTAACCCAATAAAAGCAAGTTCTTTATTACCTTCTGTAGAATACATAAGCGCTGCAGAAAAAGCTGATCTTTTTCCATCTGATCTTATCGGATATTCTAACAATGAAATTCCAATATTATCAAGAATAGTGAAGATATCATTGGCTATAGGCGTTTCACCTATAAAACCTAAAAAACGGCGTTTTTCTTCAGCTAGCTTGCGTATCTCTCCAAGCTGCACTTCATTAAGAGCGACTAAATGATTCATTTTCAAATTTGCTCCTTAAAAGTATTTGTTCCCTGAGAGCCAACATCATGGCAAAAAGCTTGTCTACGCCTTCTTTTTCGGACTCACTTAAAGCTTGGCTGCGCAGGGCCACAAAAGAATTCTTCTTTGGATTTTCAACAAACATATCAGTAAGATCAAATTCAAGTACCTTAGCCAAAGATTCATACTGAGCGATAGAAGGAATAAAAGCCTCTCTTTCAATGCGACCGATCATTACTCTATTTATACCGGTAAGCTCACTTAATTGTTCTTGGGTTAACCCTTTTTCTTTTCTTTTCGCTCTTACAGTTTTAGCTAGTTTAGAAGCAGAAAATTTTTTCATAATTAACCTCCTTTCACTCTTATAGTATGCCCATAGCTAACTATATGATACTAAAATTAACAAAAGAGGTCAACTATCAAATAAATATAACGTAAAGATTCAAAAAATGAAATTTTAAGTAACAACGTCTATTGCTTATTATCTGTTTTAGAATAATAATTTAAAAAAGAGTAGGAGAACCATATGCATGGCTCCCCCCTCATCAAACCGTTCGTGCCCTATTGAGGCATACGGCACGTTGTTACCGCATTAGCGTAACTGTTATCATTTACAGCATTTATCCCTGCTAAGCCATGCAGTCGCACTTCTTTCGGTTCCAAGAGTAGCTCTGGTCACCTTTGTACTTCCCTGCGACTCCTCCATCAATGATAGCAATTTCAGCATTCCATATATGCTGGCACCCTACATTGTAGGTAAGAAGGTTGCCTCACCCGGTCTCGCATCCGCCTTCCGAACATACCCGACACCTAACAGGCCCCTGCTACCCTGGCGGTTCATTAGAGCAGCAGGTTTTGGCTTCCTTCCCGTTATCTTCGCGCAGTCGCCGACCTGACTGGACGTTTCGTGATTCACGCATTACGCATTTGGGTCTGTTCGTCAGCTTGCGGCCTCTCACCTCCCGCATCTCCTTCAGACAGCCCCTCGTGCGATTGCCTGTCGCAAATGCAAACACGGAGGTTGATCCCTCCGTGTCTAAAAGCGGGAAAATTCTCCGGAATTAAACTTCTCCCTGGGACCACATACCGCTGTGGTCCACCTCTATTTTAGGTTCCCTTTCCATCAAGCTGTGCACAACCTCTAATGGCGACTTACCAGCTAGGACCTCACAGACCCCCTCTGTGATAGGCATAGGCACACCAAGCTTCTCTGCCAGAGCCAAAGCAGAGCGGGCGGTAGGTGCTCCCTCCACCACCTGCGGCCCCTGAAGAACCACAGCTGGATCTTTTCCCTGCCCGATTTCGTAGCCAGCCCGCCAGTTTCGGCTGTGAGTGCTGCAGGCTGTGGCAATGAGATCCCCCATGCCAGATAAGCCGGCAAAGGTTGATGGTTTTCCTCCCAGCTTTACGCCCAGGCGGACGATCTCAGCCAAACCCCTTGTGATGACCGTAGCCTTGGTGTTGTCCCCCAGCTCCAGGCCGTCACAGATCCCCGCCGCTATGGCGATAATGTTCTTCAGCGCGCCTCCCAGCTCCACTCCCACCAGATCCTGATTGACATAAATCCGCAAGGTTTTGCCCATCAGATACCTTTGGGCTTCGTGGGCAGCCTCATCCACTTCGCTTGCCACCACAGACGCAGCAGGAGCGCCCCGGGCAATCTCCTCTGCGTGATTGGGCCCTGAGAGCACCACAATTCGCGAGGCAAGCCTTTGGGGAATGCAGGATGCAGCTACCTGAGAGAGGCGCTGCAGTGTGCTGAGCTCAAGCCCCTTGGCAGCCTGCAAAATCAGAGGCTCCCCTTGCCAATAAAAAGACGGAATTTGTTCAAGGGAAGCCCGCAGCACCTGACTGGGTATGGCAAGGATGACAAGGTCTTTATGGGATAGGGCCTCGTCAAGCTGGCAGAGAGGGGTAATTTCATCAGGGAGCTTAATCCCCGGTAGGTAAACTCGGTTTTCCCTGGTTTTCTGCAGCTCTCTGGCAAAGCTTTCCCGCCTGGCCCACAATGCAACCTCCCAGCCTAAGCGGGCCAGATGAACTGCCAGTGCAGTGCCCCAGCCGCCAGCGCCTAAAACCGCTGCCCTCATTTAGCTTTCTCTCCAAAACGATATTCCGTCCCTGCTATGAGCCGAGAAATATTAGAGCGGTGTCTGTAAACGATCAGAAGACTTGCGATCACGCCCATAATCACATAGCCCTTAGGCTTGCCTGCCCAATAAAGCACAGGCCCTGCAAAGAGCCCTGCCACAATTGAGGCCAAAGATACATAGCGGCTCAAAAGCAGAATTAAAAGCCATATGCCAAATAATATCAGAGCAGTAAGGGGAGAGAGGGCGATCATAACTCCCAAACTTGTGGCCATGCCCTTGCCCCCTCTCAGCTTCAGGAGGGCAGACCAATTATGACCCAAAATTGCAGCCAAGCCCACCCAGGGACTGAAGGAGGCCGGACCCCAGCGCAGGCAGAGAAATACAGGCAGGAAGCCTTTGAAAGCGTCCAGAAACAAAACCGACAAACCAACCTTCCAGCCAGCTGTGCGGAGAGCGTTTGTGGCTCCGGGGTTGCCGCTGCCGCTTTTTTGGATATCCACTCCTGCTGCCTTTGCCAGGTATGTACCTGGCGAAAGGGAGCCGAGCAGGTAACTTGCGACGAACCAAATCCAATTCATGGTTAATCCTTCCTCCCCCTAGCGAAAAGAATCAGAGGCGTGCCCTCGAAGCCGAAAGCTTCGCGAAGCCTGTTCTCCAAATAACGCTGGTATGAAAAATGTAATAGTTCCGGTTGGTTAACAAAGAAAACGAACTGCGGAGGCGAGATCCCCACCTGCGATGCGTAGTAAATCTTCAGCCGCTTTCCGCTTCTGGAAGGGGGCTCCACCATCAGCACTGCCTCGGAGATCACCTCGTTAAGCTGGCTGGTTTTCACCCGCAGGCGGTGCATGGCAGTCACTTGCAGGACTTTTTCCAATAGTTTTTCCAAATTCCGTCCGGTTTTCGCAGAGATGAACAGGTGCGGCGCGTAGCTTGCAAAAGACAGCCGCTGGGCCACGGATTTTCTGCAGTGGGAGGCATACTCTTCCCCACCTGCAAGATCCCATTTGTTAAAGGCCAAGACAATTCCTCTGCCTGCCTCGTGGGCAAGGCCCACAATCCGTTCGTCCTGCTCTGTAACCCCTTCCATTGGGTCTAACAAGACCACAGCTACATCAGCCCTGGCTAAAGCCCGCTGAGTGCGGAGGCTGCTGTAAAACTCTAGGGAATCGTTCAGCTTGCTGCGCCGCCTCAGGCCCGCTGTGTCGATGAGGAGAAAGTGCTCTCCTTGGTATTCCAGGTGGGTATCGATGGCATCGCGGGTTGTGCCTGGAATATCGCTGACAATGGAGCGAGGGCTGCCCACCAAAGCATTGACCAGAGAGCTTTTTCCCACATTTGGCCTGCCCAAAATGGCAACCTTGATTTGATCAGGTTCTTCAACCTCTGCATCTGGTGGCAGCCTTTTTACAATCTCTTCTAAAAGCTCGCCTGTGCCCATGCCGTGTTCAGCAGAAACAGCCAAAGGCTCTCCCAGGCCGAGCTCCCAAAAAGGGAAAGCTCCCCCTACCGGATCTGCCTCCAGCTTGTTGACCACAGGCAAAACCTCTTTGCCAGACTTGCGCAAAAGCTGGGCAATTTCGTGATCTTCTGCAGTTGGTCCAACCTTTCCGTCCAGAACGAAGACAATCAAATCCGCCTCTTCGATTGCAACCTCTGCTTGTTCCCGCATCTGCAGCGACAGCTCTTTGGGGCTGGCTTCAAGGTCCCTACCGCTGATGATGAGCCCTCCGGTATCGATGAGGGAAAAGCTTCTTTCCTGCCAGGTAACCTCGCCGTACAAGCGGTCTCTGGTCACGCCTGGCCGGTTTTCCACGATTGCCCGTCTTTCCTGGACCAGTCGGTTGAAAAGGGTGGATTTTCCCACATTAGGTCGTCCTACAAGGGCGACAGTTGCTTTCATCTATCTAGCTCCTTTAATAAAAATTCCACAAGCCCCTCTCCTGTAGCCGGCACAACGCAGATTCGTCTGCCCATCTTTCTCTCCAGCTCCTCTGGCGTCAGGTCGTCGAGAAAAATGCCATCTGCGTTGAGGCAGAGATCCGGCAAAAGGAGTGGCCTCGGATCAGAAGGCAGCTTCAGAAGATCCTCGCCAGAGATGAGGCCCGCTACTGTAACCCGATCCCCCAAGAAGCTCTCTGCTGCCACAGGCTCAATTTTAACCCTTCCGCTGCTTGCTTGCAATATCCTCTCAGAGACCTCCTGCATAATGGGCAGGGCGAGCCTGCCTGTGGCAAGCTGGCAGTCCAGCCCGGATCCGGTCTCAGCGAGGCGGTGGATGTTTTGATCTATCTCATCCAAAAACAAGCGCACCATCCCCACCCCGTTTTCCAGCTGGGGATAGTCATCGTAATATTCAGCCTCAGGCAGGGGCTGTTCTGCCAGGAGGAAAAACTCGTCAGAAGCATAATAGGTCCCGGGCCCGCAGGTGCGGAATTTCCTCTGCCATTTGTCCACCTCAGCGATGACAAAGGCAGCCTCATTTTTTGAAAAAGGCCGCAACTTCGGCAGACCCTCTCTGAAAGAAGTGAGCCCTACTGGCACCACTGCCAGAGAATCAAGGCTTTCTCTAAACTGAGCCAAATCCCAGAGGCTGCGCACAAGCTCCTCTCCGTCGTTCAGCCCCGGCACAAGCACAAGCTGTCCGTGAAAGTGAATCCCAGCGTTTGCCAATCGCTTCAACTGCTCCATGATTTCTCCTGCTTTGGGGTGTCCTAACATCTGCCTGCGGAGCTGTGGATTGGTGGTGTGGATGGAGATGTAAAGGGGGCTTGTGCTGAGCGAGATGATTCGCTGCCAGTCTTCGGACAAGAGATTGGTGAGGGTGATGTAATTGCCCTGGAGGAAGGACAGGCGCCAGTCATCGTCACGCAGGTAGAGGGCTGGACGCAGGCCAGGCGGCATCTGCCGGACAAAGCAAAAGGAGCAATTGTTTTGGCACACCCTGACTCTGCTCACAGCGCTTTGAAAGGTAGCGCCCAAAGTTTCATCCTCTTCAAGCTCTATAGCGAGCTCCCAAACTTCGGCTGCACTTTGAATAAGCAGCTCAGCCTCGCCAGATGCCAAAGCAAGCTGTAGGCTAATGAGATCTGTCAGGGGCTCGCCGTTTACCTGGAGAATGACATCTCCACTTTTCAGGCCAACCTCCTGGGCAATGCTTCCAGGCAGCACCTGGTCAATTGTAAGGCCGTATTTTTTTTCTAATTTCATCACGCCTATAATTTCGTCATCAAGCCAGGTTTTCCTCCTTTTGGCACAGGAGGAAGCCCGAGTTTCGAGCGAGCTTCCCCGACAAGCTCTAAAAAACGGGGATAGACCCGCAGGCAGTCTTTGGCCAAGAGGATCCTGCCGATGCCTACAGCTCCCCAGCGCCGGGATAAAAAACCTCCCACCCTGGCCACAGAGCCTAAAGGAGCCAGGGCATTGACCAGCATAATTTCCTGTTCCACCAGCCTGCTGAACGACAGCAGAATGTTTTCAGCAAGCTCTGCCTCGCCTCTTCTCCCAAGAGAGCAAACCAAGTTGCCCCCTTCATCTGTACCGTGGGCGTAAATCAAGCCTGCCTGCTTGCTGTCCAACTGGTCAAAATACGGCAGGGAAAACAGTTGGGAAGCAGAAACGTTATTCTGCCAGGGGAGCCTCCCTAAATGTAGGTTGGCAGCGATAATGGAAGAATGAGTTCCGCCGAAGCAGTGGTAAATCACAATTCTTTTCACCTTTTCCTCCTAGTGGCGAACAATTAGATAAACACCGTTTTCCAGATCGTGCACCATCCCCAGCAGAATCTCGCTCAGCACTGTGCTTACCCGTTCCTGCTCCGCATGATCCGAGGCATAAAAAACGGGGGCTGAGCCCCCTTCGACGACTTTTTCCGGATTAAGGGTGACGATGGCCAAGATCGCGCTGTGCACCTTTCTCCCTCCATTAATCTGAAGCTTTGCGCCCTGCTTTGGTGTCCAGGGGCTTGCGGACTACGTTCTCGATGATGGGCACCCTTCTCACTGCAGCAAGCAAGCTCTCCATGTCAGGCTCTACTGCAGTGATCACCAAAGCCACCCTGCCTGTTTCGATGTTCCGCCTGACAAGGGGCGTAAATTCGGGATCGCCAACGTCTTTGGTCACGCCCAACACGGCTGCTGCATCGTGGGCGATGGCTTGTCTTTGGCCTATGTTGGCCAAGGTGGCACTGGCATTGTCGTCTTTAGGCTCGATGATCACAGCCAGGGCTCGCTTCTTCAAAAGCTCCCTGGTTTTCTCTCCCCCTACATTGGAGATGACAATTCCCTCCACCTCCATGGTGGGGCCGTCAAAATTGATTTTCGCAGGCCTCACTACGGCCAGATCCCCCACGCTGCGCCAGTAGATGAACTTGTTCATTAGGAAAGCTGCAGCCAAACCTACGGCCATTCCCAAATGGACGCTGTGGGAAAAGGGGAGCAAGGAGATGCTGCTCGCAGCTAAAGCCACTGTCATCGCAAGATAATTGCGGGCCTCAAATACTCTGGAAATTCCTTCTATATATGCCGAGCCCCTCCTCACAAGCTCTGTCTCTTCCATGGCCTCAAGGCTCCTCCGCTCCATGTTGCGGATTTCACGAAACTGCTGGGCTGCAATGGCCAAAAAGGTGGCTGCATCGTATCTGCGGGCGAGGAGTGCCGGCAGAGCAACAGCGCCGATAAAAGCTGCAATCACCCCTAAAGACATGTGGATTACATAGCCGTGGGGAAAACTCGGGTATTGTCTGTAGTCAGAGCGGAGCATGATGAGCCTTGCGATAGATCCTGCCAAGGTTCCTGCGAGAATCGCAGCCAGCTCTCTCATTTTTTCTCGTCATCTGGCGGCTCTTTCCGGTCAAAGAAGGCGCTGCTGAATTCTGTGCCGATGTTCTTCACCCTGCTGATGGCTTTGCCCCAGCTGCCTGAACTGAGCCAGAGGTACAATAATCCTCCAACCAAAACGATCCCCAAAATCCAGAGGATGCTGCGGACAGAGCTTCGGGTCTGCCCCACACTTTGCTCCCTGGCCTGCTGCGGCGAGGCGCCTCCAGCTTCGCCATAGGCTGCAGCGGCTATGATCTCTGCCCACTCTGCAGCTGAGCGCTGTGCAGCCTCCAGGGAGTTTTCATAGGTGCCAAACTCCAGAAGAATTGTTCGGGGACCCAGATCCTGGTTGTAGCTGCCGTTGGCAAAGAGGATGCCCTTGACAAGTCCTTTATGCCTGGCATCAGCGTTGGCCTTAATGGCCTTGGCGAATTCCAAGTTTGCTTCCCGGTTTTGGTTCTGGTTGCCCACTACAATCATCACTTTGGCAGCTGGATCGCCTTTGATCTCTGTTTCATAGGCCTCCAGAGGCACAGCATCTCTGTGGATATCGATCAACACTGCCGGTTCTTTTTTCAAGATTTCCATGGCAGTTGTCCGGGAGCGTTTATAGGCCAGACCATCATGGGGATTGTGGTTGTTTTGGGACCAAATCACCTGAAAGCCGCGCTTTTCAAGGGCATTCTTCAGGTCCTCCCCTACCCTGTATACGTCGCCCCAGTGTTTGCTTGTAGTACCGCTTGAGGGGAGGTATGATTCGTCGCTGTGGGTGTGGTAGATGGCAATGGGCCTTCTATCTCTCCCTACACCTGACAACTCCAGAGGAAAGACTGCAGCTGGCAGCTTCACCTGCCCCACTCGCTTCGCTACAGCTTTATCTCCTCTAATGCTTTCCAAACGCCAGCGCTGATTGTTCTCATCAATAAATTCATCGCCCACAGTCAGCTTGTGGGCAGTTTGGTGGATCACCTTATTTGTTTCATCTATGATATTCATGAAGCCCTCTGCAAGTTCGTTTTCAGCAGCGAAAACAGAGCTTGCAAAAAGCATAATTACAGCTAGAAGCCTAAGCTTCATGGTCTTGTTCCTCCTCGATGGCCAGTTCCACTCCCCCAGGCAGGGAAATAGTGGACCTCCCAGCGGCTTCCACCCGTTCTCCTGCAAGCTCGACAACAGCTTCTAATAGGTCTTCTTCAAGGTTCTCACAAGCCTCCAGGCTCTTTTCATCTTCCTCTTGCAGATCATAATCGCCGTAGATGTCCCGGACTGCTTCCAGCTCACCCTTTTGGCTGGGATAGCCTTCTTCACCTGCGCTTTTCAAGGGATCTGCTTCAGCTTCGAGATCGTCGATTTGGGAAGCATCCTCTTCCTGGCCATCTGCGAACAGGGTCTTGAAAAGTTCTTCTCTGTTTTCAAGCGGGACAGGAGATAGCTCCTCAGCAAACTCCGTCCTGCTGTCCTCTTCCCAACTCATTTCCATATCGGGATCGTGCAGTCCCCGGGGCCTCGCCGGACCAGTTTCAGGCCCCCCTGCCATGTGTTCCCTGGTCTCCCCTACAAGCTCTGCTATAATCACAGCCAAAAGGCCTGCAAGGACTATGTTGTCAAAGACGCCTGCGCCGCCTACGATCACTCTCCCGCTTTTGCCTGTGGCCAGCAGGTAGCCGAGGTTTCCCAAATCTGTGAGCAGCAGTCCCCAGGTTGCAGCCACAAAAGAGCCGCGGCGGCTGCGGCCTGCTACATACCCCACAATTCCAGCGACAATGCCGAAGATCAGCATGGGGTCCAGGAAAGTATGGCCAGGCTCAAAAGAGACAATGTGGGTTATGCCCCAGATGATTCCGCCTGTGATCAGAGTGCCTGCGAGAGCTCTGCCCCATTCCATGGCAGAGCCAGCTTTCATGAGGATATAAATTCCTAAAGCTATGGGCAGGAGCCCTCCTCCAACGTTGAGACTGAAAAGCACCCTTCCTCTGAGAATGGGAATATTGATGAAGCTGCCTGCGATCATGGCTATTAAAAAAAGCACCGCACCCAGATCGGACAAGCGGAGATGGTCTAAAACACGCTGGGCAAGGCCGAAGAAAACCAGGACACTAGCTACAAAAAGCAAAATTACGCCAACGGGCACCACTCTCACCTCCATTAGGCTTTGTCCGTAGTTTATCCTCACTACTTGCCCCTTATACAAAAAAACCTTCCTGCTGCCAGGAAGGCTTTGACAATCTCGCTTTAATTTTCTGCGGCCACTTCCAAGAGGAGGTTGTTGAGGACGCTGCTTTTCTCCACCACCACCTCAGCGATGTTTGTGGCGTGGTCTGCGATTCTCTCCAGGTTATTTACTACCTCCACAAAAATGATCCCAGCTAAAGGCTCGCAGTGGCCTTCGCAGAGCCTGTCCAGGTGATTGCGGCGGAGAGACTCCTGCAGTGCGTCGATTTCTTCCTCTTCACGCCAGACTTCGTCAGCCAGCTCCCGATCAGTATCTGCTAAAGCCTGTACAGACTGGGCGAAAATGGTGAGAATCCGCTGGAAATAGTCTTCCAGCTCGGCTTTGGCTGCATCAGAAAAGTCAACCCCTTTTGCTTTCCGCTCCTGGCCGTATTTGGAGATGTTTTCTGCGTGATCGCCGATCCGCTCGATATCCCCAATTACGTGCATGAGGCCTGCCAGAAGCGTTGAGTGGTGTTCTGCAAGAACATTTTGGGAGAGGATCATGGAAAGGTAAATTGTGATCTCACGCTGCAGCTCGTCCACTTGATCTTCAAGCTTGTCTATCTCCTTGCCCAAATCTTCTCCCTCAAGGAAAACCAGCTGGCTTTTTTCGATCATCTCTCTTGCAATCCTCGAGGTGCGGACGATCTCCTTAAGGGCTAAATCCAAGGCTACCGATGGTGTGCCCAGCATGCGGCGGTCCAGATACTTGGGTCCTTCTGCTTCTTCCTCTTCTTTTCCTGGGAAAATTTTGGTTGCCATAGCCACCAAGGCACCTGCCAAAGGGATCCAGATTAAGGTGTTTGTAACGTTAAATAATGTATGAGCATTTGCGACGGTTCTAGTCAATTCCGTTGTCCGCATCAAAGTGTGGGTGGTGAAAAGGACAAGCTGCTTAAACCAGGGAAAGAGCAGCATAAAAATCACAGCCCCAAAAAGATTGAACAGTACATGGGCCAGGGCTGTCCGCTTGGCTGTTATGTTGGTGCCGATGCTGGCGAGCATGGCAGTGATACAGGTACCTATGTTGCAGCCAAATAATACATATAAAGCTGCATCTAGACTAATTAAACCCTGGGATGCCACTGCCAAAAGAATGCCTGTGCTGGCGCTGCTGCTTTGAATGATCATGGTTATAACTGCACCAACTGCTACGCCTAGCAATGGTTGAGCTGCAAAACTTGTCATCCAGTGCACAAAGACTGGTGAAGTGCGCAGGGGTTTGACTGCTCCAGTGAGGACTGTCATTCCCAAAAATAAAATTCCAAAGCCTAAAATGATTTCTCCTGTATTTTTCCAAGCTTCCTTTTTGGCAAAGAAAAACAAAAGAAAACCAAGTCCGACGGCTGGTAGGGCGTAGGCAGCAAGATCAAAGGCGATAAGCTGCGCTGTAATCGTGGTACCGATATTGGCACCCATGATCACGCCAACTGCTTGCTTGAGGGTCATAAGGCCTGCATTGACAAAGGAAACCAGCATCACTGTGGTGGCGCTGCTGCTTTGAATGACAGCTGTGACCACCGTACCAACCAAAACACCTTTAACTGTGCTGCTTGTCAGCGCTCCGAGGATCTTTCGCATGCGGTCTCCTGCAGCTTTCTCGAGTCCATCGCTCATCAGCTGCATGCCGTAGAGAAAAAGGCCCAGCCCTCCCAGCAAGCCGAAGATTATTTCTTTCCACATGCCGGCTTTCGTTCACTCCTTCTGAGGGTTGTCTACATTCATATATTCGACCAAAAAGATCCAAACCCTCCCAGCTAAATGTTATGTTTTCGTTAAAAAAAGCCGCCTTTGTGGTTAAGGCAGCCTGCTATGGTATAACTATTCCCCACAGGGGATATTTTAATCATTGGTTGTCTGAGAATCTCTTCACATGTTCCTCCGCCCACCGGACAACTTTTTCAGCTGTTGCTGCAGCCTCCCGATATTCATCAAAGTCTACTACATGGTCACCTGGATAGCGAGCTTGTACTGCGTAAATTGTCAATTCACTAGCTTCCTCCATTAATTCCTGAGGTACCTTGATTTGTATTTTAGAAATTAATTCAAACAGTAGTCCAATAGAATGGCTCCTCGGAAAAACTGCACCATGCGCCACAAGAACACCCTTGAGCGCTTTTTCAGCTGCCTGCTGAGCGTGAAAACACAAATCGTCCAAATCAGGCTTTTTGCAATTGCAAGATCGCTCCGCGCTCTTCTCAGCCACTCGAAAGGATTTCGTACGTCATTTTCAAGCATGATAGATTTCCCTCCCCTCGCGCAGGGCAGGTGAGATTATACTATACGGGCAATCCCTATATTCTTCTATTTCAGCAGGAGTGACCACAATCACGTCCACAGGAAGGCCGATCCCAAATAAATTCCTATAAATATCTTTTGCTGCTCTTCTATTCTTTTTATAATCTCCATCTTTTACTACCAAAACATCCAAATCGCTATCAGGCCCCCTCTCTCCCCGGGCAGCAGAGCCGAACAGAATGATCCGCTCAGGATTTGCCACAGCAACGATTTTATCCACAAGCTTCTTTAGGATGGGCTCAAGATCCAAAGTCTTTTTCACCTCTCACCAAAGGATTGGCCTGCTAACATTATTATACCAAAAAACCACAGCCTCAGCCTTTAAAGCATGAATTTTCTGCATTTTGTTAATAAAAGGGTGCGCTGCACCCTAAATCCCCAAAAGTTCCCTGGCTTTAACAACTGCTGAGGCTGCATCTGGCGCATAGCCGTCTGCCCCGATTTTTTCAGCATACTCCTGGGTCACAGGCGCACCGCCGATTAAGACGTACACCTTCTTGCGAAGGCCTGCTTCTTCCAATGCGGCGATGGTTTTCTGCATTTGAGGCATGGTGGTTGTAAGGAGTGCGGAAAGGCCCAAGAGCTGTGCCCCGTGCTCCTCCACTGCTGCAGCAAACTTTTCCGCATCTACATTCACACCTAAATCTATAACCTCAAAACCTGCCCCTTCGAACATCATCCCCACAAGGTTCTTGCCTATATCGTGAAGGTCTCCTTTTACTGTCCCAAGCACGATTTTGCCAACAGGCTGAACATTTTGTTCCACCAGGTGGGGCTTCAGCACAGCTAGGCCGCTCTGCATTGCCCGGGCAGCAATCAGAACCTCTGGAATATACATCTGGTTGTTGCGAAAGCGCTCGCCGACTGTGTTCATGCCGGGAATCAGAGCTTCGCTGATGAGCAGACCAGGATCTGCTCCCTGGGTCAGGGCAGCTGAGATGAACTCTTTCACTTCATTGGCCCTGCCTGCAATCACCGCCTTGGTTATAGCACTGAAATCAGACACTGCAAGCCCTCCTCGCTGCACGAATTGTATTGGCCAACAGCATGGTGATGGTCATGGGGCCGACGCCGCCTGGCACAGGGGTGATGGCAGAAGCTACTTCTTTCACCTCTGAGAAATTCACATCACCGCAGATGCCAGCTTCTGTGCGGTTTATTCCCACGTCTATGACCACAGCACCAGGTTTTACCATCTCCCTGCCCACAAAGTTTTCTTTGCCCACTGCCACAACTAAAAGATCAGCGCGCCTGGTTACCTCTCCCAGGTTCCGGGTTCTGGAATGGCAGACAGTGACAGTTGCGTTCTCTGCCAAAAGGAGGGCTGCCATGGGCTTGCCGACAATATTGCTCCTCCCTACAACCACAGCTTCCTGGCCCGCAATAGGTAGCTGATAGCGGCGGAGGAGCTCCATAATGCCGTAGGGCGTGCAGGAGCGGAAGCCATCCTGGCCGAGGAGGAGCCTGCCCATGCTGACAGGATGGAAGCCGTCCACATCTTTCTCTGGCGAGATGGTGCAGATTACCTTCTCCTCGGAAATGCCTTCCGGCAGGGGAAGCTGAACCAAAATCCCGTGTACATCCGGGTCCCGGTTCAACTTTTCAATCAGGCTTAAAAGTTCTGCCTCTTGGGTTTCTTTCGGCAGGCGGATGGTGCGGGACTCTATTCCCACCTTTTGACAGGCGCGCTCTTTATTGCGCACGTAAACCTGGCTTGCAGGATCGTCGCCCACCAGAATGACTGTCAGGGAGGGATGGATTCCCTTGTCTTTCAAGGCTTGAACCTCTGCTGACAGCTCTCCTTGGATTTGTTTGGCTGTTGCTTTCCCGTCCAAAATTTGCATCTAGTTTTCCTCCTGCTCCCTAATGTTGTTCAAATAGTTCAGGCAGAACTCGTCCTTGCCCAAGAGCGCCTCTGCTGCCAAAAGGGTGAGGCGGATCTCAGGATCTGTGGGATCCAAAATGGCGCTGTCCAGGCCCCTTGCCACTGCCATGGAGAGGAATGTGCGGTTGAGGAGCCTGCGCTTGGGCAGTCCAAAAGAGATATTGCTCAGGCCGCAGATGATGTGGCTTTGAGGAAAAGCTAGTTTTAGCCTTGCGATGGTTTCCAAGGCAACCTGTCCTGCTTCGCTTTCTGTGGACACAGGCCGCAGAAGGGGATCGAAGAAAATCCGCTCAGATTCTATACCTGCGTTCAGGAGCCTCTCTCCCAGCTTTTTTCCTGCTTCGAGGCGGGAAGCAGCGTCCTCGCCTATTCCCTCATCGTCCATACAGAGGGCAATTACTGAAGCCCCTGACTCTCTCACCAAGGGCAAAACTTGTGCAAAGCGCTCTTCTTCGCCGCTGATGGAGTTGATGAGGGCTTTGCCTCTGTGCACTTCCAAGGCCTTGGCAAGGGCCTTGGGATTAGGACTGTCAAGGCAAAGGGGCAGGTCCACCTGCTCTTGGATAATGCGGACCAGCCAGGGAAGCAGTTCCTCCTCTTCTTCCAAAAAAGTGCCGCAATTCACATCTATGTAGGCGGCGCCGGAATCTGCCTGCCTCTGGGCTACAGCGCAGATTTCACCTTCATCCCGCCTGTTTACCGCATCAGCCATAGCTTTGCGGCTGGTGTTGATTAACTCTCCTACAATTATCATGCCTGTCCCCCTCCTACTTCAGGCCTGTGATTCGGCCAGTTGGTGTGATGTCTATGTTCTCTGCAGCTGGCTGTTTCGGAAGGCCAGGCATGGTCATGATCTCGCCTGTCAGAGGGATGATAAAGCCTGCACCGAAAGCTGCCCGCACCTCCCGGACAGTGAGGGTCCAGCCAGTTGGCGCTCCAAGGAGCTTGGGATTGTCTGAGAAAGAATACTGGGTTTTGGCCACACACAAAGGAAGTTTGTCTCCTCCCAAATCTTTCCAGCGGGCCAGCTGCTTTTTCGCGGCTTTAGTGTATTCCACCTTCTCTGCCCTGTAGATCTCCCGGGCCAGAATCTCCAGCTTCTCCTCAATGGGCAGATCCAAGGAATAGAGGGGCTGGAAATGGTTCGGCTCTTCGCAGGCAGCCAGCACTTCCTCAGCCAGCTCCACTCCCCCTGCGCCGCCCCTTGAAACAACTTCGGAGATGGCAGCCCTTGCGCCTCGGCTCTGGCAGTGCTTCAAGAGCCAGTCCAGCTCCTGCTCGCTGTCTGTTGGGAAGCGGTTGATGGCCACAACTGTGGGCAGACCGAACTTTTTCAAATTCTCAAGGTGCCGGTCCAGATTGGCAGTTCCCCGTCTTAAGGCTTCGAGGTCCGGCTCTCCGAGGGCAGCTTTCTCGAGTCCCCCGTGCATCTTCAAAGCCCGGACTGAAGCCACAACCACCGCAACTTGCGGCTTCAGCTCGTCGCGGCAGATGATGTCGAAGAATTTCTCAGCGCCCAAATCTGCGCCAAAGCCGCCTTCTGTAACTACGTAGTCTGCAAGGCGCAAGCCTATCTTGGTGGCGAGCACGCTGCTGTTGCCGTGGGCGATGTTGGCAAAGGGACCGCCGTGGACAAAAGCAGGCTGCCCTTCCAAAGTCTGCACGAGGTTCGGCATAATGGCATCTACCAAAAGCGCCGCCATGGAACCTGCAGCACCTAAATCTTTAGCCCAGACCGGGCCGCCACTAGCCATGCCGATAAAGATCTTCCCCAGCCTCTCTTTGAGGTCTTCCAAGCTCTGCGCACGGCACAAGATGGCCATCACTTCTGACGCAGCTGTGATGTCAAAGCCGCTTTCCCGGACCATGCTGCCCACGCCTGTGATGATCTCCCTGAGGCTTCGGTCGTTCATGTCCAGAACCCGCCGCCAGGTGATGGTTCTGGGATCCAAGCCCAGCTTGTTGCCTCTGAAGAGGTGGTTGTCCACCAGTGCTGCAAGGAGGTTATGGGCTGCAGCCACTGCGTGCATGTCCCCTGTGAAGTGGAGGTTGATATCCTCCATGGGAACCAGCTGGGCGTAACCTCCACCTGTGGCTCCACCCTTCATGCCGAAGGTGGGGCCCAAGGAAGGTTCTCGCAAAGAACAAGTTGCTTTTTTTCCCAGTTTCCCTAAAGCTTGGGTAAGGCCGATGGCTGTACAGGTCTTCCCTTCTCCTGCAGGGGTGGGGTTGATGGCGGTAACGTAGATTAATTTTCCCTTTGCAGGTTTGGCCAACACGTCCAGGTGAACTTTGGCCTTGTATTTGCCGTAATACTCCAGATCCTCTTCTCCTAAGCCCAGCTGTGCCGCGATCTCACCTATGGGAAGAGGCTGCCTGTTCTGCAGGATCTCTAAGTCATTCATTGTTTTTGCCCTCCGACTTCTTTACTGCAAATTTTTGCTCGAGCGTAGGTGCGGGTTCTTTTGACAATCTCTACTGTCAAAGTTTGTCCCAGCTTTTTGCCTGCTCCCTCCACATCGATGATGTAGCCTTCCAGCCGCGCGATGCCGTTCTGTTTGTTTGCAAGGTGCGGCTGCTCGATGGTAACTTCAAGTTTTTCCCCAACTTCCACAGGCAGCGCTGCCTTTTCAACTTCTTTCCTTGTGCCTGCTGAAATAATTTTCATCTCTTCAGCGTGAAAGGCGTCGCAGCCTTTAATGTAGATCTTTTTGTTCAGCTCCTCCTCCAAGCGGGCCAGGTTGCTGCCACCGGAGCCGATGAGCATGGCTGCAACTTGGGGATGCACGCCAATGAGCACTGCCTCCATGGTGCTGTGGGCTAAAAACTGGCGGAGCTGCCTTTCCACCTGGATGGCCATGGACTCTTCAGAGAGGATCCTCCCAGTCCCTTCGCAATAGGGGCAGGACTTCTGAAAGACCTCGCCTAAACCTTCCTGAACCTTTTTCCTGGTTATTTCCACAAGTCCCAGCCTTGTGAAGCCCAAGATATTGGTTTTCACCCGGTCTGCCTCGACAAGCTCTTCCAGTTTCTTGAGCACCAGCTTGCGGTCTTCATCTGTATCCATATCTATGAAGTCCACGATAATAATACCAGTAAGATTGCGCAAACGCAATTGCCTGGCGATCTCTTCCGCCGCTTGTAAATTGGTCTTCAAAACTGTTGATGCAAGGTCTGTGCTGCCCACAAATTTGCCTGTATTCACATCGATTACAGTCAGGGCTTCAGTCTGGTCCACAACCAGATAACCGCCGCAGTCAAGCCACACTCTTCTTTTGAGGGCCTTGGCAAGTTCCTGTTCGATGCCGTACTTTTCAAAGAGAGGCCCTTTGCCAGTATAAAGGCTGACCTGCTTCCGCAGCCGGGGAGAGAGGGTGCGGGCTGCCTCCACTATTTTTTTGTAGACTGCTTCGCTGTCGATTTGAATGGAGGCAATATCTTCAGATAAAGTATCCCGCATTAACCTGTAGACGAGATCGTGATCCCTGTAGAGGAGAGCTGGCGCTTTGGTCTTCTTGGCTTTTTTCTTGATCTTGTTGTACAGCTTCCGCAGAAAAACCAAATCCCGCTTCAGTTCCCGTTCCTTCTGCCCTTCGGCTGCAGTGCGGACAATGAGGCCCTCATGGGGCTTCCGCAAGCGCTCAGCTATTTCCCGGAGCCTCTCCCGCTCAGCATCGCTTTCGATCCGGCGGGAGATGCCTGTGTATCCTGCATCAGGCATGTATACGAGATAGCGTCCGGGGATGCTCAGCTGGCTTGTGATCTTTGCCCCTTTAGTACCCATAGGCTCCTTCAAAGCCTGAACGATCAACTGCTGGCCAGGTTTGAGCATCTCAGAAATCCGGGCTTTGCCCTTGGTCTTATTTTGGGTCTGGATATCGTCAACATAGAGAAATGCGTTGCGTTCCAAACCGATGTCAACAAAAGCTGCTTGCATGCCAGGCAGCACGTTTTTCACGATTCCTTTGTAGATTCCTCCTGCGACCTGCTGGTGAAGAGTACGCTCTACGTACATCTCTACCAGCTTTCCGTCTTCAATTACGGCTGCTCGGGTCTGCAGGTTCTCTACTGAAACCAAAATCTCCTTTTTCTTCGCTTCTTTCTTCTTTTTTCGCTTACTCAATTCTTTCCCTTCTTCAGCGGCGCCAATAACACCCCTTCCCCAAAGATTGCCGTCCGCACAACAAAAAGCGGCTCTAGCTCCAGGGAAAGGATGACCTCCTGGGGCCGCACATTAGTCGCTTCTGGTGAAAAAGATAAAAAAAGTTCCAGCTGGTCTGTGCCGCAGGCGGCGAGTTTGGTTGTGGCCTTGCGCAAATCCAAATGCCTCACTTTGCCTTTTCGCTGCCTCGGCCACAAAACAGTGTCTTTCCCGAGCCACGCCTCTACACGCCCCGCCAAATCAGCCACCGGCTCCACACGCACCAGATACCCAGCCCCCTGCACGAGGCTGGTCAGCTTCCCCTCTCCTTCAGGGACCACAGCGCCTTCATGCGGCGCTAAAGCTTTTGGCAGCTGCTCTTTAAGCCTCTGAACCACCTCTGAGGCTGAAAACTCTTCCTTGAGCTCTATATCCATGAGCTCGCCCGTGCTTTCAACCCCCACAGGCAGCGCCGAGGCAAATTGGATTTTGGCATGGGGATGGAAACCCTCGGTGTAGGCGATGGGAAGGCCGCTGCGCCTCACAGCCCGCTCCATGGTACGGAGCAAATCCAAGTGGGAAATGTACTTCAGCTCTCCTCTTTTTACAAACTTGACCCGAATTCTCGTTCCCCTCTCCACGGTTCCACCTCTTCAGTTTATTCTTGGGCAAAAGAGTTAGACACACCAAGCCCTGGACAGACCCCGCAGCCTGTGCAGCCCAGCCTGCAGTCCTCTGTCCTTTGGCCGGAATAAGCCCTTTGCCTTTCCCGCCACAGAAAACTCTTGTTTACACCGCTGTGCAGATGGTCCCAGGGCAAAATCTCTTCCTTGGAACGCTTGCGGTTTGCGTAAAAGGCAGGATCCAAACCGGCTTTCCGAAAGGCTTTTTGCCAGCTGTCAAAGGAAAACTGCTCCTGCCAGCTGTCGAAATGACAGCCTGCCTGCCAGGCATACATAATAACTTCTGCCAGCCTCCGATCGCCTCTCGACAAAACCGCCTCCAAGAGGCTGCCCTCCGGCTGGTGCCAGGCGAGGTTTATGGCCCTGGTCCCTGCCAATGCCCCTTTGAGGAGCTCCTGCTTTCTGGCAAGCTCTTCCATAGTGTCCTGGGCTTCCCACTGAAAAGGGGTGTGGGGTTTGGGGACAAATGAGGAGACGCTCACTGAAACTTGTATTCCCCCCTTTCCTTTGCCTGCGCATTCTCTTCCCACAGCCAGAACTTTTTTGGCCAGCTGGGCAATTGCCAAAACGTCGTCGTCTGTTTCTGTGGGAAGGCCGATCATAAAATATAGCTTTATTCTCCGCCAGCCTGTGCTGAAAGCAGCCTGGGCGGTGGAGATGAGATCTTCCTCTGTCACGCCTTTGTTGATCACGTCCCGCAGCCTTTGGCTGCCAGCTTCAGGGGCAAAGGTGAGGCCGGTTTTGCGAACTTTCTCGATGGTTTGGGCGAGCTCGATGGCAAATTTGTCCGTGCGCAGCGAGGGCAGGGAAACAGACACGCCCATCTCGCCGTACTTGTCCACAAGGGCCGCAAGGAGCTCTGCGATCCTGCTGTAGTCTGAGCTGCTCAAGGATGTCAGGCTCAGCTCATCATAGCCGGTGTTTTTGAGGAGTTTATCAGCCAAGGCCATGATTTCCTTCTGGGATTTCTCCCGCAGAGGTCTGTAAATTGTCCCTGCCTGGCAGAACCTGCAGCCCCGGGTGCAGCCCCGCATGATCTCCAGCATTACCCTGTCGTGGACGATTTCTGTGTAAGGGACAAGCCAGTTTTCTGGATAGGGGGCTCCTGCCAAATCCACGAGCCTTTTGGTGACAGTCCCTGGCACTCCTTCTTCAGGTTCGACTGCCCTGATGGTACCGTCTGTATTGTAGCTCACTTTATACAAGGACGGCACATAGACCCCTGGGATTTCAGCAAGAGAGCGCAGCAAATTGTCCCTGGAAGCTCCTTTATTCTGCCAGCTTTCATAGCAGTCTACGATCTCTCCCATCACCTCTTCCCCTTCTCCCAACACCACAGCATCGAGAAAAGGGGCTAAGGGCTCAGGGTTGAAAGCGCATGGTCCGCCTGCAATCACCAGCGGATGTTTTTCTGTCCGCTCTGCGCTGTAAAGGGGGATTTCTCCCAAAGCCAGCATCTGAAGGACGTTGGTATAGGAGAGCTCGTACTGGAGGGTGAAGCCTACGATCTGAAATTCAGATAAAGGCCTGTGGCTTTCCACGCTCAGCAATGGGATCTTTGCCTTTTTCATTTCTTCTTCCATATCGATCCACGGGCAGAAGGCACGTTCCACAACCACGTTTTCTTTCTGCGTCAGGACGTGGTAGAGGATCTTCAGCCCCAGGTGGCTCATTCCCACCTCGTAGACATCTGGAAAGGCCAAACAAACAGCAAGCTTTCCTTCTTTTGGAGGCTGATTCCACTCGCCGCCTATGTATCTTGCCGGTTTCTCTACCCTGGCTAAAATCGCGTCCCACTGTTTTTTGTCTAACAAAATCATTCCACCTCTGGGAAAGTTTCTCTATTCTAAAATTATACCACATTTTATTGTACTTGCATACACGTGAAAAAACCCTTCCCGCTGTCGGAAGGGTTATTATTGTTGCCAGGACAGAGAAAAACCATCATGATAAAAGTTCTAAAACCTTCATCTGGGCACCACCTTGAAAAAGGGCCTCGATAATCTGGGCTTCGCCCACTACCCCCTGGATTTTTAAGCTTTCGCTGACAACCGTGACTAAATGATAGGAACCTGGCGCAAACTGGGTGATAATCTTCTCTAGGGGGGTGGCTTCTTCTGCCACCAGGTGCCTTGCAAGGAGAACTTTTTCTTGCCGTAATTCCTCTTGCTTGTGGAGAAGATACCGCAGGTGGGAATAAGAGGCAAACTCACCCTCTTGTTTGGCTGCAAAAAAAAGATAGAGGCAGATGGGCAAAAAGCCGGGAGATGTGCCCTTAAGCTGCCAAAGCACAAGGGAAAGAGCTGCTGCCAAAATAGCTGCCAGGCGGCTTGCCCGGGCCACCCCGGCTGTTGCGGGGCGAAAGCCGAGCCTGCGGCTGAGGGCAGCCCGCAGAACCCTCCCTCCATCCAAGGGCAAGATAGGGAGAAAATTGAAGAGGCCCAGGCTGAGATTGCCGGCAATCATCAGCTGTGTCCACTGCCCCGAACCGAGAATGCCATTAGATCTCAGGTACGCAAAAAGTCCAGCCAGGCTCAAACTCCAAAGGGGGCCGGCTATGGCAACGAGGATCTCTGCTTTAGGGCGAAAAAGCAGCGGGAAGGAAACCTGGGCTCTGCCGCCGAAAGGGAAAAGCTCGATTTTTTCCACTGGAAAGCGCAAAAGCACGGCCACTGCTGCGTGGGCAAGCTCGTGAAGAAAAACCAAGGAAAAAAGGATCAGGGCTTGAGGGAGGAGTCCTGCCAGGGCAAAGAAGCAGAGGGCAATTAGAAAAGAGGCGTGCAGGAGGATCTGGATCCCGAAAATCCGCCCGATCCACATCTCTCCTCACCACCTATTTGATCAATTGCCCTGGATCGATGGCTCTGTCTCCAATGCGGAGTTCAAAATGCAGATGCGGTCCTGTGGCAAGGCCGCTGTCTCCCACTCTTCCGATCACTTGCCCTGCCTTTACCTGGTCCCCGGCTTTTACCAAAGCTTCATCGCAGTGTGCATAAACTGTTCTGTATTCATTAGCGTGCCTGAGGACAATTTTAAGCCCATAGGTGCTGTCCCGCTCTACAGCCTCTACCTCACCTGCCATGGCTGCCAGGATAGGGCTGCCTTTGGGCGCTTCCAGGTCTATTCCCTGATGCTGGCGCTTGCCGCCTAAAACAGGGTGCTCTCTCATTCCAAAGCCCGAGCTAACACTCCCCATAACAGGCCGCACAAGTCCAGGCAGCTTCTCTTCCTGCTCCAGGATCTGCCAGCCGCCCTGTTTTCTAAGCTCATCAAAAAATTTCCTTGCTTCTGTGAATGCGCCTTGGTAGTCGTAGTCTGCTTTCAGAATGGCGCGAAACCACATCTGAGCACTGGCGCTTTTTGTCCAGCCTGCTGCTTTTGCAGCTATTGACAAGACCAGAATGAGCAAGGAAAGGATAATTTGCTTTTTCATACTTTCCTCCCGATCTCTGTTAGTATAGTATATTAGGAAAACATGTCCTAATATAACGAGGCAGCCTCCGATAAAAAAAGCAGTATTTTGGAGGGCTGTCCAAAATACTGCTCAGTTCTTTGAATTATCCCATTCGAAGCATTTTAATGGGCTCACGTTCATGCTACAGGGTTTGTTTGTTTTTTTCATAAATCTTTGTCAGCAGGTTCTGAAAAGCGGCAAACTTAGCCAATCCAAACTTTTCTGGGAACTCGATTACATAAGGTCCGTTAAAGCCTGATTTTGCGGTCAGCTCAAGAACCCTGGGCCAGTCCACAGTCCCATCTCCAAAGGCGAGGTGATCATCATGTTCTCCCATATTGTCTGCTATATGGATATATGAGAGCCATGGCTTTAGTTCTTCAATAAATGCGTCTACGTTTTTTGTCATATTGGCGCGGCCGTAATCTAAGCAGAAGCCTATGTTTTTGCTGTCAACAATCTCGAACTATTTCAAAAAATCAGCAGGCTCCCCGCCTAATTCGTTTAATCCTTTGTAGTCGTAGCTATAGTGGTTTTCCAGGAGTATCTTTATATTTGAAGCTTCCAATTGAGGGGAGGCGTGTTTTCGAATCTCAGCCGTGAACTCAATTCCTTGTTCCCTGTTTTGGTGAGTCCCAAAGTGGAGAACTATTTCCCTCACTCCCATTGGGCTGCATCGCTTATTAAAGCAGTGGTCGCAGCGATTCCCTCATCGGGTCCCAATTGGGCTAAGTCCTCCCAGGCGTGCAAACCTAAATTGATTCCGAGTTCAAAGGCACTTTCCTTAATTTCTAGATAATCGCTTGAGGAAATTCGAGTAGTTGAAAGCTCTAAATGATCAAACCCAAATTCTTTAGCCTGCTCGATATCTCCGCTATTGTCTTCCACTCATAGTGCAGGCTGCTGATTCCGATTATTAGTTTGGTTGTGGTTGTTTCCATGTTCCATGCACTTCTAAATTATCAGGCGCCATTGAAGATGCTGTGTACTTGCTCTTTCAAATAGTTCCATTCTTCTTCTGCCAGCCCTTCTGGGCAGAACGTTGTTTCTGAAACGTTTTTGCCAGTGAAGAATTCATACCACACCGCAGCTAAAATATACCTTCCCTGCGGAATAGAGGCGTGGAACGTATCCCGATGCAGATTTCGAAAACCCCGTTTGAGAAACTGCTGAAAAACCCAGCCGCAGGGGATGATCCTTGCGCCTCCTAAAAACTCTGCAGCTTTCAGGTAAGCTGCTTCCAAGTCCCTGAACATCAACTCTTGCTTTTTGTAGCCAGCTATCTCGTACAATCTTTCGCTGCCTTCTTCGTAAGCCCAGGTTTGGTGGATCACGATCTCTGCCCCAGGGGCGTGCTTTTTGACAAACTCTACGAGGTTCCCAAGATAGGGCTGATATGTACTGTAATCTGTGCTGAGATTGCTCACCTGCTGAAGTGTAACGTAGTCCCACTTTTGGCTCTTGAGAGCTGATTCTATGGAAGAGTGTTTTTCAGTTTCCTCACCGTTAATATCTACCTGATAAGCTGGGGCGTTTTGAAGCACATTCTGCCAGTGCTGCTCTAAAGAACAGCCGCCGATGTAAAGGTTCACTGACAGCAAGTCAACGCCGGAGGACTTGGCAATCTGATGGACGTAGCAGGTGGCATCCCGTGAAAAACTGTTGCCGATAGAAAGAATCTTCAAGGCAAACTCCACTCCTAATCGATGTTGTATTTGTAAAGGCGAAAGCTGTTTTGATCCGGCAGATGAACGGCCAGAAAGCCATCTTTAAGTTCTTTGTTCTCTTGGGGGCTATCATCGCTGAGGCTATTGAGGGTGATCCTGCTGCCTTGGGCTCCAAACAGCTTGAATGTGTAGTTGTCTTCCGGAGAGTATTCGCGATACACGATAATAAATCCCTCTTTTTCCCCTGGAACAAAAGATTGAAAACCGGTCCAGGAATACCCATCCGGCCTCATGCCAATGGGCAGAATGTGGCCGAAAAAAATAGCGTCTCTGTACTTTTTGTGGAGAGCAATAACCCTGCTGTACCGCTCTAAGGCTTCTTTACTTAGACTGGATGCGTGAACCTCACCACCCAAACTGTCGTTATGGGTGGAGCATCCATTGGCTTACATACGGTT
>LFTB01000128.1:345-8641 GCA_001512905.1 Clostridia bacterium DTU084 | reverse complement strand
GTTTACCCCGCATGCGCGGGGATCGACCCGTCCATGAACCCCTTACCCTGGCACCTCACCCGTTTACCCCGCATGCGCGGGGATCGACCGCAAGATGACGATCTGCCGGAAGATCTGCGCATGTTTACCCCGCATGCGCGGGGATCGACCTGAAGTGGTTGCTGGTTAAGGGAGGTTTTCGGCGTTTACCCCGCATGCGCGGGGATCGACCGTTCTTCGGTATCCACACCAAGAGTCTCAAGAAGTTTACCCCGCATGCGCGGGGATCGACCGCTATCTGCGCTTGGTCTGCTTTTGAAATAGTCGTTTACCCCGCATGCGCGGGGATCGACCGAAAAAAGCACAAAAATAAAAAAACACTCCTTCGTTTACCCCGCATGCGCGGGGATCGACCCTGACTGCCAGCCACACTAACATCATACCACAAGTTTACCCCGCATGCGCGGGGATCGACCGTTTAACGCGGAACTTCGTCGCAACTATGCACAGTTTACCCCGCATGCGCGGGGATCGACCCTTGCGTTAACGTGCTTGCCAACAAAAAAAATAGTTTACCCCGCATGCGCGGGGATCGACCTATCCTGCGTGCTTCTTCTTCTGAGTGACCAATGTTTACCCCGCATGCGCGGGGATCGACCCCTCCTTTTGATCGGTATGCGATCTTTCCTTCTGTTTACCCCGCATGCGCGGGGATCGACCTTGTGGGACAGTTCATGTCACGGAAGTTATTGCGTTTACCCCGCATGCGCGGGGATCGACCGCTATTGCAAGTATCGATCAACAAAGCATTTCCGTTTACCCCGCATGCGCGGGGATCGACCATCAAATATCGTCTTGAATCCTGCTCAGAATCGGTTTACCCCGCATGCGCGGGGATCGACCCCTGCTAGATCGCGTTTTTTGTAAAGCTGCCTGGTTTACCCCGCATGCGCGGGGATCGACCCCGCTTGTAGTCGGTATTTGGGCTATTGTTGGGTTTACCCCGCATGCGCGGGGATCGACCCTAATTGCCTTCTTTTTTCCAAAATCATGCTTTGTTTACCCCGCATGCGCGGGGATCGACCTCTGTACTTCGCCAAGATCGTGGCGATTCACAAGTTTACCCCGCATGCGCGGGGATCGACCTTTACGATTCTGAGCAGGATTCAAGACGATATTGTTTACCCCGCATGCGCGGGGATCGACCTGTATGGTGACGTGCTAGTATGGAAACAGGCAAGTTTACCCCGCATGCGCGGGGATCGACCCTGCCGGTGGGAAGGCGGCTCAACAAAAAACCGGTTTACCCCGCATGCGCGGGGATCGACCCGTTTTCGGACTTTGGGATACAGCTTTTTCAACGTTTACCCCGCATGCGCGGGGATCGACCATAACAAGCCAACTCCTTGCCGAAACTACCCCTGTTTACCCCGCATGCGCGGGGATCGACCTTGTCTTATACCACAAATTCCCTCCTAAATTTCGTTTACCCCGCATGCGCGGGGATCGACCCTCCTCAGGAACCTTCCTTACGTCTTTTACGTCGTTTACCCCGCATGCGCGGGGATCGACCGGCTCTCGACGTCCTCATGCTGGTCGCAGTAGCGTTTACCCCGCATGCGCGGGGATCGACCTAAAGGTGTTGATGCCGTATTCGATATGCACCTGTTTACCCCGCATGCGCGGGGATCGACCCTGACATCGAGCAAGAGAAGACGAGAATCATAACGTTTACCCCGCATGCGCGGGGATCGACCGACATACAAGGAAGCACACCATCGAGCTGAATCGTTTACCCCGCATGCGCGGGGATCGACCCTTCTGGATTAGCGAAGAGAAGGAGGCTATATCGTTTACCCCGCATGCGCGGGGATCGACCGAGAGAAGGATGTTCCACACGTGAAAATGCAGGGTTTACCCCGCATGCGCGGGGATCGACCCTGGTCCACGTCCAAATATGCGCGCGAGACTTCGTTTACCCCGCATGCGCGGGGATCGACCATCTCTCAGATGCCTTCCCTGCCTGCGTTTTCAGTTTACCCCGCATGCGCGGGGATCGACCACAACTATGGGGACCAAAAAGAAACTAGTGGGAGTTTACCCCGCATGCGCGGGGATCGACCTCCCGTGGTTCGAAGAAGCTTGCAGGGGTTAAGGTTTACCCCGCATGCGCGGGGATCGACCGCGGCACAGATCGCCAAGGACCTTGTCGCTCGCGTTTACCCCGCATGCGCGGGGATCGACCGCGTAATACGATGCCAAAACAAAGGCAAATTGAGTTTACCCCGCATGCGCGGGGATCGACCCGCCCGCTCCTGTGAGGCCATGCCCCGGGCGGTGTTTACCCCGCATGCGCGGGGATCGACCTGGCACCATCCCGCACCTGCGGATGCGGATACAGTTTACCCCGCATGCGCGGGGATCGACCCGACCAATGTTAACAACTCGTTTTCTTTTAGAAGTTTACCCCGCATGCGCGGGGATCGACCTTCCTTTCCACACACGAAAACGCAGGCAGGGAAGTTTACCCCGCATGCGCGGGGATCGACCGGGACGGGGATTTAAGCGAGGAAGAACTTTTGGGTTTACCCCGCATGCGCGGGGATCGACCTCATCGGCGATTTCCTCCTCTTCGTCTATCAGGGTTTACCCCGCATGCGCGGGGATCGACCAAAAGGCAGATCGCTGAAACAAGCTCTACAAGCGTTTACCCCGCATGCGCGGGGATCGACCGTACACAAGGATCAGAAAAGACGTAGCCAGAAGGTTTACCCCGCATGCGCGGGGATCGACCCATTGGTCAATGTCGCCACGCTTCACTCTTTCGGTTTACCCCGCATGCGCGGGGATCGACCTTGAAAAGCCTCCTGGCTACGTCTTTCCTGATCGTTTACCCCGCATGCGCGGGGATCGACCTATTCGTACCGGTTTACAAGATTGTCGAAGTCCGTTTACCCCGCATGCGCGGGGATCGACCCTTTGTCGGCTATGCCTTAAAAGGAGGCTGCAGGTTTACCCCGCATGCGCGGGGATCGACCTTCACCTCCTTTTGGAGGGGTGCTAGCTAGCCGGTTTACCCCGCATGCGCGGGGATCGACCTCGTTATTGAAGAGGAGGGAGAGGAATGAGGGAGTTTACCCCGCATGCGCGGGGATCGACCACAAAGGAAGGTTTGAGGCGGATAATTTCACCAGTTTACCCCGCATGCGCGGGGATCGACCCAACACGCCCGAGTTCCGGCATCTTCGGGTCAAGTTTACCCCGCATGCGCGGGGATCGACCTCACTTCCTTCTTTTGCTTTTGATGGTATGTCGGTTTACCCCGCATGCGCGGGGATCGACCCCAGGCCGTACAGGTGAACTACGCCATAAGAATGTTTACCCCGCATGCGCGGGGATCGACCTAGCGACGGCGCCGGCCTTATGTATGCTAAAGAGTTTACCCCGCATGCGCGGGGATCGACCTGAGAGAAGATAAAGGAAGGAGTGGTTTCTTTGGTTTACCCCGCATGCGCGGGGATCGACCTCCCTTTTGAAAAAGAGGTCGTCGTGGAGCGCAGTTTACCCCGCATGCGCGGGGATCGACCCAAATTCTTAACAAAAAATCTTTGAGAAAAAGGGTTTACCCCGCATGCGCGGGGATCGACCTGCCCCACAGACGGCACTCGGGTGCATCCACATGTTTACCCCGCATGCGCGGGGATCGACCCGGGGTTGGTGGAGGGGGAGTTGGTCTTCCCGCGTTTACCCCGCATGCGCGGGGATCGACCGTTCTTGTGCCTTTTCGTCGCGCAGCTGCTGCGGTTTACCCCGCATGCGCGGGGATCGACCCCAACCTCCTAAAATTTTTTATGCGTCTGGGCTGTTTACCCCGCATGCGCGGGGATCGACCCATGAAGAAGGGCAGAAGGGAGTTTTCTGCCCCGTTTACCCCGCATGCGCGGGGATCGACCGTGACCTGTATTGACACTTCCTTGCTTACACCAGTTTACCCCGCATGCGCGGGGATCGACCCGATTCTACAAACTCGCCATCCTCGGTCCAAAGGTTTACCCCGCATGCGCGGGGATCGACCCGGCATCCACAGGCAGGACGCCGCCAGGGATATGTTTACCCCGCATGCGCGGGGATCGACCTCTCCTTGAGAATACTCGGTAAAGGCTTTCACTGTTTACCCCGCATGCGCGGGGATCGACCTGTTTTTCCCTCCTTGTGGAAAGAGAAAAGAGAGTTTACCCCGCATGCGCGGGGATCGACCTCAATTACGATGTGCTCCCCGTCGTACAAGTATGTTTACCCCGCATGCGCGGGGATCGACCTGTTCATAAGTTGTGTTTGTACGAAACGCCAAAGTTTACCCCGCATGCGCGGGGATCGACCTTACCCCGCGGGAACTTGTGCAATCCGTGATCGGTTTACCCCGCATGCGCGGGGATCGACCTTTACCCACTCCTCCGCCCGTCGCTTCCACGCTGTTTACCCCGCATGCGCGGGGATCGACCTGTTTTTCCCTCCTTGTGGAAAGGGAAAAGGAGGTTTACCCCGCATGCGCGGGGATCGACCTGGATACAGTGGGTAAAGGAGGGAATCGAAGAAGTTTACCCCGCATGCGCGGGGATCGACCTAGTTTGCAGCCCAAGTTCTTGTGCCTTTTCGTGTTTACCCCGCATGCGCGGGGATCGACCATTGTCTCGCTTTTTACATAGCAAAAAGGGGTGGTTTACCCCGCATGCGCGGGGATCGACCCTATGCGCAGCAGCTGCGCGACGAAAAAGCGCAGTTTACCCCGCATGCGCGGGGATCGACCTCTGAGGGAACTGAAAAAGGTGATAAGCCAAAGGTTTACCCCGCATGCGCGGGGATCGACCTCCGTACGATACAGGCGACATTGCAGAATTTTTGTTTACCCCGCATGCGCGGGGATCGACCCAAAAATTCTTGCAGAAAAAGGTTTACTTTTTTGTTTACCCCGCATGCGCGGGGATCGACCGTCAGCTTTAGAGATTGTTTGGAGCCCAAGCTCGTTTACCCCGCATGCGCGGGGATCGACCCTCAGAAGGAACTACGCGCAGCAGCTGCGCGACGTTTACCCCGCATGCGCGGGGATCGACCACCGGATGCAAAATGAAATGCCTGAACTTGCGGGTTTACCCCGCATGCGCGGGGATCGACCCCACTTCACGACTTCCAGGTATTCCACTGTGGGGTTTACCCCGCATGCGCGGGGATCGACCCATGGCCGCATCTTACGCTCCTCCTGCGGCAGGGTTTACCCCGCATGCGCGGGGATCGACCGATTATGGACCTGGAGCTGGAGATCCAGAAGGAGTTTACCCCGCATGCGCGGGGATCGACCACAAGCTCTACAAGCGGGTTTGCGGGTTTAGTCGTTTACCCCGCATGCGCGGGGATCGACCTCCATGAGGTTTTCGATGTCTTCCCGGTTTTTCGTTTACCCCGCATGCGCGGGGATCGACCGAGCCTCCTCCATCATCTGCTCCAGTTCGGCTAGTTTACCCCGCATGCGCGGGGATCGACCGCTTTTTCTATAGCTTTTTCGTCAATCTTTTCCGTTTACCCCGCATGCGCGGGGATCGACCCACGGATGGAGAGGTGGTTAAATGCGTGAGATGGTTTACCCCGCATGCGCGGGGATCGACCTGGTACGTCTTTATTGAATGCTGCAAAGCAGGGGTTTACCCCGCATGCGCGGGGATCGACCGGACTCGCAGCACTAGCCATCGCCATCTTAGGCGTTTACCCCGCATGCGCGGGGATCGACCGAGGCTAAAAAAGAGGCCAGAGACGCGGGTTATGTTTACCCCGCATGCGCGGGGATCGACCTGATGAAAAAGCGTGACTTGAAAGCTGATTTGGGTTTACCCCGCATGCGCGGGGATCGACCGTGCCAAAAACGTCTGGTATATATACGGTTGGTGTTTACCCCGCATGCGCGGGGATCGACCCCACCTGTTTTTTCGTCGATCCAATACACGATCGTTTACCCCGCATGCGCGGGGATCGACCCTCGACACTCGATATGTTCTGTCCTGGTCCCACGTTTACCCCGCATGCGCGGGGATCGACCACTCGTCCTTGAAGTCCGGGACGTACACTTCGCGTTTACCCCGCATGCGCGGGGATCGACCCTTGGAGGAGATGCTTTGTTTCTGGGGCTGCGTGTTTACCCCGCATGCGCGGGGATCGACCGCGGATTGTTTTGCAAGACTCCCTCTTCAACGCGTTTACCCCGCATGCGCGGGGATCGACCTTGCGTTGGGAAGAGGGAGAAAAACTCAGACAGGTTTACCCCGCATGCGCGGGGATCGACCGCGAGTGCGGCGTAGAGTTGATGCGTGGTAGCGGTTTACCCCGCATGCGCGGGGATCGACCGTGCTGGATAGATGATCGAGGGGTGTTGGAGAAGTTTACCCCGCATGCGCGGGGATCGACCCCACGACAGGTATTTTCCCTGCTTAGATTCGTAGTTTACCCCGCATGCGCGGGGATCGACCGCCGTATTTAGCCTACGAATGGCCCAACTAGCGGTTTACCCCGCATGCGCGGGGATCGACCCTCCTTTCTTGATTGTCTTATACCACAAATTCCGTTTACCCCGCATGCGCGGGGATCGACCCCAGTATCAGACTCATCGAGTGTTTGAACACGGGTTTACCCCGCATGCGCGGGGATCGACCTTCCCTCTTTGTGGAAAGATATTTCTTTCCCAAGTTTACCCCGCATGCGCGGGGATCGACCTTAGTGAGGATCCAATAGAGATCCGGAAACACGGGTTTACCCCGCATGCGCGGGGATCGACCCGTATAGGACGACAAGAGCATGCCGCCAGTTTCGTTTACCCCGCATGCGCGGGGATCGACCTGGACTGGATGGGGAAATAAGCTTGACTCTTTAGTTTACCCCGCATGCGCGGGGATCGACCGCCGTAGCTTCCTCGAGTCTCTCACGCCATACCGTTTACCCCGCATGCGCGGGGATCGACCTGCACCGATTACCTTGACCTACAGGCCAAGGTGGTTTACCCCGCATGCGCGGGGATCGACCGTTCAATTTCTTCGCCGGTTTCCGCCTCGAAATGTTTACCCCGCATGCGCGGGGATCGACCAATAAGGCTTTTAGGCCTGCACGGGTAAAGTGAGTTTACCCCGCATGCGCGGGGATCGACCTCTACGCACCAATGGCAATAACTTTGTATCAGAGTTTACCCCGCATGCGCGGGGATCGACCCCGTGTAGGTTAGCCCGCATTACCGGAGGCTGTGTTTACCCCGCATGCGCGGGGATCGACCGTTCGGGGTTGTCCCACTTGTTGCCAACCTTTTGTTTACCCCGCATGCGCGGGGATCGACCTTGCAAGTATCCACCACCCCGATCCGTACATGGGTTTACCCCGCATGCGCGGGGATCGACCCACCATGGCACTAGCGGTGTTCGGCCTAACTCTGTTTACCCCGCATGCGCGGGGATCGACCTGGGTATCCAAGGAGCAGGAGTTGGACGGTATTGTTTACCCCGCATGCGCGGGGATCGACCCATGGTCTCGATACGCTCGCTATCCTGCAGTACGTTTACCCCGCATGCGCGGGGATCGACCCCAAAACCCGCCTGGCTTAGCGGGCGGGTCTGGGTTTACCCCGCATGCGCGGGGATCGACCCTACTACATGGGCTATCACGAATTCGACGGATCGTTTACCCCGCATGCGCGGGGATCGACCCCCCTCCTTCTATCTCTCGCCTAGCTTGGGAAAGTTTACCCCGCATGCGCGGGGATCGACCCCCAAAGCACCACTTGCGCATTTTCTACGATCCGTTTACCCCGCATGCGCGGGGATCGACCGTGGGACATTTGGGAGGATTATTCTCTCCAATGGTTTACCCCGCATGCGCGGGGATCGACCGTGGACACTGTCAACGGCAAGCTCTTTCCCTGTGTTTACCCCGCATGCGCGGGGATCGACCTCAGGTTAAGGGAATCAGGAATCAGCGTGCAAGGTTTACCCCGCATGCGCGGGGATCGACCGCATCCACACCACGAGGAGCGATGACTTTATGGGTTTACCCCGCATGCGCGGGGATCGACCTCGCGCAGATTCTTGAGAGGGGTGGTTAGCCGTGTTTACCCCGCATGCGCGGGGATCGACCTGATGAAACCATGCCGCCACAGGTCGTTCAAGAGTTTACCCCGCATGCGCGGGGATCGACCGTGATTCCGGCCCATGGATCAAGCCTTATCCTAGTTTACCCCGCATGCGCGGGGATCGACCGTATATTTCTAGCTCCTCCGGCTTGCAGCCGT
>LFTB01000128.1:0-245 GCA_001512905.1 Clostridia bacterium DTU084 | reverse complement strand
GTTTACCCCGCATGCGCGGGGATCGACCCCATATGCACTCATCGCCATTAAAAACTGCGAGGTTTACCCCGCATGCGCGGGGATCGACCGGAGGAAGATCAAAAATGAGGATGCAGATAGTGGTTTACCCCGCATGCGCGGGGATCGACCTTAACTTGCAACCTGGAGACCGAGTCAAGCACTGTTTACCCCGCATGCGCGGGGATCGACCGTGTGATAAAAAACGGACTGACCGGGAAAAATCG
>LFTB01000057.1 GCA_001512905.1 Clostridia bacterium DTU084 | reverse complement strand
TAGCGATGATAGAATCTTGCGGCTAACAATTAACGTTAGCAATGCTGTATAAAGCAATGCTTCTACAATACACTCTTTACCGGAAGAAATACATTCAAGTTTGTAACAGCTTTTAAGCTCTTTAAAAAGCATCTCAATTGTCCAGCGCACCCGATACAGGGCTGCAATATCCTCGGCTGTAAATTTTTCAACCGGTAAATTTGTGATATAAAAATGATATTCGTTGCTTTCTTTATCCCAGATACCAACAACACGTAAAAGAAGAGCTGATTTTTCGAGAGTTTTAATGTTTTTACTTTGGCTAGTGGTTGCCCAAACCTCAAAATCGCAAATCCCGCGTTTTAATTTGGCTTTAATTTCAGAAAACCTTAGTCCATCGACTTTAATAGATCGCCCCCGGTGTTGTTTCAAAGAACGAAGAACAATGGGGTTGCTGTTTGACTTCAAACGGCTAATGAAAAACCCCCCGTTTTCTACTATTTCCCTGAAATTTTTAAACCCAAAGTATCCCAAATCGAACAATAACAGGCGGTCTTTTACCCATTTCCCGATTGATAGCAATTTACTCTCCGCGCGTTTCCCTTCGACAACGCGGACTTTAGTTTTTGTTTCCCCAAATACGCTGACGATAGTATTAATCTTTACAGAAGCAGGCGAATGATTAGTTCTGGGCCCCGGCCATTTTTTCGCTAGAAGCTCATGAAGACGAACCATTGTGCTATCAATAGCAACTAGATCTCGGATCTCTTGAAGTTTTTTGCCCATTTTCAAGTTTGGCTCGAGCACCAAATTATCAATTCCTTTTTCCACACAGCGTTTAAGGAATTGAACCAACTCAGGGGTAAAGCGATCATAATAGGCAGAAGGAACTATTTTATGCCCAGCTTGACTTTCATAAACACGTCGCAGATCCGCCAAAGTTCGCTGTAACCCCACACCAAACCCAAGGATTAGCGACCATAAAAAAACCACAGGGTCAACCTTCCGACTACGTTTGATAAAATCCGTTTCTGATGCGGTTCGTCTAATCCACTGTTTGGGGAACAGTGTTGTTAACGATTCCAATATATTTTTCCGACCGTTTCGAGATTGTTGCATGATATTCCCCTCCATGTCAAATTGCCTATTATATTAGTTCGACATAAGAAGGAAAAACCATTTAAAATTTGGGGNNAGGTGTTGTAACCACAACGTTTGAAATTGTTTTATTCACAAAAAAGATGGTCGGAAAATGGGATATAAGATAAGGCTAAAAACTTTATAAGCTCTTAATTTTTTTCGCAGTTATTATCATAGGGTGCTGAATTAAAAATGAGTGGACAAAGTTGGAAACAGGACAGACTCTAGCAGCAGGTTTTACATGATTCATTGTAATCTGAAAGGAGAGCTGTCCGATGATTAACCGTAGGCTATTTCCCGGAATCGCTGTCATCTCTCTAATCTTAGCGAGCCTTTTGTTTGGCGGTTTACAGACAGAGGCAATCAAATACACCGGCTATGGTGCAAACCGAACTGTCAGCGGTTCCATGCACCTGATTGAAATCGGCGGCGAAAGAATTCTGCTTGATGCAGGCAGCTTTTATGATAACGAAGGCGAAGAAGAAGGAAGATATGATAAAAAGCTGGTTGAAAGCCTCTCAGCTATCATCATCAGCCACGCCCACACAGATCACATAGGCAACCTCTGCAAAATAATCAACCTTGGCTATGCAGGCAAAATCTACTGCACAGAACCGACAAAAGAAATAATGCCCGTAATGCTGGAGATGGCCTCAAAATACGGATATTATGGAGTAGAATCATTTTATTATTCACGGGCCAACGAAGGCAGGTACAAGAACGTTGCAGTTCACCTTTATTCAGACTGCCAATACGGTTCTCGAATCAGCTCTCGCAACTTCAAAAGAATAAATATGCCCCGAAATGAGCTTTCCCGGGAGAACTTCTATCTTTGCAGCGAATGCATTCAGATGGAAGTTCAAAAGATCATGGAGAAAGTGGTGGCAATACCTATCGGAAAAACCTTTACACCTGCAGCGAATGTGCGGGCAGAATTCTTCTTAACTCCACACATCCCAGGTTCTGCCATGGTCAAACTCACCGATCTCACAACAGAAAAAACGCTGCTTTACACAGGCGATCTAGGCAGCGAGCTTTCTCCTTATCTCCCACCTCAGCAGTATCCTCAAGGGATAAATTATCTGATCTTTGAAGCAACTTATGGTGCGAAAGTGCGTCCAATTCCGCCAGAGGCAAGAGGGCACTTCCAGAAAGAGATAGGCTCCTATCTAAAGGAAGGGAAGCGGGTTATTATTCCTGCCTTTGTTTTAGACCGTACCCAGCAGGTTCTCTACGAATTAACAGTAGGGATGGAGGAAGGACATATCCCTGCGGATACAAAGATTTGGGTGATCGGCTACAGCGTCGGCAAGCTGAATAGGATTTATGAAGAGATCTTTACTAAAGAGAAATATGCCCCGTACTTCTCCGAGCTTTACCAGGCAAAGGGACCATTTGGCTCCATCTTCACGCACCGCAATAGCATTGGCACAAAGCAAGTCCGCCATGGCGAAGTTGCCATAGTATCCTCAGGAATGGCAGATGTCTCATATGCTAATGAATTTGTGCGGGAGTGGCATCAGGATCCCAATACCGTCTTTGTCTTCGTTGGCTATCAGTCACCGGATACTCCTGGGGGACAGCTTACCACCACAGGGCAGATAGAAATTGAAGGTGTCCTGCAAGATGCTAAAGCTGAGATTGTCAAATTTGATTGCTTCAGCAGTCATGCAAATTTTGAGCAAATAGCAGAGCTGATCACAAGAGTTGGGGATGTTGAGGAAGCGCTGATTGTGCACCTTAATGCTTATGATTGCACTCCTGTCCTTAAAGCTTATCAGGAAAGATTTCCCCACATAAAATTTTCCATTCCTCGGTTTAAGGAAGAGTATATTTTTGGGCAGCAGTGAATAACTGTTTTATAGCGGTGTTGAAAAAAGCTGGTGCATTTTTAAAGTGCATCAGTTTTTTGTTTATTGGTTAACAGAAATCAAGAAAAGTATATGCTGAGGATACTGCTGGATAATAACGCTATGCTCTGTCATAAAAATAGAACATAACACAATTGACAATATGACGGTGTTGGCATATACTTTAAATGCGAAAGGGGGTATTGGTGTGAAAAACGATCCGAAGCTCATAGGTGAAAGGATAAAGTCTTTACGTGAAAATAGCGGCCTTACCCAGAGCAATTTAGCGAACTATCTTCAAGTGGATCAAAGTCTTGTGTCTATGATTGAGAAAGGTAAGCGTACTTTAACTGCAGAGATGCTGGATAAACTTGCAGCCTTGTTTGGTTTAGAAGTATCAACACTCTTGGATTTAGAAGCACCTGTTAAACCGTTGTCTTTTGCGCTTCGAGCAAGTGAAATCAAAGAAGGTGATCTTGAGGCAATTAGTGCCATAAATAGAATAGCACTAAACAGTAAATTTATGACAAAATTGCTGGCGGGTGAGCATACCGATGGATAAAATAGCATTATGGAAAAAGGCTCTTAGATTAAGAAAAGAACTTGGAGAAGATCCATTTTCTCCCATTAATATACTGACTTTGGCGCATTCAATTGACAAATTAACTATCGTATACTACCCCATGGGAGATCGCATAAGCGGTCTTTGTATTAAAGGAGACGGTACCCGTGTCATTGCCATTAATTCGGCGATGACCCTTGGCAGGCAGAGATTTTCCATGGCCCATGAATTATACCACCTGTATTATGATGATGACGAAAGCACTTCGGTATGTGCAAAAATAATCGGCGCGGGAACTGAAAAGGAAAAGGAAGCAGATCAGTTTGCATCGTACCTGCTCATGCCCCCGGATGCCCTTTCCGAAAAAATTGAGCAGTTAAAAAAATCGAGCTCCGATAAGCTTTCCATTCATGATGTTGTGCGTTTAGAGCAATATTTTGGTGTCAGCAGACAAGCTATCCTTAACCGTTTGCTCGGCGAAAAAGAGATAACTCGCGAAGAAGCTGATTCCATGCGCCAAAACGTAATGTTATCTGCTCTTAGTCTTGGCTACGGTGATACACTTTATAAACCGACACCAAAAGAGAAGCAATACAAGACATACGGACATTATATCCGGCAGGCAGAAAAAGCTCTAGAGCAAGGGCTTATCTCCAATGGTAAATATGAGGAATTGTTGCTGGATGCTTTCCGTTCAGACCTCGTCTATGGGGAAGAAACTGAAGGGGGCGACTTGCTTGACTGAGCCCCTCTTTTTCGATACCGATTGTATTTCAGCTTTTTTATGGGTTGGTACTGAAAATATATTGGTGAAGTTATATCCCAATAGGATCGTCATCCCTAAAATTGTTTATGACGAACTGTCCAATCCTGGGATTCCGCATTTAAAGGCAAAAATAGATAAACTTCTTTCAGCGGAACAAGCCCAGTTAATGTCTATTCACATAGCTACAGAAGCCTACAATCTCTATTATCAGCTTACTGAAAAACCAAAAGATGGTTATAAGGTTATCGGAAAAGGAGAAGCCGCATCTATCGCATTAGCAAAACAGTATGATGGAATTGTAGCAAGTAATAATCTAAAGGATATTTCTTATTATATAGCCCAAATGGGCCTTAAGCACATAACAACTGGCGATATATTATTTGCAGCACTAGAAAGAGGGTACATCTCCGAAGCGCAAGGAAACGCTATATGGGCTAAGATGATATCAAAACGAAGAAAACTTGGTGCGGCAAGCTTTACTGAGTACATAAAGGCAAAAAAATTAAGTATTTAGCGTTCATTTCATCAGCTTATCTCAGATAATCGGAACCTGAGTTTGTGTTTGTCATCGTTGATTTTTCGAAACAATGCTTAGTTAGGAATACGACAATAATTTCCCATATCTATATTTGTGAAGAACCGGATTTTTTGTGCATATGGTTATTAAAAAAGCCCTCCTTATATTCTTGGAGGGCAATTTTTGTAGCCTGTTGAAATCATAGCCTAGCTCCCGTTACTTCAGACCCCACTGAGTTACAGTAGCAGCCTAAGTAGTGCTAAGCTGAGCAAGAATCCCTCTACTTATCCCTTCTGCAGCTTTATTTAGAAAAGCGTCGCTTTTCAGGAGGGCCTCTTCTTTGGGGTTGCTGATGAAGCAAACCTCCACCAGAGCTGCAGGCATTTTCGTCTTTTTCAAGACAAGGAGGTTTTCTTGTTTTACACCCCGATTAGCTAACCGGATGCTTTTCACCAAATGGCTCTGAATCTTCTGCGCTAGCTTTTCCCCAACAGTACCCCGCTTAAATGAAAAAGTTTCTGTTCCGTGTGCAGAGGGACTTGTGGAGCTATTTAAATGAATGCTGACAAAATAATCCGCCTTGGCTTTGTTTGCAAGTTCTGCCCTCTGCGTGAGGGAGGGATATGAGTCATCCGTCCTGGTATATATTACCTTAACATTATGCTTTTTGAGCATTTGTCCAACCTTCAAAGCTATTTTCAAGGCGCATTCTTTCTCTTTCAATCCTGTCGGTCCGATGGCGCCAGGGTCTTTGCCTCCATGGCCTGGATCAATTGCGATAGAGCTCACATTATCACCTCCATATGCTGAATAGAAAGAAGGTGCATAATACCCAACGCAGTTCTTTAAGATATTTTATGTAAAGTGCTGCTTCACGGGCTTGAGCATTAAACATAAATTTTGGTCTTTTCAGAAAAAGGTGAGTAAAGCCTTGCTACTTAAGCATCGAAGAGCGGCAGATTCCCAATATGGCAGCAAGACAAAGAAACCCGCACCTGGTAAGGAGCGGGTCATTTGATTAGCTTAAATTATGGTGGCCCCGGCAGGAGTCGAACCTGCGACACACGGTTTAGGAAACCGCTGCTCTATCCTCTGAGCTACGGGGCCGAAGCATTTTTATTCTAACATGGACCGCAGCAGATTTCAAGGGGGTAGCGTCTTTTTTAATAATCTTTGCTGAAAACAGCACTTACGTGCGGTGTTTCGGCTTGGTTTCGGCTTTTGTGATCGCTTTTTGTGATCGGGGTCTTGACATTAGAAAAAGTTTTGGTATACTAAAATTACAATTAAACAACTTTGACGGGCCCACGTAGCTCAGCAGGTAGCAGCGCATCCATGGTAAGGATGAGGTCACCGGTTCGATCCCGGTCGTGGGCTCCATTTTTTTGCCCTTTTTGCGGTAAAATTATCCTGAAACGCTGAAAAATACCAGTGAGATAGATGGAAAGTCGAGTTTCTCGGCTGCTTGACAGTTTTGGTAAGATATGATAAATTTTAATAGTGACTTTATGCGTCCCGAGCATGGGCGTAGTTGGGGGTGGAAAAATGCGTGTGGCGATAACCTTAGCTTGTGACCAGTGCAAAAGAAGAAACTACAGGACCAATAAAAACAAGAAGCAGACTGATCGCCTGAGTTTAAAGAAGTATTGTAAATTCTGCCACCAGCATACTCTGCATAAAGAAACGCGGTAGGGGCGTAACAAATAACAAGGAGTGAACGCCATGGCCGGGACTGCTGCAACCCGTAACCGATTCAGCTTGGTCAAGTTTCTGCGCGAAGTCAGAAGCGAAATGCGCAAAGTGACCTGGCTCAATCGCGATGAGCTTAAAACTTATACATGGGTTGTTATTTTCATTGTCGCTATCGTGGCTGTGTTTATCGGAGCTGCTGACTGGGTGTTCGCAAAGCTCTTGGGAGCTTTGGGAATACTGGGGGTGTAAGCCCGCAAAATGGAAGAGAGAAAATGGTTTGTAATCCATACCTACTCCGGTTATGAGAACAAAGTCAAGGCTAATATAGAACACAGAGCCGAAACCATGGGTTTGAAAGACAAGATCTTTCAAATTTTAATTCCCATGGAAGAAGTACTGGAGTTCAAGGGTGGCAAGGAGCGCTTAGTCCAGAAGAAGATCTTCCCGGGCTACGTGCTGATTGAGATGATCCTCACCGACGCATCCTGGTCCTTGGTCCGCAATACCCCTGGTGTTACAGGTTTCGTTGGCTCAGCCCACAAACCAACACCTTTGGGCGAAAAAGAAATCAGCAGCATTCTTCAGCGCTTGGGCATTGAAGAGCCGAGGCCCAGGGTGGACTATGAGGTGGGCGACAAGGTCAGGGTCGTCCGCGGCCCATTCCAGAATTTTGAAGGTGAAGTTGAAGAGATCAATCCGGAACGCGGCAAACTTAAAATTACAGTTACAATGTTTGGTCGCGAAAATACACCGATAGAACTTGATTATGTGCAAGTTGAGAAGATAGACTAGAAAACGGGGTGAAAAGGGAAAATGGCCAAAAAAGTCGCGGCAATTATTAAGCTCCAATGCGAAGCTGGCAAAGCAACACCTGCGCCACCAGTTGGTCCTGCTCTCGGACAGCATGGTGTGAATATCATGGAGTTCGTGAAAAGCTTCAACGAGCGGACAGCTAGCCAGGCTGGCATGGTGATTCCAGTAGAGATTACAGTCTACGAGGACCGCTCCTTTACATTCATCACCAAAACTCCGCCAGCTGCAATTCTGCTTAAGAAAGCTGCCAAACTGGACAAGGCTTCAGGCGAACCCAACCTGAACAAGGTAGGGAAGGTAACCAAGGCTCAGGTCAAAGAGATTGCAGAGCTGAAGATGCCAGACCTGAACGCAACAACCGTCGAGGCAGCTATGCGGATGATCGAGGGCACAGCTCGCAGCATGGGAATAGTTGTAGAAGGATAATTAAATTGTGGGAGGCTACAAGGCCGAACGTACCACAGGAGGGATTTAGATGGCAAAGAGAGGAAAAAGGT
>LFTB01000010.1 GCA_001512905.1 Clostridia bacterium DTU084 | reverse complement strand
TTGGGGTCAATTTTAGGATATTTGCTAGTTTTTAATGACAAAACGGTGGTTTTCACCATTTTTGCGGGGTAAAATAATTTTACCGCGCTTTTTTGTTATTACGTGCTTTGCGGACATCGCAAATGCCTTTTTCGAAATAGGGTATTGACATTTTTATCGCTACGTAGTAAAATATTTTATTTCGGTTGACATCACCTGTGAATTGTGTTACAATATTTATGTAGTTGACTTAACAGCAGTGGTGAAACACCATTTTGTTTCAAACTAGATACCCCTATAGCTCAAGCAAGAGATAGTTGGTGCCACAGAAACTGATGAATACAAGCAAAGGCAGGTGATGGGGGATGGCACAAAATAATTCTCTTCAACGAATCAAAGCACAATTGGATCCACTGGTTGGCAAGAGAGTGAGCGTCAGGGCAAATTGGGGCCGCAAGCGAATCACCGAAGCCGAAGGGATTTTGGAGAAAACCTACCCCAAGATTTTTGTAGTGGCGCTTAACGGGAAAACAAATCCTGTTAAACGCATCTCATATACCTACGCAGATATAATTACACAACTTGTCGAGGTTCGAGCAGACAACAAACGTATCGGTGAGCTTGAAGCTTAACGCAATTCACCTCTTGTGGGGACAGGCAGACTGTCCCCTGTTTTTTTTGTAGCAACAGGGCAAGCTTATTCATACCATGTTGTAGGGGTGATAGCGTGGCGTGGTGGCAAGTGGTAAAGAACTTTATCCTCAGCGAGGAAGTGTTTGAGCCGCTTATTTTGATAGTTCTAGGGAGTGGACTGCGGGCTCTCAACCGCCAGCGCCGTAGTAAGGTATTGGATTCTTTAACCGAAGACATCGTGGATTATATAGAGGAAAACTACCGCAGGTGGGGCATTCGAGGACAGCAAAAGATGGACAAATTCATTGAGCTTTTGATTAACGAATTCAGAAAAGAAATGGGTTATAAGCCATCTAAAAAGGAACTGGAAACTGCCAAACTCAAAGCAGAAGCGAAGGTTCAGAGGGTGCGCAGAGAAAGCATTGCCATGCAATTCCATTCAACAGCAAAGAGGCCATTTATTGCTACCAGTCTCAGTTCTTCCCACTAATAGGTTTTAGCGCCAGCAGCGGGGGAAATATCCTCAAAAGGCAAAATTGGCTAGGAGCATTTTTAGCGCTATAATAATAATGACAGGTTGGTTCCCGGGAGGGAAGAAAAATGCGCAGTGTGTTCCTAGTCCTTTTGTTTGTCTGCTTGTATGCAGCCACAGTCTTGGCTGCAGAACACTGGACCCAACCTTTAACAGGCGATGAGCAGGTTTTGTTTGCTCTCTTAAATGCCAAGCGCCTGGAGAACGGCTTCCCCGTCATGCAGTTAGACGGGCTCTTGCTCGGTCAGGTTCGCTCAGGGCAAGGTGTAACTTTAACGGCCACCTCCCTAGGGGAGGCGGTAGAGAAAGCTCAGCCTGTGATCGCAGTTCTAGAGGTAAGCAGGGTAGGGCTTAAGGTAGTTCGGAGCAAGGATTATTTTGTAGTGACCTTAGTCGCAAAATAGGGCTAAAGCAAGGGAGGGAACCTAGTTTTGGTTCCCTCCCTTGCTTTAGGTCTTAGCTTGAAAACAAATCCTGAAGGAGCGATAATGCCTCTTTACGTAGGAAGCTGATTTGCTGCCTTGAGCCTGCCTTTTCTAACTGCTTGAGGATTTTTTCGAGTTTTGCAGAGGATGCTGTGATTTTGTGGGATTTGATTGGGCTGGAGACAAGTTTCTCGCTAATCTCCTGAAAAGCCCTTGCTCTCTGCCGCTCTAGGTTGGCAGCGCTTTGCGCAAGCAGCCCTCCGCCGCCAAATCCCCCTAGCAGTGCTGTAGAAGCCTGCCTGAATGTATCTCCTGCATCCACCAGAAGATACGCAGCCACTAACGCAGCCCCCATTCCGAGAATCATTTCCGCAAGGAAACCCAGCTTCAGGTACACTTTCCCTTCTTCTTGCCGCTCAAGGCCTGGCAAAAGAAGAATATTGCTGTGAAAATAAAGATGATTTAACAGTCCTCCAAAAGCTCCAAGGCCGAGGATAACAACAATGCCGGACACAGCCTTCCCTCCTGCTGAAGATTATTTCTATTCTTAAAATTATATTAGAAAAAAAGAGGAGGGAAACCTCCTCAATCATCATCTTCGATGGTATTGTTGATCCTGAAGACCTCGCAGCTTTGACACATAGCCCTCTTTTCGGCTGCTGTTCCTTGCACCTCGCCATCGCAAAGGGTGCCTGGGATCATCCAGCATTTTTCCTCGCTGCTCTGGTAGGCGGGACAATTAACCTCATTACAATCCTTAACCCGCCAGCAGCGCTGGAAGTTTCTTTTCACTTTGAACCGTCCCACTAAAGCTGTGAGATCCTCCGCCATTCGCACCAAATTCTTGGCAGATACTGCGAGCTGTTCCATGGTGGATGCCTGCTCCTCAACAGCTGCTGCCATCTCCTGGGTACCTGCAGCTGTCTGGTTGGCGATTCCAGCAACAGTTTCGATGGCGCTCATCATCTCTTCGCTGCCTGCAGCCTGCTCTTCCGCAGCTGCAGCGATCTCTTGAACCCTGTTCACAGTCTCGCTTACAGCCTGGGTAATTTGGATAAAGGCAGCTTCTGCTTCTTTAGCCACAGTATTGCCTTCTTCAACAGCCTTTGTGCCTAGTTCCATAGCTTCAACAGCTTCCTGGGTGCTTTGCCGGATTTCTTCGATCAATTTTACAATCTGCCCGGCTGATTGGGCGGATTGTTCAGCCAGCTTGCGCACTTCTTCAGCTACCACTGCAAACCCTCGGCCGTGCTCGCCTGCTCGTGCCGCTTCAATCGTGGCGTTTAGGGCCAGGAGGTTTGTAGTGCGGGCTATCCCCTGAATTACATCCACGATCTTCTCGATCTCTTGAGAACGGGCACCTAAGTTTGAAACAACATTAGCTGAGTTAACAACAGTTTCTCGGATTTGGGCCATTGATTCCATGACGCGCTCCAAGGCCTTTCCGCCCATTTTAGCCCGCTCTGATGCGCTTGTGCTTGTATCAGCGGCCATCTGGGCCCCAGCAGCAACCTGTTCGGCGCTGGAGGCCATCTGCCGGACCACCTCTGTGGTCTGCTGGGTGTGTTGTGCTTGTCTTTCAGTGCCTTGCGAGATCTCGTCGATGGTTGCAGCCAAATCCTTGGTAGCTGCATTTGCCTGGGTTGCAGAGGCGGACATGCTGCTGGCAGAAGTCATCAGCTCTTCCGCAGCCAGCAGGTTGTCCTTCAAAATGTTGCGGAGGTTGTCCACCATCTGGTTTGTACGCTCGGCTAAAACCTCGATTTCATCGCCAGTATGTATATCCAACTTGCCGGTCAGATCCTGATCAGCAAGCTTGGCCATCAGCTCGGAGAATTTATTTAAAGGATCTAAAATATAAATGCCCACGAAAGGCCTGATAATTACCAGAACAACAGCTGTGAGAATTGCTTTGCCGACAAATTCCCAGAAAACTGTCTGGAATTGGAAGAAGATCTTTTTCATAATGGGTATGCCGATAAATAATGCGATTACCAGCCCCACCCCAAAAAGGAGTATGATCTTGTTCTGCAGGCTGATTTTTTTCTTGCTGAGACTTTTTAACCGTTCCAATGAAATCCCTCCCACACAATCTCTCTAATATATTTTTCGCCACATTTCCTTTAAAAATAAGCAACCACCTTTGACAGGTGGCTGTTTATTTTATTTGTTTAGCAAAACCAGCAGGATTGAGGAAACCATAAACAACACTGCAGCGTATGTGGTGAGCTTTTCCAAAACAGCTTCCCAACCCCTGGCCTGATTGTGAAAAAGTTGTCCTCCGCCCCCTATGGAACCCAAACCTTCTCCTTTGCTAGGCTGGGCTATAACGATGAAAATCACAGCAATGGAGATAATGAACTGGAAGATAACTAAAGCAATCAACAAGCTCCCTCCTTAAACCTGCGAGAAAATTGCAAAACCGTCCGGTTACATTATAACCTAAGCGTTGCCGAAAAGCAACAGCAATTTCGATTAGGTCAGCTGGCAACCTCAGGTACTATGGCACCTTTCTCTGCCAGAACCCCTCTGAGCTGCTGCAGGTCAATTTCGCCCACAGCGCAGTTGTCGGTCAATGCAAGATAGGCAGCTGTTCCTGCAGCCTGTCCCATTGCCATACAAGAAGCCTGGACTCTGAAGGCTGATTGAGCAAGCCTGTCACCGCTGATGCAGCGTCCAGCTACCAGGAGATTCTTAAACCCTTTAGGGACTAAAGCACCATAGGGTATACTGGGCACTTTCCCCTCTTCCAGGAAAATATTTTTTATCGTATTCTTTTTATCCGTGGTATGCTGATCGATGGGATAAAAAGAGTGGCAGACTGCATCTGGCCCCGCTTTGGCTTCCAGATAATCATCTACAGTTATATAAGCCTCGCCTATAATCCTGCGGGATTCCCTTGCCCAAACTTCAGGGGCAATGATTATAGGCTGAAACTCCGATTCAAAATCCCGCAGCCAGTGGCTGATCCTGGCCACAGACTCCCGGCCTGCGAGCTCTGCCTTGGTGCGGCTTCTGCTGTCTGCGCCGTTGAACACCACGTGATTCACGTTCAAGCCCCGGAGAATGGTGACTGCATTTCTTCCGTTTTCGCCCCAAAAATCGCCGTGCAAAATAAGCCCCTTTTCTCTGGCTTCCATATAAGACTTATTCAGCTTCTCCGAATCGACATCTGCAGAACCTTTCAAGTAAAAGCCCAAGGTTCCCGGTTGGAGCTCTGCTCCCAACTCATAGTCTGCGCCTGCCCAGGCTGCAATATCCCCATCTCCTGTACAGTCGATGAAGACTTTTCCTTCAAGCAGCTGAAGCCCTGATTTTGTGGAGATAACCACTGCCTCCAGGCTTTTATCCCGGCCGAGAACTTCAACTACAGGCTGATGAAAGAAGAGCTCAACCTTGGCTTCCTGGGACATTTTATCCATCAGCCAGGCTGCCATGGGGGCGTTTACTTTCACAGCCATCTCAGGATGGCGTTTGGGAGTGCTGGGATCAGGAAGAGTTGCCCAGCCAGCTTCAGCTAGCCGCTCCATCAGTTCCCAGCCGATCCCTTTGATGACCAGTTTTCCCCAAGCGTGGAAGAGGGCAGGAGCAGGTACTCCGCCAACAGTCATGGCGCCTCCCAGCATGCCATAGCGTTCAAGCAAAGCGGTTCTGCAGCCGAGCCTTGCTGCTGCCACTGCTGCAGTAAAGCCTGCAGGCCCCCCACCGCAGACAATGACGTCAAAGCTGTCCATCCGCTTTATTCTCGATTGCAGCATCAAATACCCCTCCAAAAGTCTTTTCTAAGATATTCGGGGCCAGCGCGGCTTTCCCTCTTTAGGGAAAAATTTATTGACATTGCGCTGACATTCCTATACCATAAAATGGATCTACCTAACCATTATGGAATTAGGCTCTGGATGTGATCTCAATTGTGCCTTTATCCTGAATATAGAGCCCAGCTCCTTGCCATGTCTGCCCGGGATCTAAAGCTGCGGGAAGGATTGCTGCAGGAAGGAAAACTCTTTGGCGGCTATAACAAGGAAATGGAAAAGCTCCATAATGATAACGCGCAGCGCCTCGAGGAGATAATCAATGCCATCGGCTGGCCTACTGGAGCGAAAGTGGGAACCGACGGAGCTGAGGCAGCATGGCTCATCCTGCAGCACGCAATTGCGAGGCCGGATCTCCTAAAGAGCTGTCTTTCTCTTCTGCAGCAGGCAGCAGAGCGTGGGGAAATACCAGCAAAATACCCAGCATATTTAGAGGATCGGATCTGCTTTTTCCAAGGACAGCCCCAAAAATACGGCACACAATTTGATTGGGATGAAAAGGGCCAGCTCAATTACTGGCCCCTTCAGGATGAAGAGAATGTGGACCAGTTGAGAAAAGACATCGGCTTGCCTCCTTTGGCAGAGCAGGTGAAGGTTATGAGGCAAAGAGCTGCCCGGGAAGGCGAAAAGCCGCCTGACGAGAGGCAAAGGAGGCAGCAGCTGGCTTGGTGTCGGAAGACAGGGTGGCGGGATCAGGGTGCAAATTCCCTTGACACTAAAACAGAGAATGTTATAATTAAATAGGCGGGGGTGAAGCAAGTGGAGAGAAAAGTTATAGCAGTAAACCGCCAGGCCCGCCACAACTATCACGTGCGCGAAACCATAGAAGCAGGAATTGCCCTTCAGGGCACGGAAGTAAAATCCCTTAGAATGGGGAAAGTTAATCTCAAAGACAGCTTTGCTAGAGCTGAAGGTGGAGAAGTTTTCCTCTACAATATGCACGTGAGCCCGTACGACAAAGGAAATCGCTACAATCACGATCCGCTGCGCCCCAGAAAACTGCTGCTGCATAAAGCTGAAATAACCCGCCTGCAGAGCAAAATAGCGGAGAGGGGATTGACTTTAATTCCCCTTGAGCTGTACTTTAACGAAAAGGGCATAGCAAAGGTAGCTTTAGCTGTCGCCCAAGGGAAAAAGCTTTATGACAAACGGCAAGATCTCGCCAAACGAGACCTTAAAAGGCGACTGGCTCGAGGCGAGAGAGAGTTCTAACATGGGGGCGAACTAGTTTCGACGGGGAGAGTGAGAGTAAAAGGAGCGAGCCGAGATCCCACCTGGTCTCGTTAAACGGTGGAAACAAATAAACGCAGACAATTACGCATTAGCTGCTTAATTCACAGCAGCACGTCTAACCTTCCTCGCTTGTAGGGAAGGATTAGACGTCAACTATACAAGCTACCCAAAGCCTTTCGTTGCCGAAGGCTGCGGGGAAATTTAAAGGCAACTAGCCTTCTGTCATCCTGCCTTTGGGAGGGCAGCAGGTGAAAACAAAACAAAGGCTACGCTCGTAGAGCCTTTTATTGTCACCTTTTCGGACGCGGGGGGCAGTTCCCCGCCGCCTCCACCAAAGGAGAGTTGAACAAGCCGCCTTCTGGGCGGCTTTTGGTAATTAAAGGAAAAGGGGAGATGAACATGGACCCACAGGTGCAGGCGGTTGTCCTGGCAGCCGGCATGGGCACGCGGATGAAGTCCAAAGTTCCGAAAGTGCTTCACCCTTTAGGAGGCAAACCCCTGTTGTGGCATGTGCTACATACTCTGGATGAAGCAGGAATTGAAAAGCGGGCAATTGTAGTGGGTCATTTGGCAGAGCAGGTGAAAGCTGCCTTCCCTGAGGAAAAAAACTGGTTTCTCCAAGCTCAGCAGCTGGGCACAGCCCACGCTGTGGCGATGGCCAGGGAATTTCTAGCACAAGCTCAAGGCTTCGTTTTCATCCTCTACGGGGACACACCCCTGCTGCGCTCCCAAACCCTGCAAGAGATGCTTGCCCTGGCTCAAGAAACCGGCCGGGGGGTGCTGCTGGGAGCAAAGGTGGCAGATCCCACAGGCTACGGCCGGCTGATTCGAAACGAGGAAGGTTTACTGGCAAAGATCGTAGAGGAAAAAGACGCAAGCCCCGAGGAGCGGGCTATTTGCGAGATCAACGCCGGCGTCTACTGCCTGCCGAAAGGAAACTTATGGGCTCTTGCCAAGATCAGCAATAACAACAAACAAAAGGAATTTTACCTAACAGACATCGTGGAGATCTTGGCTCAAGCTGGGGACAACCTCGCCATTTACACCACCCCCGACCCAGATGAGATTTTGGGCGTCAACAGCCGCAGGCAACTTGCGGAGCTTGAGGCGATTATGCGGGAGCGGAAATTAAGGGAACTGTTGGACAGCGGTGTTACCATCGTCGATCCTGCCAGCACCTTTGTGGCACCAACTGTAGAGGTAGGTCAGGACAGCACCATCCTGCCCTTTACAATTTTAGAAGGGGAAACTGCAATCGGCGAAGACTGCATCATCGGTCCCCGCTCTCGAATTGCAGGCAGCAAAATAGGAAATGGCTGCCGCATTCAGGAGAGCATTGTTTTAGAGAGCGTCATGGAAGAGGGAGTCAGCGTAGGACCTTTCGCCTATATCAGGCCAGGCACAATTGTGCGGCAGGGGGCCCGGGTAGGCGATTTTGTGGAACTGAAAAACTCCACAATAGGACCTGGCAGCAAAGTACCGCACCTCAGCTACATCGGTGACTGCGAAATCGGAGCTGGAGTGAACATCGGCGCTGGCACTATCACCTGCAATTACGACGGTGTCCACAAACACCGCACGATTATCGAGGACGGAGCCTTTATCGGCAGCAACACCAATTTGGTTGCGCCCATCAAAGTCGGGCAAAACGCTTTGGTTGGCGCAGGATCCACCTTGACGGAAGAGGTTCCTCCAGGGGCTCTCGCTATCGCCAGGGCCAGGCAGGTTAACCTGCCAAAAAAGGAAAAAAACATAAGCAAGCAGGAAAATCCTTAAGTTAAGCGAATAAGGTGTTAGGAACATCCCAAAGGGAGGCGCTATTTTAATGTCTTGCCAGGTCGGCCGAAAGAAAATGATCTTTACCGGAAACGCCAACCCACAGTTGGCTGAAGAGATTTCCCAGGAATTAGGCATTCCACTAGGAGAATCCCAAATTTCCCACTTCAGCGATGAAGAAATCAGGGTGCGTATTTTCGAAACAGTCAGGGGCGCTGATACCTTCGTTATTCAACCAACCTGCGCACCTGCTAACACCAACCTGATGGAACTTCTCATCATGATCGATGCTTTAAGGAGAGCATCAGCAAAGCACATCACAGCGGTTATCCCATACTATGGATACGCGCGTCAGGACAGAAAAACCCAACCTAGGGATCCAATCACAGCGAAACTGGTGGCCAACCTCATAACAGCTGCCGGTGCAGACAGGGTCCTGACCATGGATCTGCACGCAGGACAGATCCAGGGTTTTTTTGACATTCCCTTGGACAACCTAAAAGCACTGCCAATTCTAGTCCAATATATTCAGTCGAAAAACCTGGACGACATAGTAGTAGTTTCACCTGACGTGGGCGGAGTTACCAGAGCCAGGGATCTTGCAGAGCGGCTGGGCTCCAAGATCGCCATCATCGACAAGCGCAGGCCGGATGCCAATGTGTCTGAGGTAATGCACATCATCGGCGATGTCAGGGGCAAAACAGCCATTATTGTCGACGACATCATCGACACAGCAGGGACAATCGTCCAGGCAGCAGCTGCCCTGGTTGCTGAAGGGGCAAAAGACGTCATCGCCTGCTGCAGCCATCCGGTTTTATCAGGCCCTGCCATCGAAAGAATTCAGGACTCAGTTCTCAGCGAAGTGATTGTTACCAACAGCATCCCGCTGGGGAACAAGAAAATTGATAAGATTAAAGTGCTTTCTATCGCTCCCCTTTTGGCAGAAGCAATCAGCCGCGTTTACGAAGAGCGCTCAATCAGTGAACTTTTTATTTAGAATTCAGTGGAGGTGTAGTTAAGTGGAACAGGCTGTAATCACAGCGGAGTTGCGACAGAAGACAAGTAAAGGTGAAAATAAGAGATTGCGAAAAGAAGGCAAGATTCCCGGCGTCCTCTACGGCAAAGGGAAGGAAGCTGCATCCATTGTGCTTTCTGCCCGGCAACTGCAGCAGGTTGCTGCAGGGGAAGGGGCAAGGCTCCTGAAGCTGCAGCTGCCAGGAGAAGCTGAGCGCACAGTTCTGCTCAAGGATATCCAGTATGATCACCTTTACAAAAACATCCATCACGTTGACCTGCAGGAAATCAGCTTGACAGAGAAGATCACAGTCACAGTACCGCTGGTTCTTGCAGGGGAAGATGCCAGAGAGAACGACGGCGGAATTGTCCAGCAGATGCTTCATGAGCTTGAAATCGAATGTCTGCCAACCAATCTGCCTGAGCAGATCGCTGCAGACGTTTCCGGTTTGGCCATTGGAGACTCACTTACTGTGGCTGAACTGGCAGTTGACGAAGGCATTGAAATTAAAACCTCCCCAGAGGAGACAGTGGTCACTGTAGTTGCCCCGACTAAAGTCGAAGAAGTAGAAGAAGAGGCAGCAGAAGAAGCCCCAGAAGCAGAAAGCGAGGAGGAAGCAGCAGAAGAAAATGCGTAGCTCACCTACGCATTTTCTTTCTATTCTCCATGGACAAATATTTGATTGTAGGCTTGGGAAACCCAGGGAGCCAATACGAACTTACCCGCCACAATTTGGGCTTCTGGGCAGTAGACGAGCTGGCCAGAAGGTGGAACCTGCGCTGGCGCAAAGGAGAAAAGGCCCTGCTGGCACAGGACAAAGGCCTTTACCTCCTCAAGCCCCTCACTTATATGAATAACAGCGGCCAGGCTGTGGAACCTTTTTTAAGGAAGGAAGGCATTTCCCAAGAGTGCCTTTTGGTGATCTACGACGATCTGGACCTGCCTGCCGGGAGAATCCGCCTGCGCCCCCGGGGCAGCAGCGGAGGACACAGGGGCTTGGCTTCGATCATCAATTTTTTAGGAAGCGAGGAATTTCCCCGCCTGCGCATTGGCATCGGCAGGCCTGCACCAGGACTGATGTCCTCAGCGGACTGGGTCCTGGCGCCAATTGACAAGGAAGACGCTGTGCTTTTAGGTGCAGCTGTAAGGCGGGCTGCAGATGCTGTGGAGGCGTGGCTCCGCTATGGGATGGAGAAAGCAATGAGCGAATACAACACCAGGGCTTAAAAATGCATCTTTTTGCAGCAGGAGCTGCTGTTCTTGCAACATATCTTTTCTGGCCGCTTTTGAGAAAATTGAAACCAGGCAGCGTGATGAAGGCCGCACCCCTCATCGAAGAAGGGGCCAAGGCCCTTGCTGCCTGGTATTTTGCTGTGCCCATTTTTCCCCTCCACTTCTACTTCGGCCTAGCAGAGGCCCTTTGGGAAGTGGGCAGAAGGAAGCCTGGCCCTGCCCTGGCAGCTCTGCTTACCCACACGAGTTTCGGGCTGGCAGCATCCTGGGCTTTCAGGTGGGGCAGAGTCGCTTCCTTCGGTGCAGCAGTCGCCCTTCACTTTTTTTGGAATTATTTCATTTATTTAATGCAAGGGAAAAGAGGAATTTAGTGCATGGGACTTTCAGGTTTACTACCCACAATCCAAGAGCTGCCTGATTTTCAGGAAGTACAGAGCGCCGCAAGGCGAGGAGTTCGCGAGCAGCTGGTAAGCGGCATTGGCGGCTCATTGAAAACAGCTTTTGTGGCAGCCCTTTTCCAGGAAAAGCCCCAAGGAATGCTGTACCTCACCTACAACCCCCTCCAGGCTGCTAAAGCCGTGGAGGATTTAGAAAGCTTCCTGGGGAAAGAGCACGTTTTTCTCTACCCCACAGAGGAGCTGCTGCCCCATGAGCTGGTGCGGCCCAATTGGGAGATCGCAGGGCAGAGGCTTGCCGCCTTACGGGCGCTTTTTACAAACTCCCCTGCTGTGGTGGTGGCACCCATCAGAGCCATTTTGGAGCCTGTGCTGGAACCAGAAGAATTAAAGAAATATTATGTAGATTTGCGCGTTGGCGACGAGGTAGACCTGGAAGCACTCTCGAGCATCTTGACCTCCTCAGGCTACGAACGGGTGGATTTAGTTGAGGGGAGAGGGCAATTCAGCATCAGGGGAGGGATCGTGGACCTCTTTCCGCCAGACAGGCAGCTTCCCCTGCGGCTTGAGTTTTTCGATCGGGAGCTGGACTCCCTTCGGGAATTTGAGCCTGACAGCCAGCGCTCTGTGAGAAACCTTCAAGAGGCAAGCGTCTGTCCGGCCTGGGAGCTTCCCTATCCCAGAGATCTTTCTGCGGAACTGGAGAAAATCAAAGAGGCTGCGGAAAAGATCCCAGGCCTCGATCGGGAAGCAAGAAGGTTAATCGAGGAGCGCACAGCCGAGCACCTGGAAAAACTGAAAACAGGCAGCTATTTTCCCGGGCTGTCCCTTTATGCGCCGGCTATTGTGCCTTTGACCAGCTTTTTCTCATACTTTCAAGGGAAACTTGTGATCTTGGACGAACCCAATCGAATCCGGGAAAGCGCACTGGCTTTCGATTACGAGTTTGCAGAGCTGTATACCGACAAGCTGTCCAAAGGCCTTACCCTGCCCTTGGAGCAGGAATTCTTTTTCCAGTGGGATGAAATAGCCAAAGAGTTGAAAGATTTTCGGCTCTTGTATTTCTCCCTTTTAGGCAAGCGAATGAGCGGGATGAGGCTGGAAAAGACAGCTGTTTTAGGCAGCAGGACAGTGGAGCATTTCTCCGGCAGGATGGAGGAGCTGGCAGAGTCAGTTCGCCAGTGGCAGCGGGAGAAATACAGGATTTTATTTGTGGTTACAGACCAGCAGCGCGGCCAGAGGCTTGTGGAGGCGCTATCGCAGTTCGAGCTTTCGCCAGTATTCAAGCCTCACTTAGACAGCCCCCCTTCTGCAGGTGTGCCTTATGTCTCCCTCGGCCGGCTTGAGGCAGGCTGGGAAGTGCCCAGGGGCAAGCTCATCGTCCTTACAGAAAACGAACTTTTCGGCCGCACCCGAAAAAAGAGAAGAGTGCGGATTCGGGATAAGGGCATAGAAATCAGCAGCTTCCAGGATCTGCAGCCAGGGGACTATGTGGTGCACGTCAACCACGGAATCGGGCAGTATCTGGGAGTGGAAACCCTCGAGATTGATGGGAAAAAGAGAGATTACCTTCAAATCAAGTATGCAGGAGAAGACAAGCTCTATGTGCCAGTAGATCAGATCGCTTTCCTGCAGAAATATGTAGGGGTGGAAGATACACCGCCGAAGCTGAGCAACCTCAACAGCTCAGATTGGAACCGCGCCAAGAAAAAGGTGCGGGACAGCGTCCAGGAGATGGCCATCAATCTCCTGGAACTATATGCCCAGCGGGAGGCCATTCGGGGCCACGCTTTCAGCCCCGACACTGTCTGGCAGAAAGATTTTGAGGATGCTTTCCCCTATGAGGAAACGCCAGATCAACTGCGGGCCATTGAAGAGGTTAAAAGGGATATGGAAAAGCCAAGGCCCATGGACCGCCTCCTCTGCGGTGATGTAGGCTACGGCAAGACAGAAGTGGCCCTCAGGGCCGCTTTCAAGGCAGTGATGGACGGCAAACAGGTGGCAGTGCTGGTGCCCACCACCATATTGGCCCAACAGCACTACAACACCTTCAGGGAACGATTTGCCGGCTACCCTGTAAAGGTGGCATCTCTCAGCCGCTTCCAAACTGCTAAAGAGCAGAGAATGGTGCTGAGGGGATTGGAAAAAGGGGAGGTGGATATTGTCATCGGAACCCACCGCCTCTTGGGCAAAGACGTGAAATTCAAAGATCTAGGTTTGATGGTCATCGACGAAGAACAGAGATTTGGCGTCGCCCAAAAAGAAACACTGAAGGAAATGCGCAGCACAGTGGACGTCTTAACTATGACAGCCACCCCTATCCCCAGGACCCTGCACATGGCCATGGTGGGCGTGCGGGATATGAGCGTCATCGAAACTCCCCCTGAAGACCGCTATCCTGTCAGGACCTATGTCCTAGAATTCGAGCCGCAAATCATCGCAGAAGCAATCAACAGGGAAATGGGCAGGGGGGGCCAGGTGTTCTTTGTCTACAATAATGTTAATGCCATCCCTTCCATGGCCGCCTACCTCCAAGGACTCGTGCCAGGTGCCAGGATCGCCATTGCCCACGGACAGATGCCCGAAGGGGAACTTGAGCAGGTGATGATGGATTTCCTGGAAGGGGAAGCAGACATCCTGCTGTGCACGACCATCATCGAAACAGGTCTTGATATGCCCAATGTGAATACCCTTATTGTCTACGATGCAGATCGCTTTGGTCTGGCGCAGCTGTACCAGCTCCGGGGCAGGGTAGGCAGATCCAACCGCATCGCCTACGCTTATTTCACCTACCAAAAGGATAAAGTCATCGGTGAGGACGCAGAAAAAAGGCTGGTTGCCATCAGGGAATTTTCGGAACTCGGCTCTGGGTTTAAAATCGCCATGCGGGACTTGGAGATCAGGGGAGGCGGCAATATCCTCGGCCCTGAGCAGCACGGCTTTATCAACACCATCGGTTTTGAGCTCTACTGCAAAATGCTGGAAGAGGCTATTGCGGAACTCCGCGGCCAAAGCAGAGAAGAAGAACCAGAGCCTGTGATCGATCTGGATTTGGACGCTTATATCGACGACGATTATATACCAAATTCGAGACAAAAATTATCTTTCTACAAGCGCCTGGCAGCTGCCGATTCCAAGGCAGAAGTGGAAGAATTGGCAGATGAGCTTCTAGACCGCTATGGCGAGTGGCCTGAAAGCGTAGTTAACTTGCTTAAGGTGGCTAAGATCAAAGCCATGGCCAAAAAGATGGGAATAGAGGCAATTACTGCCGACAATTTCAATTTTGTGGTCCGGTTTAGCCACAAAGCGAAGATAGATCCCAGAAAGCTTGTGGAGCTGGTGCAGAAGCGCCGCTATCCTCTGAGCCTGGTGGCAGGACAAAATCCCCAGCTGAAACTGCGTAAAGACAAGAAAGCCATACCTGTGGTCCTGGGACAGCTGGAGAAAATTTTAGGGGAGATTGCAGGAGAAAAGGGAAAAGATGAATAATCTGGCGACCAGATATCAATACTATCAATAGTCATACAACGGGTGCCGCAAAGGAGGGGCATTTTTTGAAGGCAACTGGAATTGTTCGCAGGATTGATGATCTTGGTCGCGTAGTGATTCCTAAGGAAATTCGGCGCACTTTGCGGATCCGCGAAGGTGATCCATTGGAGATCTTTGTGGATCGGGACGGAGAGGTCATTCTCAAGAAATATTCTCCCATCGGTGAGCTGGGGGATTTTGCAAAAGAGTATGCAGACTCCCTCTACGAGGCAACAGATCACATTGCCTGCATTTCTGACCGCGATACGATTATCGCGGTGGCTGGAGCTCCTAAAAAGGAATTCCTGGACAAACCCATCAGCCAATCTGTGGAAAGGGCCATGGAAGAGAGGCGGACCATCCTCAACAATGAGCCTGGAAAAAGCACAGAGGACGGCTATGGGGATGAGGAAGAGGCGAAGTTCTCAGCCCAGGTGATCGCACCCATCATCGCAGAAGGGGACCCAATTGGTGCCGTCATTCTTCTCTCAAAGGAGCCAGGCCAAAAGATGGGAGAACTGGAAGTGAAGCTGGCTGAAACAGCTGCAGCCTTCCTGGCAAAACAAATGGAACAGTAAGAGAGCAGGCACTCGCCTGCTCTCTTGTCTTTAGGCTAAGTTAAGGCCATGGGTTTTTGGGATCCATTCCGTATACCTGCACCACTTCGAACAATGGGCTGCCCGCTAGGTCCTTTGGCGTGACAACCCTCCCTCCGGTTGAGTCGAGGTCAAAGCCGTATTCCCGAAAAGCCCGCCAGATGAGGTGGGCGCAATGTGTGCCGGAGATCTCTTCTTTGGGCTCGTACTTTTTCTTCAAGATCCCGAGAGTTAAGGAATAAGGGACGTCATTGAGGTAGGTTTTGGCAAAGGCTGCAATTTCCCCAAGCAGTTCTCTGTCCGCGCCTTTCAGCTTCAAGACCATAAAGTTTGGGTACTGCAGCCACTTGCTGATATCCTGCAGGCAGGAATTGGTCCCGAGGACAACAGATTCCAGGGTCTGTCCTCGCTCTGCATCCACAACGATAGCAGCATGGCCGTTGCGCCAGCTCAAGGTATGGGAGGCTTTGGTGATCAACACATAGCCGTTCTGCAGGTGAGCAAATTCTGTCCCGCCTTCCACCAGCCGTTCTTCGTTGGAAATGATGCTGTTGGGCTCGCAGACAAACTCTACCTCCTCAAACAGCTTCTCCTGAAAGAAGAGGAGCCGCTCTATCCCATCCTCCTCTTGCATGAGGGCATCCACTGCTGCTTTCCCCAAACCTGTCTGCTCATAGATCGCTTGATAGTCCCCTGGTTCAAGGGCATCTTTCTGTAAAATTTCTGTGAGATCAACCTGTGGATAGTCAGGCACCACATGGGCAGATTTTTCAACAAAGGGTGGGAAAAGGCGCAAAAGAACCAGGATCAGAAGCGCACCGAAAGCCACCTTTGTTTTTCTCCTGACTGCCACAGAACTCACTCCCTGCAGTAAAATGCTTTCAGTTTCAGTATACCACACTTAAATCCCCCGCAGAAGGACTTCTTTTGCCTGCCCCTCAAGTGCCTTCTTTGCCTTGGCGAACCAGTCAGCGGGATAGGTTTCAGCTTTTTCCAAGGCTGGGTTCAAAGTTTTCGCCGGCCGGAACATTTGGACGGCATAGCGCTGGACAGGCCCCAGCCTCCTGGCAATGAAAGCCAGGTCCTCAATGGCCACAAGACCAGGCACAGCAGTTGTCCGCAGCTCATAAGCCACGCCGCTTTCCTTTATTATCTCCGCACTTTCAGCTGCAGTATCAAACGCCAGCTTGCCGCCTGTGGCAGCTCTGTAGCGGCAGGGGGAAGATTTTATGTCAAGGGCGACATAGTCCAAGTGCGCCAGCAGCCTCTTCAGGAACTTGGGCCTGGAGCCGTTGGTATCGAGCTTTACCCTGTAGCCCAAGCTCTTTATTTCACAGATAAATTCCTCTAAATCTTCCTGCACTGTGGGCTCGCCGCCGCTGATGCACACAGCCCCGAGCTTCCCTGCCCTTTTTTCCAGAAAGGCCAAAACTTGCTTGTGGTCCACACTTTCCCTTCCCTCTACGAGCTCCCTGTTGTGGCAAAAAGGGCAGCGCAGGTTGCAGCCGCTTGTGAAAATAACGACCGCAGGCCTTTGAAGGTAATCCACAAGGCTCAAAGGAATAACACCGCCAATTTTCATCCTGCTTCCCTGCTCCTGAAAGTGCGGCGGTCTGAAAACTCAGCTTGTTTTCCCAGGTTCCAATTCCTTACAGGCCTGTAGAAGCCGACAACCCTGCTCCAAATTTCTGTAGCGCTGCCGCAGCTGGGGCAGAAGGGCTGTTCTCCCCGCAGATAACCGTCCTGGGGACAGATGCTGAAGGTCGGCGTGATGGTGAAGTAAGGGATCTTGTAGCTGGTGAAGATGGTCTTCAAAAGGGCCTTGAGAGCATCCAGATCATCTATCTGCTCACCCAGAAAGCCGTGGAAGACAGTTCCCCCAGTGTAGAGGGTCTGCAGTTCCTCCTGGAGATCCAAGGCTTCGAAAAGGTCGTCTGTGAAGCCCACAGGCAGCTGGGTGGAGTTAGTATAATAGGGCGCCTGCGTACTCCCTTGGGTAATGATGGACGGATAAGCCTGCCTGTCCAGCCGTGCCAGGCGATAGGAGGTGCCTTCAGCAGGGGTGGCCTCGAGATTGAAGAGCTGGCCTGTTTCTTCTTGAAAGGCTACAAGCCGCTGCCGCATGAAGGCCAAAACCTCTCTGGCGAAAGCTTGTCCTTCTGCTGATGTGATGTCTCTGCCGAAAAAATTTAGCAGCGCTTCGTTCATCCCCACAAGACCAATGGTATTGAAGTGGTTTTCCCAATACCTGCCGAACCTTTTGTAGACGCCGTCCAGATAAAAACGGGAGTATGGATACAGCCCTTTGGCCATCAACTCTTCAAGCACTCGCCTTTTGAGGAGCAGGCTCTCTTTGGCCAGCTCCATCAGCTTCTCCAGCCTGGCGAAAAATTCAGCTTTGTCCTTGGACAAATGACCAATTCTGGGCATGTTGATGGTAACGACTCCTATGGAGCCTGTGAGAGGATTGGCCCCAAAAAGACCCCCGCCGCGCCTGCGGAGCTCCCTGGCATCCAGTCGCAGTCTGCAGCACATGCTGCGCACATCGTCTGGCGAGAGATCTGAGTTCAGGAAGTTGGCAAAATAGGGAATGCCGTATTTTGCAGTCATGGCCAGCACCCTTTTGAAAACAGGTGAGTCCCAATCGAGGCTCTCTGTGATGTTGTACGTTGGAATGGGGAAGCTGAAGGTTCTGCCTTTGGCATCTCCTTCCATCATCACCTCGCAGAAGGCCAGGTTCAGCATGTCCATTTCTTTTTGGTAATCACCATAACAGGATTCCTGATACTCGCCGCCGATGATCACTGGGCTTTTGGCTAAAGTCCCAGAAGGGACTAGATCCATGGTGATGTTCACGAAGGGGGTCTGAAAGCCCACTCTGGTGGGAACGTTCAGGTTGAAGATGAACTCCTGCAGCGCCTGCTTCACTTGGGTGTAGTCCAGGTTATCTTTGGCGATAAAGGGCGCAAGATAAGTATCGAAGTTGGCAAAAGCTTGGGCGCCAGCTGCTTCCCCCTGAAGGGTGTAGAAGAAGTTAACGATCTGCCCTAAAGCGGTGCGGAAGTGTTTGGCAGGGGTGCTTTCCACCTTCTCGCTCACCCCGCCAAACCCCCGCAGGAGCAGATCTTCCAGGTTCCAGCCGCAGCAGTATGGAGCGAGAAGCCCCAGATCGTGGATGTGGAAGTCTCCGCTTATATGTGCCATGCGGATTTCTTCAGGATAGATTTCCTCAAGCCAGTATTTTGAGGTGACTGCAGAGATAATGTGGTTGTTGAGCCCCTGCAGGGAATAGTTCATGTTGCTGTTTTCATTGACCCACAAGTGCTCTCTGCCCACATACTCTTTAATCATCTTTTGGGCGTCCATTAGAGTGCTGCTGAAGTCCCTCAGCTTCTGCCGCTGCCTTCGGTAGAGGATGTACGCTTTGGCTGTGGCTGCTTGTCCGTGTTCCATTAAAACCTGCTCCACAATATCCTGGATCTCCTCCACTGTGGGAAGAGAACCTGGCTTCAGCCTCGCAATTACCACACAAGTCAGCTTCTCTGCAAGTTCTTTATCTGGTTTGCCTACAGCGCAGCTTGCTTTGTAGATGGCTCTGGCAATGCGAGTTGGGTCAAAAGGCACCACTGTGCCGTCTCTTTTTCTTATTTTGTCCACGAAAACTCCTCCTCTCTTGCTGAAAGAAAAAGCCCCATCAGCAGAGATGGGGCAATGTCAGTAAAACAAAAACACCACCTTTCTTCCCGCTGAAGACGGTGTGATTCTCAAAATGGGCCAGGTCTCCGGACTTCCAGGTCTTCCTCCTCCGGCGCCTTCTCGGAATACTTTCCAATGGCATTTTGCCGGATTCGTCGCTGGTTACCGTAGCAGGGGCTGTACCGGATTTGCACCGGTTTCCCTTACAACCCATTTCGTGCGTATTTTTTTGTTGGTTATTATATTCTAGCTGAAAACGGAAATCCCTGCCGGGAAGGCAGGATTCTTCTTTCCCAGCCTCGAAAGACTAGTAGGAAGAAAGGAAGGGATAACATGGCAATCTCCGTTCTAGGGCTTGTTGACTCTTTAGAGAACCTCAACCTTGCTGTCTGGAAGGTTTTAACTAGTGCACACTGTGTTTATTTGGGACGGGATCATGCAGCTTTAAGGGCAAAACTCGAGGAAGAGGAGCTGGCCTATGAGCTGTGGGCAGAGCTTGCGCCCAAAGAGCGGGCAGAGAGGCTGCTTGCGCACCACGGGGCAGGTGAAAATGCTGTCTATGTTGCTGAAAAACTTCCTCCAGAAACGGACGAGGCTGTAAGGCTTCTTAAAGGTAAGGGAAAGATTTATTGCCCAGGGCTTTTGGAATATCTGGAAGAGAAAATGGGCGTTGATTTGAGGCGGGGGACCGTCTTTGTGGAGGGGCAGACCCTTGCAGGCTTCAATCCATCGCTGCCCAACCTCCTTTGGGGGCCATTTGACAGGGAATCAGTGGCAAAGCTGAAAGAGCGGGCAGTGACGTTTCCAGCAGGCTATCGGGTCAAAGCCTGCTTCCACTTGGGGACCAGCTGCGAGGAAATAGAAGAGAGAGAGCTTACAGCAGTAGATGCAGAACCAGGCCTTTCCTGCCTTTATTTGCCGCAGGTGGGAAACACTGGTGCAGGGGAGAAAATTGAAGAGCTGGAGCGGGTAATGGCCAGGCTTCGGAGCGAAAACGGCTGTCCGTGGGATCGGGAGCAGACGCTGCAAACCCTGCAGCAGTATTTAATCGAAGAGGCATATGAGGTGCTGGATGCTTTGGCCCAAGGGGATCCTGATGCCCACTGTGAGGAACTTGGAGATGTGCTTCTGCAGATCGTTTTCCAAAGCAGGATAGCTTTTGAGCAGGGCCAATTCTCCCTGCAGGATGTAATCGCCTCGGAAACTGAGAAAATGATCCGCCGCCATCCCCACGTCTTCGGCCAGCTGGCTGTCTCCTCTGTGGAAGGAGTTCTGGAAAACTGGGAAAAAATCAAAGCCAAGGAGCGGGGAGGGGTAAAGCGGAAATCCCTTTTGGATGGTATACCGAAAGGCCTGCCTGCCCTTGCCCGAGCTTACAAAATCCAGGACAAAGCTGCAAAGGTGGGATTTCAGTGGGACGATGTGAAAGGTGCGCTGGTTAAAGTTGACGAGGAACTTGACGAATTGAAAACCGCCCTGGAAGAGGGAGAACAGGCTGCCGTGGAAGAGGAATTTGGCGATCTCTTGTTTGCTTTGGTTAATGTGGCCAGATACCTGTCTGTTTATCCTGAGATTGCCTTGAATAAAACAGTGGGCAAATTTGAGCGCAGGTTCCGCTATATTGAAGAACACGCAGAAAAGCCTTTGGAAGAGATGACTTTGGAAGAGATGGACAAGCTTTGGGACCAGGCAAAGCTTTCAGAGTGAAACTGCATATTTCCTTCCTGCAGACGGGATATTAAAAACAAGAAACCTGCAGGGAGGAAAGAAAATGCGCAAGAAGCTGTGGCTTATCAGCCTGTTGTTGATTGTCTTGTTGGCCGGCTGCGGCAGACAGGAAGAGGAGCAGCTGCCTGAAGAGAAGACCATTACCATCTACGATCATAAAAACGATCAGAAGCTTACCATGCCAATTGAGGAGTATCTGCAGGGGGTAGTGGCAGGAGAGATGAAACCTGGCTGGCCCCTGGAAGCATACGCAGCCCAGGCTATTGTTGCCCGAACCTTCACCATGGAATTCATCAACCGCGGAGGAACCCAGAAACTCCACGGCACAGATGTGTGCACAGATGAAACCCACACCCAGGCATATAATCCGAGCAACATCAATGAAACTATAAAAAAAGCTGTTGATTCCACCCGAGGCCAAGTCTTGACGTACAACGGCGAGTACATTAAGGCATGGTTTAATGCAGCCTGCGGAGGGATAACAGCCCGGGCAAAAGAGGGATTGGCCTATCCTGATGCAGAACCCCCTTACACAGTGAACAAAAAGTGCCCGGAAGCAAAGTACAGCCCGTCTGAAGTCAAGAGCTGGAGCGCCACCTTCACCTACAAGGAACTTGCGGAACTCCTTAAGGAGCTTGAGATAAAGTCTGTAGAAAAGCTTGAGATAGCAAAGAAAAGCGATGCAGGCAGGGTTGAGAGCTGGAAAATAGTCCACAGTGGCGGAAGCACTGAGGTGTCGGGGCAGGATCTGCGCCTCTATTTGGATCCCATGCGCCTGCGCTCCAACGTGATTACGGAGCTAGTCAACGGAGAAGAAGCAGTTACCATCCGGGGCCGGGGGTTTGGCCACGGCGTGGGTCTATGTCAGTGGGGAGCATATACCTTGGCCAAGGAAGGGAAAAAGGCCGCTGAAATTGCCCAATATTATTTCCAAGGGACGAAAATCGAAAAGCGGTGGCGCTGACTCCTTCCTGTCATATTTTTGCAAGGTGGACATATCTATAGATTAAAGGGAAAAGTCTTGTCTACCTTGCAAAAAGGGGGAGTTAGCATGGAAGATAAAAGAAGAGATTTCGCAGCCGGACCGCATCGACTTCATCAGGTTGTGCTCAAAGAGCGGGGAGATCTTCTGATTGAGGGCGTGGCAAACGTTGAAAGCTTTGATGATCAGGAAATTCTGGTGGAAACAGAAGCAGGGATGCTGCAGGTTACAGGCAAGGAGCTGCATATCAAGCAGCTGGATTTAGACGGCGGCACCTTGGCTGTGGAAGGACTGATTGTAGGCCTTGAGTATACTGGCGATGTCCATGGGAAGAAGTCTGGGGGACAAGGTGTTTTCGGCAAACTATTCCGGTAGGTGGGGCATATGGATGGCCTTTACACGCAGCTGTTTGCCATGGGCATCACCCTCATCTCCGGAGTCCTCCTGGGGCTCTGCTTCGACATCTACAGAGTCTTAAGAGCTCTTTGGCGCCCTGGTCCGGTTTGGACCAGGGTGGGCGATTTCCTTTTTTGGCTTTTCGCCTTCTGTCTGCTTTTCAGCCTGCTTCTTATAGGCAATTGGGGGGAAATGCGCTTATATGTGGTTGTGGGCTGGGCGTTGGGCGTTTTCCTCTACCACCGCCTCCTAAGCCGCAGCATAGTTTCAATTTGGTTTCGCCTTTTCTCCGCTGTCCACCACTCCTTTGCTTATCTGGGGAGGGGTTTTTATCTTTTTTGGGCTGGAATCTGCCGTCGCCTAAAAAAATAGCAGGAAAATCCGGAGGGTTTGTCGAAGTAGTTAATAGTTTTTTCGAGACATATTTAGACCAATTAAAAAACTTTGGAGGCGAAGGCAGTGCAGAGAATTGTGCTAAAAGGCGGGAAAGTGATTACGCCTTTCGTGGTAGAAGATCCAGGGGTAGTTGTGTTTTCCGATGGCAAAATCGAGTATGTGGGAAAAGAATACCAACCCCAAGCAGGAGATGAGGTTGTAGATGTCACTGGCAGGATTGTCGCACCGGGACTGATTGATCTCCACATTCACGGTGGTGCCGGCCATGATGTGATGGGAGGAACAGTGGAGGACGTTTTGGCTGTAGCCAAAAACGAGCTGAAATCAGGTGTCACAGCCTTTGTTCCTTCTCTGTATGCAACTGCCTGGGAGCGGATGCTTACTGCTCTGGACAGAATCAATGAAACGTATGAACTGCAGCAGCAGAGGGGCTATCAGGAATCACAAATTGTAGGTATTTACCTGGAGGCTCCTTTCATGAACCCTCTGGCCCGGGGTGGGCAGCCTCTTGAACACATGCGCAAGCCCTTAGCAGAAGATTATCTGGAAATCATGGACCGGGCAGGAGAACTGCTGCGATTGGTCCTCGTTGCCCCTGAGCTGGAAGGCGGGATGGATTTAACCAGAGAGGTGCTGTCCCGCGGTTTGATCGCAGCTATAGGGCACTCTGAGGCCAGCTACGAGGAAGTGGTAGAGGCAGTTTCCATAGGCTTGGATCATGCTGTTCACGTTTTCAACGGCGGCAACACTGGCATAACCAAAAGACAGCCAGGTCTTATCGGTGCAGCTTTGAACATAGACGAGATTTACTGTGAGCTGATCTGCGATGGGATCCACGTCCACCAAGCCAACATGCAGCTCCTCTACAAACTGAAGAGCAGCGACAAAATTATTCTGATCACAGACGCAGTGCAGCCAGCAGGACTTCCTGACGGCGAATACGACCTCTCAGACGGCCGGCGGGTGAGGGTGAAAAACAACGTTGCCACCACTGCCGATGCCATGGAAGGCAACCTCTACGGCAGCTGTCTGGGGCTCAACGCGGGCGTGAAAAACATGGTGGAGATGGTTGGAGCCACCTTGCCTGAGGCAATTAAAATGGCCACAGTGAACCCGGCCCGGCGCCTCGGCCTTACCAACAAAGGCAGCCTGCTGCCAGGGAAAGACGCAGACATTGTGGTCTTCAGTTCCGAGTTAGATGTTGAGAGAGTGTTCATCGGCGGCAAAGAAATGGATTTAAGCTGAAAGAAGGGGCTGTCCTAAAGGACAGCTTCTTTTATATCTAAAATGGTTAGAAAATTAGATTTTAAAGGAATTGCTCTCTGTATGTCGAATTATATTAACGTGAGCATTGATATTCTGTTATAGCGCATGGTAAAGAGCATGCTGGATCACAGATATTAAAATAGTTTTTCAAAGCGGATGCAGGAGGTAAATATCCATAATCAATATTTTTATCCTTTGTTTACATGTTGGTTTGGTGCATTCAGTGGATTTCATTCTTCGCTTGAAACTGTAGTAACCGCTTCGAGAAACGCCTAGAATCCGCAGCACCCCGCTGACGTTAAGTCGGCGTTTACCTTCTCGCTTTAATCTTTTTTCAAGTTTCGCCGTTTGCGAGAAAAGTTCCTTAGTCAGTCTCCCAGGATGCTGATGGCTTTTTTTAAGATTTCAAGAGCACCTTTTATATCCCTTAGTTCTCTTTTTAGACGGGCATTCTCTTTGGCCATGACGGATGAATGAGTCCCGAACCTCGATGGACCTCTCCTCTCACTCTTGCTTTTCGCAACCAGCCATGGAGTGTGTTTCCGTTGATACCAAGGTTCCTAGTGCATTCACTAATACTTAGATTGGAGTGATCATGAACATAGGCTAAGGCATCTTAAAACGCACCCTAACCATTGAATATCTTGAGAAAATAGTTTTTATGAGTTGATACGATGCAGCTCAATCTGGCGAACTCCCGTATGCGGCCGGCACGTACGGTGGTGTAGGAGGGACGACCGCCAAAGGCCGCCCCCTATCCTGATACTAACTAACCTGTTGCTTCCTGTTTTTTCGCTTCGCTTTCCGAAAGGGCGAGATTAGCTTCCAGAAATGCCAAGAGGGACTCTGCTCCCTGGTTTTTGTTCACGTTTTCCGGGGTTAAGCCGTCGAAGCAGCCGCCTGAAACTGGGTCAATAAGGCTCAAGCCCAAGATGTTTTCATCCTCAAACCAGGCGTAGCACTTGCAAGCCCTGAGGTAATGCTCCCTTTTCCCTGTGATCTGATATGCTTCAAGATGTGCACTGATGAGGTGAGTCGCATCTATAGGCTGCTGATCGAAAAGAGCAGGCTCCCTGCCTTTAATCCACCAGCCCTGGTTGCCCACAAGGTTCAGGACTCCGGAGCTGAGGAGGCGGTCGCTGAGAAAGGAGAGGCTCTCAAGCCCTATGTGCAGATACCCTTTTTTGCCCAAAACCTTATAGGCTGCTAGCATGGCCTGGGGAAGAACTGCATTGCAGTATGTTACGTACTCTTCAAACCAATACCACCCTTTTCCTGCTACCTTCCGGTAAAGGGAAGCTAACTTGTCAGCCAGCTGCCTGAGAAGAGGAAGCTCCCCTTTACCTAAATGTGAAAGGCCGAGGATAGCGAAAGCCACAGCCCGGGGAGAGGAGAGGGTTGGAATCTTCCCTTTAGCCCGCCTGAACAGCTCTAAAGCCACCTGCTCCAGCTGATGGTCATATTTTTTTTGGGCGGTAAAACAGATGGCCTCAATTGCCCGGCCGAAAGAATCCTCCGAGCCGCGGCCGTCTAAAAAGCGGCGGGAATAGTCTACAAAGTTGTGCCACCAGCCGTCTTGTCTTTGGGTGTAAACCAAAAAGCTGAGATATGTTTCGGCCAGGGCAGAAGCCTGCGGCTGGCCGAGCTCAGACAGCTTCAGAGCACAAGTTAAAGCTCTGGCATTATCGTCTGTTGTGTAACCTGTGCGGAAATCTGGCAGATGGTATTTTGCATGCTGAATGATCCCTGTACTGTCTGTCAGGCGGTAGAGGTGGTCAAGTTTGGGTAGAGTTGGCAACCAGTTCACCTCCAGGGATTAACAAGGCTTCTGTGCTGTAGCTGTGTTCAGAAGCCACCTGGCAGTAGAGGGCCAGGTGCTGCTCTGCCACATAATTCCAGCTCATGTATTTGCCCAGCTGTGCTGCTCGCCCTTCAAGCTCTGCTTGCAGCTCGGGGGATGCTAGAATTCTGATCAGGCAGTCTGCAATGGAATCTGAGTCCTTGAACTCTGCAAGCATACCCCGGCCTTGAGCGAGCAGTTCTTGAGCGTAAAAATAGGGGGTGGAAACCACGGCTTTGCCCAAGCCTACAGCATAAGCCAAGGTGCCGCTGGTGATCTGCTCCCTGCCAATGTAGGGGGTAAGGTAGATGTCTGTCAGGGTCAGGTATTCCACCAGTTCTTTTTTGTCTAGGAACCGGTCCACAAACTGAATATTGTCTTCCAGACCTAGTCTTGCAGTCAGCTTCATCAGCTCGTGGCGGTATTCTTCGCCTTCATACTTTTGCACGCCTGGGTGTGTTCTGCCAATGATCAAGTAGCAGACTTCCGGGAAGAGTTCTTTTGCCTTGGCAACGGCCTTTATAGCGTATTCTATTCCCTTTCCCCGGCTCAGGAGCCCAAAGGTAGAGATTACCTCTCTGCCTTCCAAGCCCATGCGTTTTTTCAATTCATCCCTGGAAAGAGGGCAGGGTGCAGGCACGCCGTGGTGGAAAATACAGATTTTCTCAGGATTGATTTGGTATGTTTCAACAAGGATTTCTTTAGCCCGCTCTGCCATGACAATAACCTTGGTGCTGCTTTGTGCTATCCTCTGCATGATCTTGAATTTGTTGGGATCAGGGGTGGCCAAAACTGTGTGGAAAGTAGTGACAGCAGGTTTCTGCAGGTGAGCAAGGAAATCTAAAAGATACCTGCCGTCTTGGCCGCCGAAAATCCCGAATTCGTGCTGGATATGGACAAGCTGACTCTTGCTCTTGTTCACCACAGCAGCTGCCTGGAGATAGTCGGTTCTGTTCTGCTGCTCCAGGCTGAATTTGAACTGATTTGTGCTCTGCTCTTTTTCTTCACAGATAGCCAAGATCTCTGGTTTGGCCAAAGAGGGCAGATGGGTGAGCAGATCATAGCAGTAGGTTGCAATCCCGCACTGCCGCGGGGGAAAGGTTGAAAGAACTGAAAACCGAAAAGGCATTGAATAACCTCCCTTTTTTAATCCGCTAAAGCTACTGAAGAAAGGTGATCTCCAGCTGCGATGCGCACACCTTTGCCTACAATAACCTGTTCCAGACGGGTACCCTTGCCTACGCTTGCGCCGTCCCACAGGACGCTGTCGCGAATGATACTTCCCTTTTCCACAGTTACGTTCTCGCCCAAGACAACCATGGGACCTAATTCCGCCCTGCTAGCTATGTGACAGTTCGGCCCTATGAAGCAGGGAGCGTTCAAAACGGCCAGTGGTTCCACTATGGCAGTGGGATGAACCCAAATTCCGCTGCCAGTCAAGCTGTATGGAGGCTTGAAGCGGCCTGTGAGGATGTGTTGATGAAGCTGCAGGTACCTTTTGTGCGTGCCCATATCCAGCCAGTAGAAGTTCCCGTTGTATCCGAAGAGGGGCTGGTCTTTTTCGATTAGGGCCGGGAAAATCTCCCTTTCTATAGAAACGGGCCTTCCTGCTGGGATGTAATCCACTAGCTCCTGCTTGAAAACATAGACGCCGGCATTGATCAAAGCCACTGTTGCTGCAGGGAGCGACGGCTTTTCCACGAATTCCAGGATCCGCCCATTGTCTGCCAGCTTGACAACCCCATAAGAGGATGGATTGGAAACAGGGGTGAGGGTTAGGGTGCCCAGGGCTTTCTTTTGTTCGTGAAAGGCCAACAGTTCCCGTAAATTGATATCTGTCACTATATCTGCGTTGAAAGCCAAAAAGGGATCTGAAAGTTTAGGCGCTGCCATTTTAATGGCACCGCCAGTGCCCAGCTGCGTCTGTTCCACCACATATTCAATTTTCACACCAAAACGGCTGCCGTCACCAAAATGGTTTATGATGATGTCAGGGCAGTGGCAGAGGCTGAAGACCATCTCGGTGATGCCGTTTTCAACCAGCAATTCAACTAGGTACTCTAACCAGGGCCTATTTAAGACTGGAAGCATAGGTTTTGGCTGATTGGTGGTTAAAGGGTGCAGCCTGGTCCCTCGTCCACCTGCAAGTAGCAGAGCTTTCAAAGATGAATCCTCCTTTGCTTGGAAATAGTTTGCATAGAAGTAATATATATCAACAGACGCATTTTTATGCCTTGGCTGTTTCTAACATCCCCCAAAACAGGCATAATAATACAGAAAGAGCCCAATTCCTGTTTGGAATTGGGCTCTCGGTAGGTTATTCGCGGAAGAAAACGTGGTTTGCAATTACAACTGTCACTGGTTGGGAGGCTACCCATTTGTTGGTGGTTTTCCGTGGGTTGTAAAATCCGATGGCGCCGTTTGAAGGATCCCAACCAGAGAGTGCATCCTGCACAGCCTTGTAAGCAGAAGCTGCTGCTGGAGCGTTAATTCTGCCGTCAAGGACTGGGCTGAATTGATAGTATCTCCCGTCCACGACCTGATAGATGATATCGCGGATTGTGTTGGGGTAATTAGGACTCCTTAATCTGTTGAGGATGGTGGCTGCTACTGCCACCTGTCCCTCATAGGGTTCTCCGACAGCTTCAGCTGTTACCAATCGTGCCAAAAGGTCGATTTCGTCATCACGCAGGGAAATAGGACCTGTAGGCGGTTGTGGTTTAGGGTTGGAGCCGGCTTTAGGAATAACCAGCTGCTGTCCAACCATGAGGTTGTCGTCCCAGATATTGTTTGCAGCCCTCAGCTCTGCAATGGAAACGCCGAATCTCTGGCTGATGAGGTAGAGTGAATCTCCATACTTGACGGTGTACACCTGGCTTCCTCCTGCCGGAGGTTGTGGAGTGGAGGTGCCGCCATTTGGGATAACCAGCTGCTGTCCAACCATGAGGTTGTCGTCCCAGATATTGTTTGCAGCTCTTAAATCCGCTATGGAGACGCCGAATCTCTGACTGATGAGGAAAAGTGAATCTCCATACCTGACAGTGTACACCTGTCCTCCTGCTGCAGGAGGTGCAGGATTCTGGGGAGCAGTTCTTCCCGGCGGAATGACGATAATCTGTCCTGGATAGATGGCCGACCAGCTGTTGTTAGCCAGCTGAATCTCGCTTGCCGGAACACCGAACCGCTGAGCTAACAGATAAATTGTATCTCCCGGCCTGACTGTGTAGTTCCAAAAGCCAGGGGCGTCTGGGATATACAAGCGCTGATTCACCATTAGCATGTCGCTTTTAAGGTTATTAGCTTGTTTGATAGTGTTGATAGGGACGCTGAAACGTGTGCTTAGTTTAAAAAGTGTGTCTCCTGATTTAACGTAGTAGATAATGTTTTCTGCGTTTGCTGCTAAAGTGCTCACCCCCAAGAAAAAAACCATCACCATCATTAACGACAATAATTTCTTGGAGAACTTTAGCACAGACATTCCTCCTTAAATTTTTTCTTCTGCCGCGAATTTACTTACCTACCTCTTCTTCCCCCCTTTGGGAAATACTTGTACTATAATACTTCGCTCTCATGAGTGTTTTTCCTAGTGGGAACTGCTGGCAGCGAAAGCTAAGTGAGGCAGATTGAACCAGGGCTGGAAGAAAATGGAGGACGTTTAAAATAAAAAAACACCCGGCCAACTAACCGGGTGTCAATAATCTTGGTTGCGGGGGTAGGATTTGAACCTACAACCTTCGGGTTATGAGCCCGACGAGCTACCTGACTGCTCCACCCCGCGATGTGAATGCAAGGTTTCTATCGTCAAATATATCCTAACAAAGATTCACTGCATTGTCAAGGAAAGCGATTTAGGGGATCGCGTAGCGGAATATGAATGAGGGCATTTGAACTATACGTCCATGACAAAAAGGCGGCATAGGAAGCTCAATTCAAGATGCACCTCATAAGAAAAAACACCCGGTCATCTAACCGGGTGTCGATAATCTTGGTTGCGGGGGCAGGATTTGAACCTGCAACCTTCGGGTTATGAGCCCGACGAGCTACCTGACTGCTCCACCCCGCGTTAAGGATTTGGAGCGGGAAACGGGATTCGAACCCGCGACATTCAGCTTGGAAGGCT
>LFTB01000144.1 GCA_001512905.1 Clostridia bacterium DTU084 | reverse complement strand
AATCTTCCAGGGTTTGGATGTCCGAATTGGCCAGGGTCACTACAACCTGCTTGTTCACCATGTAGGGTTTTGTGAAGTCGAAGACTTTCAGGCGCTCTTCAGTAATGGTGCAGCCATTCCAGATCAGATCCACTTTCTTGCTGTTCAGCTCCTGGGCGATGTAGTCCCAGACCACTGGCTGGAATCTAACTTCCACGCCCATCCTTTTGGCTGCTTCCCTGGCGAAGTCTATGTCAAAGCCAACGATCTCGCCTTTCTCATCCCGGAAGCCCATAGGCGGAAAAGCATCGTCAAGACCAACGATAAAATACCCTTTTTCCTTGATCTCTTCCCAGGAATTGTCAGTGTCCTGGGCAGTTTCTTTGCCGCAGCCGGCAAACAGTGCCAAGGCCACGAGGGCAATCAGGCCAACATACTTGATTTTTTTCATTCTCATCATCTCCTCACTCAAAATAAAAAAACATACCATGTCCATTATAAGTTACCAAAGCAATTTCGTAAAGGGTTTTCGGCCAAGCCGTGAACCTCACCACCCAAACTGTCGTTATGGGTGGAGCATCCGTTGGCTTACATACGGTTT
>LFTB01000142.1 GCA_001512905.1 Clostridia bacterium DTU084 | reverse complement strand
AGAACGTGAAGTTCAGTTCTTTTGCCTATTTATGCATTTTGCGGAAAATTTACAATGTGATCAAAATGACCTCCGGCAACAAACATCGCCTTCTCAACGACGCAATTTCCCTCTACACCTACATAAACCAGGAAGAGACCAGAACGGTTTTGGATTTAGTAGAAGGGCAAGAGGTAGATCCTCAGTGGATTGTGGAAGACAACTTCGCTCAGGAGAAAATAGATCAGGTCCTGCACAACCACCTGTCTTTATTGGAATATGCTGTTGTGAACCTGATCATGGCTGGCTACACTACAGGCGAGATCGTCCATGCTTTAGGCGTGGATGCCAAAGTTGTGGACAATGCCCGCACCAGAGTAAAGGTGAAATTGAAAAAGATTTTAGACGAATACGGCTCGCTTTTGAGCCCTCAGGTGCCGCAGAAGGTCAGAAAGCGCAAAGATCTTTACCTGCCTCTGCCAATGGCCAAGGGATTGTAAAAACTATGTTAAGCAGGAAGGAATTTCAAGTTTGGCAGCGAACAAGTTATAGGTTAATTTTCAAGTAGAGAGGAGCGGAGTGGTCTGACGGTAAAAAAGATAACACTAGCGGAGGCTGAAGTTGACAGAATGCGGCAAGAGCTCACAGAGCTGGCTAGAAATAATCCAAATCAGCTCTACAGTAAAGAAATAACAATTTTGAGCTCACAGATAGAAGCTATCACGGCAGAGATCTTTTCTAAATCACTGCAGTAACAACTTTAATTTTTAAGGAGCGTTAGCTCCTATTTTTTTTAGGAGTGACATAATGACGTACTTGGTTTCTTTCAAACAAATTGCAACTTTACTAACCATGATTTTGCTGGGAGTGGTGGGCAGGAGAAAAGGCCTCATTGGAGAGGCGTGCTCCAAATCCATGGTGAACCTCCTCATCTATTTCACCCTTCCTGCCCTCATCCTCCACTCCACAAATCTGCCCACTTCCCACGCCTTGTCCACAGGAGTGCTGGCAGCAGTGTTGGGGCTTGTCATCCGTTTTTTCAGCCTTTTAGTGGGACAAGCTATAGGGAAGGTGGCCAGGTGGGAAGCAAAGGAGCAGGCGATTTTCACTTTCCAAATGACCTTCGGCAATGCCGGCTTTATCGGCCTGCCCATCTGCTATGCCCTTTACGGAGAGCAGGGCTCCTTTTTGGGAGCGCTGTTCAACCTTTCCCACGAATTTCTCTTCTGGACGTTGGGCATCTGGCTGGTTTCCAAAAAAAGCAACGGCGACTGGCGAAATTTTTTAAATCCCCCAGGCATCGCTTCGGTCTTGGGGCTGATTTTATTCGGAGCCGGCATCCGGCTGCCGGAATTTTTCTCTTCCCTTTTCGGGCAGCTGGGTGCTGCCACAACGCCCCTGGCCATGCTTTTGGTGGGCTCGCAGCTGCGGTTTGCAGCAGCCAGCAGGAGGCAGTGGCTGTTCTTGGTGACCCTCTGCCTATTCAGGCTTTTAATCGTGCCGGTGGGAGTTTTTTACCTTTTAAGCCAGTTCGCACTGCCGAAGATTTTGATTCAGGTAGCGACCATTATCACTGCCATGCCAGCCTCAACCATGCTCACTGTGATCGCAGCCCAGGTAGGCAGCGATGCAGAGCTGGCCTCTGCCACCACCCTTGTAACCACAGTTTGTGCGGCATTTACCATCCCTTTGATCATCGCTCTGGTTTCCTGAAGAAGGAAATTGTTTCAAAAAAGGGAATGTAAAAATGGGTATAATAAAGATAAGGAGGAGTTGGCATGCAAGCGGAAGTAGGAATTTTTGGCGGTTCTGGTTTTTACACCTTCGCTGAAGGCAAAAGTGAAGAAGTAGCTGTGGAAACCCCCTACGGGGCACCCAGCGATAAATTAACCATCACAACCATTGCCGGGCGAAAAGTTGCCTTTTTGCCCAGACACGGCAGGGACCACAGGCTCCCCCCTCACATGATTAACTACAGAGCAAATCTGTGGGCGATGAAAAAACTGGGGGTGAAGTGGGTTTTCGGTCCTTGTGCTGCAGGAAGCTTGGATCCTAAGGTCAAGCCTGGGGATTTTGTGATCTGCGACCAGTTTGTCAACCGCACCTGGGGCAGGGCTGATACCTTCTTTGAAGGGCCCATCACCACCCACATCAGTGCTGCAGATCCGTACTGCCCCCAGCTGAGGGAGCTGGCCATTAAAACTGCAGCTGAGCTGAACCTGCCCTGCCACAGCCAGGGAACTGTGGTTGTGGTGAACGGACCGAGGTTTTCCACGAGAGCTGAAAGCGCAGAATTCCGCAGCCACGGCTGGCAGGTGATCAACATGACCCAGTATCCAGAAGCCATCCTGGCGAGGGAGCTTGAGATGTGCTATGCAAACATTTCTCTGATCACAGATTACGATACTGGCTTGGAGGGGGAACCGAACATTGAGCCAGTCAGCCATCAGGCTGTGATGGAGATCTTCCAGCAGAACATCCACAAGCTCCGGGAGCTTCTCTTTGCCATGATTGCCAAGCTGCCCGAGGCACAAGACTGCAGCTGCGCTGTTGCCCTCAAGACGGCCCGGGGGGAGGCCTGAGGATGAACGGACACTACAAAGATCCTGCTTTAGCTGCTGAGGGAGTGCGCAGGATCCAGTGGGCAGAACAGGAAATGAAGGTGCTGTGGGCCATCAATGAAGAGTGGCAGAAAACCAAGCCCCTCAAAGGGCTTAAAATTGCAGCCTGCCTCCATGTGACAACAGAAACTGCAAACCTCATGCGGGTTTTGGCAAATGCAGGCGCCCAGGTTTTCCTTTGTGCATCCAACCCCTTAAGCACCCAGGACGATGTGGCAGCTGCTCTGGGCGAGGTTTACGGCATCGCAACCTACGCTGTGCGAGGCGAAGACCGCGCCACCTATTATGAGCACCTCCAGGCAGTCCTCGCCCAAGACCCCCACTTGACCATGGACGATGGGGCAGATTTGGTTTCCACCCTCCACAGCCGCTTTCCGGAAAAGGCAGGGAAGGTCCTCGGCGGGACTGAGGAGACCACAACTGGCGTAATCCGTCTCCGAGCCATGGCCGAGGCAGGGGAGTTGAAGTATCCCATAGTTGCGGTGAACGATGCTTACACCAAGCACCTTTTCGACAACCGCTACGGCACAGGCCAGTCTACCATCGACGGCATCTTGCGCCTCACCAACCACCTTTTGGCTGGCAAGAATTTCGTTGTGGCAGGATACGGCTGGTGCGGGAAGGGGCTTGCCATGCGGGCCCGGGGCATGGGGGCGAATGTCATTGTCACGGAAGTGGATCCAATGAAAGCTTTGGAGGCAGTGATGGATGGCTACAGGGTAATGCCCATGGAGGAGGCTGCCTCTATAGGCGATATCTTCGTCACTGTCACAGGGAACATCAATGTCCTGGACAGGCACCATTTTGCCTTGATGAAAGACGGGGCCATTGTTGCCAACAGCGGCCACTTTGACGTTGAGATCAATGTTAAAGCCTTAAAGGAGATGAGCTCGGAGGTGCGCGAGGCGAGGGCCGGTGTTGAGGAATACACCCTCGATGGCCGCAAGGTTTACCTCCTCTGCCAAGGCAGGCTGGTTAACCTCGCAGGAGCAGAAGGACATCCTGCTGTGGTGATGGATCTGAGCTTTGCCAATCAGGCTTTGTCAGTCCACTGGCTCTACACCAAACAAGAGCAGATCCCGCCTCAAGTCTTGGCTGTGCCGGAGCACTTAGACAAGCAGATCGCAGAGCTGAAGCTCCGGAGCATGGGGCTTGCAATTGACACCCTGACACCAGAACAAGAGGAGTATCTGTCCTCATGGCAGCTGGGAACGTGAGGCGGGTGCTGCACCTGCTGCCGTACCTGGAAGCAGGTGGCACAGAACGGGCAGTACATACTCTTGTAAAATCTCTTCCTGGCTGGCAGTCCAAAGTCTTAGCGCCGCCTGGCTCTTGGGAGGAGCCTTTTCGGGAGTTGGGCTGTCTGGAGCTGATTTCAGGCTCTTTCTCGGAGAGCCTCAAGCGGGTCGCTGCCGCTTGGCAGCCAGATCTACTGCACATCCACGGGGCAAGCCATTTCTTTTTCGCAGCTGGAAAAACAGGCTTGCCCATTGTCTTTACAGGCCACGGCTACCCTACAAAGTTCGATTACTGGCTTGCCTCAAAGCTTTGCAACCGCTGGGCCAGGCAGGTTATCTCTGTCAGCCGGGCAGAGGAGAAGAGCTTCCTCGCCTGTGGCCTTGACAGGAAAAAATCCACAGTGATTCACAACGGCATTTTCAAGCCCGAGCCAAATCCTGCAAGGGCTAGAGCACTCGCCCAAAAACTAGGCTTAGACCTGAGGCGTCCTTTGATCGCCACAGCTGTGAGGCTCGTGCCTGATAAAGGCTGCACCGAACTCATCGAAGCTCTATCCCTCATCTCTCCCAAGCCCCAGCTGGTTTTGGCCGGCACAGGCCCCATGGCAGGAAAGCTTAAAGAGCAGGTCCGACAGCTGAACTTAGGGGAGGATGTTATTCTCCCTGGCTTTTTGGAGCATCCCGAAGCTCTCCTCCTTTTGGCCCAGGTTGCGGTTCTGCCTTCCAGGCGGGAAGCTATAGGTTTGTTTTTGCTCGAAGCCATGGCCATGGGCAAGGCCATTGTGGCCACAGAGGTGGGAGGGATTCCAGAGGCTTTGGGAGACTGCGGCCTCCTTGTGCCTGCAAGGGATCCTGTGAAGCTTGCCGAGACTGTTGAGATGCTCCTTGCAGACAGCGCTCTGCGGCGAAAGCTCGGGGAGAGGAGCATGGATCGCTGGCAGAAAGCCTTTTCAGCCAGCCGCATGGGTGAGGAGACAGCAGCTCTCTACGAAAGAGTTTTGGCTTGCTGAAGAATCAGGAGGGCAAAGATGACTAATCAAAAACTCCTTAGCGTTTTTGCAGGCATTATTTAAGGAATTATCGCCGCTTGCTGTGGGCGGTTCGTGACCAGGAAATTACACGTCCCTTTATTGTGAAAAAATTTTCTTCTACGGAGGCGGTACACGTCACAAGCACCGCTCGGAATGGGAGCGCTCAGGATATTGTCATCCTGGTCATTGGGATTCTGCTGTTTTCCGTATGTTTTATTTAGCTGGGAAGAGTTCTGTATCCAGCAAGTTTCTTCTAGCTGGTACAATAAAATAGCAAGAAAGCCTACGTCTTTGGTCGTAGGCTTTCTTGCTATGTTGTCATAGTTTTTTAATCAGCCTGAAGCAAGGGTAAAGTCATTTAACGTGAGATTCAGGAACCAGCTCGTGGTTTTGCCTTTATCCGTCCAGCAGTAATGGAAAGGAACTATTCTGGAGTCCGCTTGACAACTTTTGGTGGATTTGCTATTCTCAATATAACAAATAAATGTATTAACTAACATATATGATAGTTTTGGGCAAAGGCGGAACCGCAGCTCGTGAAACAGCCGATTTAAAAGCTGCGGAAAAATTTCAGCGGATAGGTCTGGATTAGAGAAAGGGAGATTAAAATGGCCGAACAGCTCAATATCCTGCTCATTACCAGCGATCAGCAGCATTTCAATACCTTGGGCTGTCTTAACCCAGAGGTAAGAACTCCCAACCTGAACCGGCTGGCCAGGGAGGGGACGCTCTTCACCCGGGCCTACTGTCCCAATCCTACCTGTACGCCAACACGAGCTTCCATGATCACTGGCAAATATCCCAGCCAGCACGGAGCTTGGTCTTTAGGGACAAAACTTCCAGAGAGCGAACTGACAGTAGGGGAAATTTTCTCCAAGGCTGGATACAGAACGGCTCTTGTCGGCAAGGCACACTTTCAGCCTCTGGCCAGCACAGAAGAATATCCCTCTTTGGAGTCATATCCTATTATGCAGGACCTTGATTTTTGGCGCTCTTTTCAAGGTCCCTTTTACGGCTTTGATTACGTACAGCTTGCCCGCAACCACGCTGACGAGGCGCACGTTGGGCAGCACTATGCCCTTTGGCTGGAAGAGCAGGGGCTCTGCAATTGGCGGGAATACTTCCGCCCACCTACAGGCACGAATTCCGATCAAAAGCACAAGTGGGCTCTGCCAGAAGAGTTTCATCAGGATGCGTGGATTGCCAAAAAGGCCAGTGACCTTCTCGAACAGTACAAGCAAAAACGAGAACCGTTTTTCCTGTGGGCAAGCTTTTTCGATCCCCACCCGCCGTATTTGGTACCTGAACCTTGGGATGAAATGTACGATCCAGATGAGCTTACAGTACCTGAGCTGAAACCTGGGGAGCACGACAACAACCCACCTCACTTCCAGCTGACCCAAGAGCCTGACCCTGATTTTACTCCCTGGCGGGAAAGCGGCCATGGGCTTCACGGCTTCCATTCTCACTTGCACAAAAAAGAAGACCTGGCCAAAGACATCGCTGTCTACTACGGCATGATCAGCTTGATGGACAAATACATCGGCAAAATCCTCGACAAACTTCAGGAGCTGGAACTGGATCAGAACACCCTGGTTATCTTCACCACAGATCACGGGCACTTTTTCGGCCATCACGGCCTTGTGGCAAAAGGTGCTTTTCACTACGAGGATTTGATCAGAATACCCTTTATCGCAAAATTGCCCGGCCAGATTCCCTCTGGCAACACTTGCGACGCCCTTTTATCCTTAGTTGATTTAGCCCCAACTCTGTTGAGCTTTGCGGGCCTTCCTGCTCCCAGAACCATGACCGGACTCGACCAAAGCCAGGTTCTCAGAGGAGGGGATCCCGTCCGGGATCACGTGATTGTGGAAAACCGCCACGAGCCCACAACCATCCACGCAAAGACATATGTAGATGAAAGATACAAGCTTACAGTCTACTACAACCAGCCCTACGGCGAGCTTTTCGATCTGGCCTCCGATCCAGACGAGGTGCACAACCTGTGGGCAGAGGAAAAAGCCCAGGAGCTGAAAAACAGCTTAATCATGAAACTTCTGTTTGCTGAGATGGGCAAAGAACCCTTGTGGATGCCCAGGGTTTCGGGAGCATAAAACTCTAAGGCGGGAGAGGGAAAAAATGGCATTACCGAATATAGTTTTCTTTTTCACTGACCAGCAGAGGTGGGATACAGCAGGCTGCTATGGACAGGAGCTCAATATCACGCAAAACTTAGATCAGCTGGCAGCAGATGGCGTCCGCTTTGAAAACGCCTTTACCTGTCAGCCGGTTTGCGGTCCGGCGAGAGCCTGTCTGCAGACAGGAAAGTATGCTACCCAAACAGGCGTTTACAGAAACGGCATTGCTCTGCGGCAGGGTGAAAAAACCATAGCCCACTGGCTGTCTGAAGCTGGCTATGAGGTTGGTTATCTGGGCAAATGGCATCTCGCCTCCACAATAGGGAATTCCAATGAAGAAATCGGCCAGCCCTTTGACTGCCGGACTAAACCTGTACCTCCGGAAAGGCGGGGCGGCTGGAAAGATTTTTGGCTGGCTGCTGATGCTTTAGAGCATACATCCCACGGCTACGACGGCCACTTGTTTGATGCTCAGATGCAGAGGGTGGATTTTAAGGGTTATCGTGCGGACTGCCTCACAGATTTCGCCATTGATTTCTTAAAGAACCGCAGCAGGGAAAAACCTTTTTTCCTCTTTATTTCGTATTTGGAACCCCATCACCAAAATGACCGCAATCGCTTTGTAGGACCCCATGGCTCCAAGGAGAAGTTCAAGGATTTTCAGTTTCCAGGTGATCTCAAAGGCAAAGAAGGAGACTGGAAGGAAAACTATCCAGATTATCTTGGAGCCTGCTCGCAGCTGGATTACAATCTGGGCAGGATCATCGTTGCCCTGGAAGAGTTGCGCTATGCAGACAATACTGTGTTATTCTTCACAAGCGATCACGGCTGCCACTTTCAGACGCGAAACAGGGAATATAAGCGATCCTGTCATGAAGCTTCTATTCGCATTCCTTTAGTCATCCATGGACCAGGTTTTAGGGGAGGCAAAGTGGTGCAGGAGTTGGTCAGCTTAATTGATCTGCCGCCCACAATCCTCAATTGTGCAGGCTTAACAAAACCAGAGTATATGCAGGGGCGTCCTCTCGAGGAGCTGTTGGCCGGCGCTGCAGATTGGCCGGAGGAGGTTTTTGTACAGATCAGCGAAACGCAAGTGGGAAGGGCCATCCGGACCAAGAGGTGGAAATATTCTGTCCGTGCCCCTGAAAAAGATGGTAATCTAGATTCTCGCAGCAGCGTTTACGTTGAAGACTGCCTGTATGATTTGAAAGCAGACCCTCACGAACAGGAAAATTTGGTAAGCAGGCCAGAGCTGAAAGAAGTGAGAAAAGAGCTGGCTGCAATCTTGAAGGGGAGAATGGCAGCTGCAGGTGAAGAAACACCTGTAATTGAGCCTGCAGACTCCTGAGACCAGTTTGACAAGTGCGCTCTCCGTTTTGCGATGGTGTGTTTTTGGCATGTGTTTTTGGCAAATCTTGACTTGCCATTTTAAAAGTGCTATCATGAAAAAAACAATTTAAACCATGGGCTCTTATCCAGAGAGGTGGAGGGACAGGCCCTATGAAACCTCGGCAACCTGGCCTGGCCAAGGTGCCAATTCCTGTGAAAGATGAGAGCGCAACAGCAGCGCAAACCTCTTTCGCAAGAAAGAGGTTTTCTACTTTAGGAAAGGGGACAAGGTGATGGGAAAAAGGAAGTTGTTCACATCTGAATCAGTGACAGAAGGACATCCAGATAAGGTCTGCGACCAAATCTCAGATGCAATTTTGGATGCCGTCTTGAAGGACGATCCTCAAGCGAGGGTTGCCTGTGAGGTGGCAGTAACCACGGGACTTGTGCTGGTGATGGGGGAGATTACCTGCGATACATATGTGGATATCCCCAAAATAGCCAGGGACACCATTTGTGAAATTGGCTATACTAGAGCCAAGTATGGCTTTGATGGCGAGACTTGCGGCGTGATCACCGCCATAGACGAGCAGTCGCCAGATATTGCCCAAGGTGTAAATCAAGCTTTGGAAAGCCGCGCGGAAGGAGATCCTCGGGCTGAGCTTGGAGCAGGGGATCAAGGCCTGATGTTCGGCTACGCTACAATTGAAACCCCGGAGCTGATGCCAATGCCGATTTCGCTGGCTCATAGGCTGGCAAGGCGCCTGGCCCAAGTGAGGAAAGACGGAACCCTCCCTTATCTCAGGCCAGATGGCAAGACCCAGGTAACTGTTGAATATGATGGGGACAAGCCTGTGAGGATAAACACAGTGATTATTTCCGCCCAACACAGCCCTGATGTCGATGAAAAGCAGATTTTCGCTGATTTGAAGGAAGTTGTGGCAGGGCCCATTCTGCCGTCAGAGATGGTGGACAAGGATACCCGTTTTCTGGTAAACCCCACTGGCAGGTTTGTGGTGGGAGGTCCGCAAGGCGACGCAGGCCTCACCGGCCGCAAGATCATTGTGGATACCTACGGCGGAATGGCACGGCACGGCGGCGGGGCCTTTTCAGGCAAGGATCCCACAAAGGTGGATCGCTCTGCCTCTTATGCAGCCCGCTATGTGGCCAAAAACATCGTGGCTGCAGGCTTGGCAAAACGCTGCGAGGTGCAGCTGGCGTACGCCATTGGTGTGGCAAGACCAGTACAGATCGCTGTGGATACCTTCGGCACAGGCGTCGTCAGCGACAGACAGCTGGAGAAGCTGGTGGAGGAACACTTCGACCTCAGACCGGCAGCAATTATCCGGGATCTGGACTTGCGCCGGCCCATCTACCAACAAGTTGCAGCCTACGGCCATTTCGGGCGCACAGATCTGGATCTGCCCTGGGAAAAAACAGATAAGGCAGAGGCATTAAGAGCTTCTCTGTAGCCGAATGGCCTCGCGCATCCCGTCGAAGTAGGCATGGTTGAGGGCAAGGTAAAAGAAGAACTTGAAGAGTCCCTCGAGCTTCTTTTCTTCCAAGAAACGCAAAAAGCGCTGGGCGGCTGGCCAATGGGGCCAGCCGCCTAGGCTCAGCAGGCGGTCAAGGAGAAAGAAGGGCCAGGCCAACATTGTGGAAAGCTTCACTTCCAGCTCAGGGTGTTTGCGGTAGTAGACAAGTGCCATGTGCCCTCGCTCTCGCTCCCGCTGCCATAAGGCGCGGAAATGGGCAAGCTTCACTTTATGTTTGTAATGATAGCCTACCGCTTTCGGCTGCCGCACTGCCACCAGACCCCGCTTTTTCAACCTGCGGCCAAATTCCAAATCTTCCCAGCCGTATTCGTCAAACTCTTCATCGAACATACCTGCTGCCTTCAACTCAGCCAAAGCAACGGAAGCGTTTCCGGTAGCGAAAAAAGCCCGGGAAAAATCGGTGAGCTTTTGTTTTGTTTCGGGATTTTCCAAATTTGTGGTGTGAATCACAGGCCCGTGCACAACCAGTTTCTTTTGCGGGTTTTCTCTGTGGGCTTCAAGATGGGCTTCGAGAAATTCCGGCACCACAATCAGATCGCTGTCCACAAAGACCACGATCTCACCTTTTGCCATCTCCAAGCCTCTGTTCCTGGCACCTGAAGGGCCCATGTGGGGAATTTTTTTCCAGCGGAGGGAGGCGGGATAGTCCAAACTTGCGAGCATCTCGTCTGTGCCGTCTGTGGAGCCGTCATCGATGACGATCACTTCATACTGCTCAGGCGGCAGCGTCTGCTCTGCGAGGGACTTCAGGCAGCGGGCTACAATTTCCCGGCGGTTGTAGGTTGGGATCAGAACGCTGAGTACTGGAAGCAAGGCATTTCCTCCTTATTATCCTCTATGTTGCTATTATATCACACTTGGAAAGGGGCGCAACATGTGCCTGAGCTAGATCTTCAAACTCTCAACAAAATTGTGGACCAGGCCATCTCAGCAGTCAGCAAAAGTAAAGAGGACATTTTCAGCTTGGCTGAGGAGGCTTCCACAGAACTGCAGCGCTTGGGAAAGCAGCTAGAGGAACTCCGACAGCTGGCAAATAAGACCAGGCTTGAAGTGGATCGGGCTGAAAAAAAAGCCCGTGCTGCCCGCAACTACTTGGCCCAGGTCAGCCGCGAGTTCAACAAATACAGTGAAGAACAAATCAAAAGAGCCTATGAAGAAGCAAATTCTTTCCAGCTGGAGCTGTTGCTTCTGCGGCAGAGGGAAGCAGAGCTGAGAAAGAGCCGTGACGCAACGGAAAGAAACATCCTCACCATAAAGCGGCTGGTTGACCGTTCTGAGGAGCTCCTGACGCAGATGGATATGGCAATGAAAATGCTTTCAGGCAGCTGGAGGGAAATAGACAAAAAGCTGCGCAGGCAAGATGACTGGCACGAATTCAGCGCCAAGATCATTTTAGCCCAAGAGGAAGAACGGCTCCGGATTGCCCGGGACCTTCACGATGGGCCAGTGCAGAACCTGGCCAGCATAGCCATGCGCACAGAGCTCTGCCAGCGCCTTCTGGAGCTGGCGCCTGAGGAGTTAAAAGGAGAACTGAGCCAGCTGGAGCATATGGCCAAGGACGCCGCAGGGGAACTGCGGAAAATGATTTTCAATCTCCGGCCTCTGGCCTTGGATGATTTGGGTTTGGTCCCTGCCCTTTCTAGGATGTTCGAACGCCTCCGCAAGGACAATAGTTTCCATGTGGAATTTGTTGTCCATGGGGAGGAAAGGCGTTTGGAAGGCAGCAAGGAAGTCGCTATCTACCGCATTATCCAAGAAGCACTTAACAATGTACTCAAGCATGCCGAAGTTAATAGTGCGATCGTGAAAATGGAGTTTTTGCGTAACCGCCTTCGGGTGCAGATCATCGATTACGGCTGTGGCTTTGACATAGCCCAGAAAACAGCTGACGGACAGCACGGCCTTCTCATCATGCGGGAGAGGGCAGAGCTGATTGGAGCGGAGCTGTCTATCAAGACAAAACCCCACCAAGGAACCATGGTGGAGGTAATGCTTGCAGAGTAAGGAGGCTTTTGGCAGCATGCCGATTACATTAATCATTGCCGACGATCACGCTTTGGTGCGGGAGGGCTTGCGGAAGTTCGTGGAACTTGAGAAAGATCTGAAGATTGTGGGGGAAGCCTCTACTGCAGAGGAGGCTTTGGAGCTGGTAGCAAAAGAAAAACCGCAAATCGTGGTCATGGATTTGAGCATGCCCCAAATGGGCGGTATCGCTGCCATCGAAGAGGTGACCAAGTCTTACCCAGAGGTTAAGGTCATCGCCCTGACCATGCACGAAGAGCTGGGCTATCTGATGGAAGCCATCCGGGCAGGGGTGAAATCATTTCTCCTGAAAGATCTCAATCCCAAACAGATAATTCAAGCCATCCGGATCGTGGCTGAAGGAGGGGCATATCTGCCGCCCCGGCTTTTGGACGATCTATTGGCTGAAGTTTCGCAGCTACTGAACAAAAAAGAGGAAATAAGCAGAAAAGACGGTTTGGATTCTCTCACCGAGCGGGAACGTGAGATCCTCACTTTGATTACCCGCGGCAAGACAAATGCAGAAATCGCAGAGGATTTGATTATCAGTCCCTTAACAGTAAAAAATCACGTCAGCAGCATTCTGCATAAACTAGGCCTTTCAGACCGCACCCAAGCTGCTGTTTACGCCCAGAAAATGGGCATCGAGTGACTTGGCAACAAATACCGGAATTAGCCAGCAGGGGCTGTGAGAAAATAGCTTTAACCACCACAACTAGGAGGTTTGCTATGTCTTCGTTTTTTCCACCGCTGTTTTCCCAGCAGCCGGCCCCTGGAGGCGAGGTGAAGGATAAGCCACTTGAAACCATCATGCAGCTTGGGCAAATGCCCATGCCTGCTCAGGATCAAGACATGAACTTCCACTGCATGAGCATTGTAGGCCAGATTGAAGGACACATCATCCTCCCCCCGAAAAACAAAACAACCAAATATGAACATCTTATTCCGCAGCTTGTTGCCATCGCCCAAAGCAAAACCATCAAGGGCCTTTTGGTCATTTTAAATACAGTAGGTGGAGATATAGAGGCAGGCCTTGCCATAGCGGAAATGATCAAAACCCTGCCCAAGCCTACAGTATCCCTGGTTTTGGGCGGAGGCCACTCCATCGGCGTCCCCATTGCTTGCTCCACTGACTACTCCTTTGTGGCAGAGACCGCCACCATGACCATCCACCCTATTCGCCTCACAGGAATGGTGATCAGCGTCCCTCAAACCTATGAGTATCTCGAGAAAATGCAGGAGCGGATTACCAAATTTGTAGCAGCCAACTCCCGAATTACTGAAGATCGCTTCAGGGAGCTGATGTTCAGAACTGGCGAGCTGGTACGGGATGTGGGCACTGTGTTAATAGGCAAAGAGGCAGTTGCAGAGGGAATCATCGACGAGGTTGGAGGAATGGGCCAGGCACTGGCCAAACTGCAGGAGCTCATCAGGCAAAGGGAAGAAGGCAGCGAGGTGCTTCAATAATGCTGTACACTATTCTGCCTTTGGAGGAAATTTTTCCGGAAGATGAGGCGGCAACCAAGATCATCACCGTCGACGGGATCGGAGTGGAAGTGGAAGAGGTAAAACCTGGCTGGGGGAGAATTAGAAGGCTCATTTGCACAGACCCTCAAGCATACCTGGATCCCCGCTTGCAGCCTGGAGTTGAAATACGCTTTTAATTTTTTGCTACATTCCCTCTTTTGCAGGCAGGACTTTTCTCAAGACAAGCGAAATTATGGAGAGAAGAGGATGCCTGTAAGGAGTGAATTGATGTGGAAAAAGTCAGATTAGGCATTATAGGCGTAACTGGCCGCGGAGGTATTGCCAGGTATTGGGCTGAAGATCCTCGGGTGGAGATTGTGGCAGGAGCAGATCCCAGCGAAAAAAGCAGAGGGATTTTTCAAAAAGATCACCCCAAAGCCGCAGTATACGCAGACTACAGGGAAATGCTTGAGCGAGGCGACATAGACGCTGTGGCTGTTACCTCTCCTGACTTCGCCCACGAAGAGCAGGCAACTGCAGCTCTTTTAGCCGGGAAGGACGTCTTTTGTGAAAAGCCCCTTGCCATCACTGTGGAAGGCTGCGACAACATCCTTTCTGCCTGGAAAAAGTCCGGGAGAAAGCTGATGGTTGGCTTTAACATGCGTTATATGAACATGTTCCGGACCATGAAAGAAATCGTAGACAGCGGCGTAATCGGCGAGATCAAGGCTGTCTGGGTCCGACACTTCGTGGGCATGGGTGGCGAATTCTACTTCCACGATTGGCATGCCACCAAGAAAAACTGCACCTCTCTCCTGCTGCAGAAAGGTTCACACGATCTGGACATCATCCACTGGATCACAGGGCAGTACGGCAAGCGGGTGTCAGCCTTCGGCGGTCTGGACTACTACGGCGGCGATAAGCCCAATGACCTCACCTGTCCTGAGTGTCCGGAAAAAGACACCTGTCCTGATGTGGGACGAAGGCTTCTGCAGTGTGCTTTCCGGCAGGAGGTGGACATTGAAGACAACAACGTGGTGATTATGGAGCTGGACGGCGGCATTAAGGCTTCTTATCTCCAGTGCCATTTCACCCCTGACTACCACCGCAATTACGTCTTCATCGGCACTGAAGGCCGGGTGGAAAATTCAGAGCCAGAGGGCAAAGTGTGGGTGAAAACCAGAAACCGCTTCGGCTTCAAAAGCCTCGCTGACCGGGTGTACGAGGTGAAACCTGCAGAGGGCACCCATGGCGGCGCAGACCCTGTTATCTGCAAGGATTTCATCGATATGATCGTGGACGGCAAAGAGCCTCTGGCCCATCCTGTTGCTGGACGGATGAGCGTGGCTGTGGGAGTGGCTGCTGCCAAGTCCATAAGCCAGGGCGGAATGCCTGTGGAGGTTGCGCCGTTGCCG
>LFTB01000067.1 GCA_001512905.1 Clostridia bacterium DTU084 | reverse complement strand
TCGGGTGCGCTGGACAATTGAGATGCTTTTTAAAGAGCTTAAAAGCTGTTACAAACTTGAATCCTAGACTCCCGGTCTTTTTTATACCTACGGCTATTGAATGGCATTAATTTATGGCGGTAAAGCTAATTGTTTGTCTCTGAAATCGCTATTTTATAACGATTAGGTTAAATCTATGGTTCGTTTTTCTGGATTCTGCAATTGACTATTTCTCCCTTTTGTAGGTATAATTAATTATACCTACAAAAGGGAGGCGCCTAAATGAGTTCGATCATCAGACAGAGAGTTGGTAAGTACATCTACCTCTACGAATCTACATCATATCGGAATGAAGAAGGCAAGCCTCGTAATAAACGAACCATAATCGGTAAAATAGATCCACAGACAGGTTTGCCGGTTTATAAGCCTGAGTATCTGGAGCGTATGGCCAAATTAGGAACACCTGTCGATGTTCCACAGATACAGCAATCATTTTCGATTGAAGATATTAGGAAATCAACAATTAAAGAGTTTGGCTCATTTTATTTGTTCGAGAACATAGCAAAAGAAATTGGTCTCCTAAATATCTTAGAAGATGTCTTCCCAAACACATGGCAATTCATTTTCAATCTAGCCAGCTATTTAGTCGCCTCTGGGGAGCCGGCAATGTATTGTGAAGACTGGATTGCCAAGACTGAAAGCTTTTCAGTTGGGTCCATGTCTTCACAGCGAATTAGTGAGCTAATGAGTTCCGTAACATTAGAAGAACGTCAAAAGTTTTTTGAAAAGTGGGGAGTTTATCGAAGCGAACAGGAATATCTTGCTCTTGATATCACCTCGATTTCATCCTATTCACAATTTATTGGTGATGTAGAATGGGGCTATAACAGAGATGGTGAAAATCTTCCTCAAATCAATCTGTGCATGCTTTTCGGCGAAAAATCGAAGCTGCCAGTTTTTCAATCTATTTATAGTGGTAGCCTGAAAGATGTTTGCACACTTAAAACCACTTTAGCACAGACATCTAATGTTTATCAGGGAAACTTGATGCTTGTTTTGGATAAAGGCTTTTGTAGTACTAAAAATATAAACGCAATGCTGTCTGATCCACAAGGAATTAAATTCGTTATCGCTATGCCATTCACCCATAGCTTTGCCAAAAGACAAGTAGAAAGTGAGCGCAAAGATATTGACCGCATCGAAAATACAATAGTAATCGGGGAAGATATTTTTCGCGGGATTTCGAAAAAACGCTCCTGGAATACCGACCATCGGATATACACACATATTTATTATAATGTAACAGAGGCAGTAAAAGCCCAAGAAGAATTATATGGTCACATAACAAAGTTGGTTCAGGAAGCAGAAAAGGACCCGAACAATCCAAAATATGCATCAGATTTTCAAAAGTACCTTATCATTAGGAAATCGAAGAAAAGGGCTTCCGGTTATAGTATCACCATAAGAGACGATGTTGTTAAAGAAAAGCTTTCAAACATCGGTTGGTTAGTACTTATCAGCAATCATATTTCAGATGCAGAGGAAGCGCTTGCAATATATCGGCTTAAAGATGTTATTGAAAAAGGATTTATGCGACTGAAGAATTGCCTTGATTTAGGGAGATTGCGGGTACATAATGACAATAGTATGCAAAATAAAGTGTTTGTTGGCTTTATCGCACTAATACTAATGGCACATATTCATAAAGTGATGCTTGCTAAAGGTCTATATAAAAAGGTGACGATGAAAAAGTTGATAAAGACGCTTGAAAAGCTGAGGGTCCAGACAGTTAATGGAAATCGAATTTTATATCCGTTAACAAAGGAACAAAAGGTAATATATAAAGCATTTGGGTTAGCAGAACCGTTGTAGGTATAAAATTTACCGGGATTTTAGGATTTAATGTTAGCACCGTGAGAAAGTGAAGTCAAGAAGGGGCGGTGCTTGAAAAGATGGCTTTTTGCAGCTTCAATGAACTTAATTTCTCAATAACTTGAATCAGGCAACTAATTAGGTTAAAATATGCTTGGGTGATGACAGATGGGGGAATTTAAGCT
>LFTB01000035.1 GCA_001512905.1 Clostridia bacterium DTU084 | reverse complement strand
TACCCCTTGCCGTCATCTCTTCCGTTCTTGGACGCCGCAGATACGCTCGGCATTCCCTGTATACTGTCTGGCTCCACCCTATTCTCTGCAGGCCAGCCCTCATATGAGGTTTTCTGTTTTCTTAAAGTACAGCAACCTTCCGAAACCTGCTGACTTCTGACAGTACAGCCGTATATCACTGCACAGGCTGCCATGTTGAAGTTTATCTCCATGGCGTATCTGCCAGAAGCGAATGCCGGGTGCACCACTAAATAAGGCGCATAGCTTTCACCATGCGCCTGCCCTTATCACTTATCGCCATAATGGGTTCGACATTGAACTATTTCAATTTTACCTTCCTTAATACGATATACTAGCCTGTTTGCTGCATCAATTCGACGGCTCCAATATCCAGCAAGGTTTCCCCTTAACTGTTCCGGCTTTCCAATCCCCTCATGACCATTACGTTCAATATCTTTAATCAATAGATTTATTCGTTTTAAAGTCTTTTTATCCTGCTGCTGCCAATAAAGATAGTCTTCCCACGCTTCATCTGTCCAGATCTTAATCATCGTCCACCTCTAAAAGCTCGTGGGGTTTTCCCTTTCCGGCTTCAAGCTTAGCGATAGACTTGGCAAGCCGCGCCTGATTTATTTCATTCCAAAATGGATCGGCTGTAATCTCAAATGGTATCTTACCTTGTTTTACAACTGCTTTAGCAAAAAGTGTAATTGCAGTTGTCATGTTCAGTCCCATATCTTCAAAAAGCACTTCTACCTGTCTTTTAAGATTTTCGTCCATACGAATTGTTACACTTGTAGTTGCCATTATTATCCCCTCCTTTACTTACATTGTAATCGTTTAAGCTTACATTGTCAATACAGGTTAAGGGATTTGTCCGCTGAAAAGGCATCAGGCATCCAATCCAGATCTGTAGTTTTTTGTCAGCATTTACCAGGTACATATGTACTTTTCCAGTTACGACCTCATTGCTAATATCGACAGAAATGTTTGTTTTCATCCACTGATGGTGCTGCGCTCGGCATGGATATCTAGTATAGTCCAAAACCAGAAAGCGTTAATTCAAAATAACTTACATTTCGAACCCTTTGCGGCAGAGCTCTCCTATTTTTCAAGCACGTAAAACCAAGGCTTTGTAAGGGGTATGCCTCCATACTTAAAAAAATTTAGCCAAGTTGTCGACAGGCTTGACCCATACATAGATGATTGGTTTCCGTGATTTAACTCCACTGGCGAGCCTGAGAGTATCTCGGTCTTTTTCAAAGGCTAGCCTTACAGACAATTGCACTATAGTTGCAGTAAAAACGGCTCCACTGCTCCCANNAAGTCAACCACAGCCGCCCTGTTAAAAACAACAGCGGACTGTTTTCCATTCTGTTTCCTAAAAAGCCTCACCTGTTGAGCTCTACAGCTGCCAGGAGCAATTCCTTCAGCGCACTTCGCTTCTCCTCTACCTGTTCAGGTGAATGCACCTTCTCGTGGCGGAGGTTCCTGCCTGTAACCTCAAGGAGTCCCAGATCCAGGCCGCGCATGAAAACCAGCGTCACTCATCTGGTGTGAGCTGAATGAGCCGCCACCCCCAGCCATCGTACCCGTACTGCCCTGAGCCGTAGCCCATTTGGCCATCCACGCAGTCAATTGAGAAATTTACCTCAGGAAAGTTTTCAAGGATTAGGCTGTGCATGTCTAGATAAGCCTTTTGGAGCTGAGAGGATCTTTTTTGCAATAGCTGGAAATCTGTTCTCGAGTTGGCCTTTCAAGATGGGGATGCTTTCTATTTCATCACCTCAAATTTTTTTACGATGCCTCTTCCAACATAGGGGAAATTGCTGTGAATTTTTCGCTGTGGAACTGAAAGACTTCGTCCAGACAAGAGCGCAGGAAGAAAAAGTTATGCCTGCCGCCAGGCACCTTCAGGTAAACATAATCTGCACCAGTTTCAGAAAAAAAGGCCACAAGTTCTTCGGCGTGCTTGTGACAGAAAAATTCGTCTTTGTTGCCCACAACGACGAAAAAGGAACGTTGGGCATAAACTTGCGGTAGGTTTTCCGCAAGCCTAACCAGGAGGGTTTTGGGATCGTTCCGCTGCCAGTCCTCAACTGTGAGGCCGAAGACTTCTTCACTGAGGTGACGGAAAGTATTGCTGAAAAGGCGCAGAGGGGTAAGCTTCCAGCCAAAGGTCAGGGTTTCAAGGCTCAAGATCCCAGAAACGGAGCTTGCAGAACCGAAAAGATGAGGATACTTGGCAATGAGCTTGAAAGCACCGAAACCGCCCATGGAAAAGCCTGCTATGCCTCTCCCTTTTGGCGTGGGGATGGTGCGGAAGTTGCGGTCTATAAAGGGAATCAGCTCTTTGATGAGATAGCCTTCGTATGCGCGCCCGTCTGTGTAATCAGAATACCAGCTTCTACCTGCATCGCCGGATTCTGGAATCACTATTATAAAGGGGCTAGCCTTTCCCTGGGCACACAGCTCAGCCAGCAACTCACCCCAATCGAGGAGCAGCTGCAAATTAAAAGGGCTTGATTCCCAGCCGTGAAGAAAATATAAGACAGGATAGCGCCTTGCGTCTTCCTCATAGCCAGGAGGAAGCACCACTGAGGCTTTCAATTCCTCACCTGTTAGCCGGGACTGGATTTGAATCCACTGATTGCTATGGGAGAAAGCCACGGTTGAGAGCAATAAGAACAAGAGGGTAAATTTAAATTTGCCGCTCATCGCCCAGCCTCTTTTCAAAAACCTTTTCTCAAATTCTCTTCGCCAATTCAGCATTCAACTCCTCCTTGCCCAAGCAAAAATGTTGAGCTGAAAGCTATAAGATCGCCGCCTTTGGGCAGAATAAGCACCGGAGGTGTTGTCTGTGAAAACCAGTTGGATTGTAGCTGGTACTGGCGCAGTTGTTTCTGCACTGGGATGGCGGATGCTTCCGAAGAAAACCGGTGCCGGGATCTTGGGGTTTGGACTGGCCCACGTAATCTTGGGACTGGCTGACCGTCTGCGGCCGACAATAAGACAATAGCCTCCGGCTCGGGCAGCTGCCCGAGCTTTTCTTAATATGCATAAAATACCTTTTGCTGGCAAAACTATGTTCAGGAGGTGAAAAAATGGACAGATTGGCTCTGATTCTGGTGATCATCGGCGCGTTGAACTGGGGCTTAATTGGTCTTTTTGGCTTTGACCTGGTTGCTGCCATCTTCGGTACAGGCAGCACCCTGAGCAGAATTATCTACACCTTGGTGGGGTTGGCAGGCCTGTGGAGTCTGTCCCTGCTGTGGCGGGAGCGCACCCCGCAAGCTAACAGTGAGCGCTGACCCGAAAAGCCTCTTGCTGGAAAGCGAGGGGCTTTATTCATTATAAACGGCCTTTTCACAATTAGAGGGGTTGCAGAAGCTTGTAGTTTTGGTATACTCAATTTGTACTCATTTACAATGTTTGGTGGGAGAAGAGATGAAATATTATCAGAAAAACTTGATTGTCCTTTCCCTGACCAACTTTCTCGCTGCCAGCAGCTGGAACCAGGTGATTCCCTTTCTGCCTCAATTCCTGCAGGAGCTTGGAGCGGGACCCAGGCTCGCTGCTTGGTCCGGGATTGTTTTCGCCCTCCATTATGCCTCAGGCATTATAATGCAGCCCATCTGGGGAAAACTCGCTGATCGGAAAGGCCGCAAGCTGATGGTGATCCGGGCGGGGCTCTGCCTCTCCTGCGTCTATTTCGGGATGAGTCTCTGCCAAGCCCCCTGGCAGCTTGCCCTGATGCGCTTCCTCAACGGCGCCCTTACTGGTTTTGCACCAGGGGCAATCGCCCTCATCGCCACGAACACCCCCGGGAGACTGGCAGGCAGGGCGGTGTCTGTAGCGCAAACCACCAACGCTGCTGGCACAATTTCAGGTCCTGCCATCGGAGGGCTGCTTGCTGCATCCTTCGGCTACCGCACAGCCATGCGCCTTTCTGGCTTTTCTGTCCTCTTTTCCACCCTCTTGGTTATTTTCCTCGTTGAGGAAAGGAAAAAGCCGCAAGAGAATGAAGATACAAGTCTGCTGGAGGACATCCGGCTGACAGCAAAACAGCCTCCTCTTTTGCTTGCCTTGGGCCTCGTCTTTTTAGGGACTGCCCTTTCAGTGGCAGTCCAGCCATTCCTCACAGTATACCTTCAGAGCTTAAGCCCTCAAGGATCACCTTGGCTGGCTGGAATGATTTATTCCCTGCCAGGCCTTGCCTTTGTGCTTTCCGCATACCCCTGGAACAGATTGGGAGAGCGCAAGTCTTACAGCAGAATTGCTGTTTTGGGCCTGGCTGGCGCTTCCCTGTTTCTGCTCCTTTCTGCTTTCGCAGGCTCCATCGGGAAATTTGCCCTTCTCTTCCTCATCTACGGAATCTTCCTTGCTGCTGTCACGCCAAGTGCTGCCTCTATTATTGCCAGGGACGTTGACGAAGGCTTTCGGGGACGGGCTTATGGAATCCAGCAGGCTGTGATCAACATAGCAGGCCTTATCGCTCCCCTGTTTGCAGGGGCAACTGCAGACCGCTGGGGACTGGGCGCCATCTTTTGGAGCACTTCCTTGGCAGTTTTCGCCCTCACCTTCCTTCTCTGGCGGTGGAGCGAAAATGCAGCAAGGTCGGGCTTTGGCACGCTGAACCAGCGGAAAGCACTGTTCTAGACCAACAAAAACAAGGGTAACTGCACTTTTGCAGTTGCCCTCGCTTCTTTATAGGCTCGCTTCGCTATTGTTCTCCCGCGCTAGATGGTCCACTGATTGCTGATGATCCCAACCAACTTCCAGCTGTCTTCGTATGCTTCGAAAACCAGCCGCAGGCTCCGCCAGTCCATGCCTTCGTATTGAGGCTCGAAGCCGGGAAAATAATACTCCACCACAATGGGGTTGTCGTAGACTTGGAATTGGTTCTCCAGCATGTTGCCGAAGCTGAGGACTTGGTTATAGCCTATCTGTGGAGCGTGCAGATAGTCTACAGGGTAGACAAATTGCTGGTAGTATTCTGCTTTGGTCAGGAGGATCGGTTCTCCTGTGCCATCATAATCTCCCCAGCTGTAAATAGCTTGGTCTGCGAAAAAGGTGCTTAGTTCCTCCTTGTTCAGGACCAAATCGTCTGCCAGGGAAACGTAGGTGTAGGGAGTGAACCGCACCCCTTTAAGGGGGTGCACATGTTCGATGAAGCTGGCCAGATCTTTGTTTCTGAGAGCACAGAGAACCTCCTCTGCAGTTTCAGAGATGATCTCCTCTGCCACAGCCGGGCGAATGGGAACGGTAAAGGAAAGTTCTGCTGAAAACTGCTCTTCCACCTGGCGGCTGCCCTTGCATCTGGCCAGGATCCAGATCTGGGCTTTGTATTTGCCTCCGGGCACTTTTTCCCCCTTTTTGTCAGTGAGATCCCAGCTGGTTTTCCAGTTCAGCTTCCCTCCTGGGTCTATGGTCTTCATGACCAAAGCTAGGGTGAAGAACTTGCCGTCTGAATAGCGCCAGACTTCTTCGCCGTTTTCGTCAGTAATAGTCAGCTCGAACTGCTGGCCTGAGCCGAAGATCAGGTTTTGGGACTCGTAGTGGTGATTGTACAGCGAGAAATCAAAGCTAACCTCATCTTGGGCAACTTGGCAGCTAGCCCTGGTCTCGAACCTGGCCAGCTCTTCCTTTGCAGGCACCGAGCAGCCTTCGCCAGCTGCTGTCCTGCAGAACAAAATAGAAACGAGCAGAAAAACTGTTGTGAACCTTAACTGCATACATGCCCTCCTTGCGGGAACTTGTCTTTAAAATCATTGTACACCATTTTCTCCAGGACAGCAATCTAGAAAAATGTCAAAAAAAGAGGGCTAGCCAAAGCCGCCCTCTTCTCTTTTACATTTCCAAAAACCGCCAGAAGTTTCCGCCCAGTAGGGCCTCTATATCCCGCTTGAGCTCTGCTTCTGTTACCTTCCAGCCTGTGCGCCCAAGATCGCTGTATTTGTCTACCAGCACTTTTCCGATGATCTCCCGGGAATGGGCCCATTTGTAGATGAGCTGATCCAAGACCCTGGCATCGGAATGCTGAGGCAGGTAGCTGAGGCCCAAAAGCTCTGTCCGCATCCGGGTCATCTCTTCGATGAGGCTGGGGTTGTTCAAAAACCACCAGCAGCCGAAGAGCATCAAGTTTTTGTACTTTCTGGCAGCAACTGCCAACTCATGCTGGTTTTCCCTGGCAAGCATGGTCACCAGGAACTTGTTCTCCGGATAGTTAGCGCAGAGGTATTCCACAGCCTCAATGCAGCTCTTGCCCACGCTGTCGCCTGCTAAAATCAGCTCTGGGTTCACCAGCTTTTTCACACCGATCATCATGGCAAAGGGAACGTTCCGCTCCCTGCTCACAGGCAGCACGCAGTGTTCGATTAAACGGGCCTGCAGGTTGTTTGCAGGAAAAGCGAAAGATGGCGGCAGGGAAACAGCCATATAGAGAGCACCCATCTTGTCCAGCCAATCGTTGAGGAAGCGCCGCACCTCAGAGAGGGTTTCTTTGCTCAAACCGGCTTCTACATTGTACCCAAGCTCCCGCAGGATGGAAATGCCCTGGGGGGTAGTCACGAGGAGAGGATCCAGCCGCAGGACTGCCCGGAAGCGGGGGTCAGTTGCCCCACCCTGTTCCCAGATGCTGCGCTCTGCCGGATCAAAGGGATCGTTGGTCATCACAACTGTTTCCACATTCGACAGTTCCAGTACTTTGTCTATGTACTGTTCTGGTGTGAGGCTGGCGAAATATTCCCGGTACCCTTGAAGGTCTCTGCTTTCCACATCCAGACCCAGTTTGGCAAGGCAGGTGAGCACACCTCGGCAGGCTTCGCTGATAGGGGAGCGGTCAACAAAGAGGGTCTTCCAGACCAGGTCTGCCTGCTGGGTTTTGTCCAGCTTCCAGAAGGCTGCAGGCTCCAGATCCACAACTCGCAGGGTTTCAGCCACGAGGTAGTGGTAGGTGAGAAGCTCGTCAATCCCCCAAAGGAGCAGTCCGCCGAAATCATTGGTATACAGATGGGTGTGAATGTCTGTAATTGGCGTTTGTTCCAGAATTTCTTCAATTTTCGCCGTTAACTCTTCTCTTGTCACAATAAACTCCTCCTTGATACGTCATTTATTGATTAATCCCTGTCGGGAAAACCTAAACCAGGTGCGCTGCAAGATCGTAGTCGTACGCTTCAGTGATCCTGGCAGTTGCAAAGTGGCCAGCTGGCAGCTTTTCTTTCAGGAAGATCGCTCCGTCCACCTCTGGAGCTTCCGCTTCAGAGCGGACGATGCTGCCTCCTTCCTCCCC
>LFTB01000007.1 GCA_001512905.1 Clostridia bacterium DTU084 | reverse complement strand
AGGCTTTTTCTACTAGTACAGATAACAGAAAGGTCGAGAGATACCTTAACCGAACACGCATGCACAGTACATATCATTCTTGGAAAATTTTTCGTCTATATTCCCTCGGCGTAACGCCACAGTATTTTTTAAATGCAACTGATAAATGCTGACTAGAAGAAAAATTTAGTTGATGTGCAATATCCGTAATAGATATTTCTTCTCCCAGTAATTCCTGTGCTCGGCTTATTTTCTTGCGCATGATATATTCTCCTGGCGGGACTCCTAATTGTTGACGAAACTTTTGCTTGAATCTCGGCAGCGATAATCCGGATATGCGAGCCACAAGTTCCAGCGGCAATGCTTTCTCGATATTTTCTGAAATGTAGCGGACAGTTTTAGATATGTCTGGTGTGATTTCGAAATCTATATTGAAACTGCACATGAGCGTTTCATAAAGAAGTTGTAAAACCAACGCCCTCAACAGCACATTCGTTAAGGGTGACGGCCGGCTCACAGTTTTAAAAATATCTTCTAACAGCAACCTGATTTTAGGACTTCCTCGAAAGTGCCTGTTTGGGATATTCTGCAATTTTTCTGCCAGAGGAGCCGCCTCATAGTTTTGGAATCCTAGAAAATTTTCCCTGTTATTAACTGTATCCACAATGATATAGTACAAACGGCTCTTTTCCTGAAACATGGTACCGCTGCAATGTTCCTCGTTGGGATATGTCAAAAATATTTCCGAACCTTTTAGTATATAGGTCTGATTTTGCACCACATAAGACTGTTGGCCTCTGATCATATAACAAAATTCCATGGCATCTGGATGTGTATGCATCTCCAAAGGAACGGCGGCATAATCAAAATCCACATAACCTAGTACTTTTACATTGTGAATTTCATATTGCTCTAAAAAAAGCTGCTTTCGTTTCATAACAACACTCCCTTAATCATATTAATGTATATAATAGTATCATATTGCTTTTATAAACGCAATATTGGTTAAATTATGGTATAAAATTTATATAAGTATGGGAGGTGTTGCAGAAAAAATGGACAGTAATTATGTAAAAGCAGTTCGGTTTGAAAAACCGGATTATATTCCGATGTTTTTTTGTATCAATGATTCCTGCTGGCATCATTATCCACAAGATCAGTTATTTGATTTAATGGAAGAACACAAATTGCTGTTCCCGGATTTTGTTCGTCCTAAAGGCAAATATATTCCCAATTATCGCTTGGTAGCTAGAGCGGGAGAGCCGTACACCGACGACTTTGGCTGTGTTTGGACAACCACCGAAAACGGAATAACAGGCACGGTAACCGAACATCCTCTAAAAGATTGGGAAGCCTTCAAAACTTATCAGCCTCCTGACCCTAGAACCTGTATGGGCATCGGGCCAATCGACTGGGAAGAGGTGGAAAAGGACATAAAAGCCGCGAAGGAAAAGGGTGATTATGTGGGGGGTGAGCTAAGACATGGCCATACTTTTCTGCAGCTTTGTGATTTAAGAGGCTATGAGAATCTATTAATGGATATGGCGAATGAAGAAGGAAAGCTTTGGGAACTGATTGATATGGTAGAGGAGTTTAATGCATTTATTGTAGAACGGTATTTAAGCTTTGGAGTGGATCAGTTCAGTTATCCTGAGGATTTAGGTATGCAATATGGGCCTATGCTTCCGCCAGCGTATTTCTTAAAATATATTAAACCTAGCTACCAACGTCTGATGAAGCCTGCATTGGATAAAGGGATTATTGTGCATATGCATTCTGACGGAGATATAAAAGCCTTGGCAGACGACCTCATTGACAGTGGAGTGCAAATCATTAATCTGCAGGATTTGGTAAACGGTATTGACTGGATATCCAATCGTTATCGCGGGAAAATATGCATTGACATCGATATTGACCGGCAAAAAATTACTCCCTTCGGTACGCCCAAACAAATTGACGAACTCATCAAAGAAGAGGTTGAAAAGTTATCCACACCACAGGGAGGGCTGATCATGACGTATGGCCTATATCCGAATGTTCCAATCGAAAACATAAAAGCAATTATGGATGCTATGGAAAAATACGCTTTTTATTACGACTAAACAAAAATACACAAAAAAAAATCTTAACGAATTGTTCACTTAGTAATGGACATAAGGATAATCAGAAAAAGCTCCGATTAAACACGGCTTGCGTTTTCACATCATGAACAATGGATGATACGTTCAATATCAAGTTGATATTTTACGTTATGTATCGCTATCCATTTCCAACTGCTGCTTTGCTCTCACAAGCTCTTTTAAAATTGGCAAAGCCTTGGCAAAGGCTCGGGCCCTGTGGCTGAGCTGATTTTTCTCGTCTTCTGCAAGCTCAGCCATGGTTTTATCCAGACCTGCTACAAGAAAGATTGGATCGTAGCCAAATCCTCCTTGGCCTAGGGGCTGGGTGGTGATTTCCCCTTCGCAAGTGCCCTCTGCAGTCCAGACCTGCCCTTGAGGTGTTGCTATAGCAACCACACAGCGGAAGCGAGCTTTTCTGTCGGCGATATTTGCAAGTTCCTGAAGGAGTTTTGCAATGTTTTCTTCATCTGTGCTTTTGCCTGAAGCGTCTGCTGCGTAGCGGGCAGAGTGGACGCCAGGCCTGCCCCCCAGGGCATCCACCTCCAAACCCGAATCGTCAGCTAAAGCAATCAATCCTGTTGCCTTGGCTGCAGCCAGAGCCTTCTTTACGGCATTTCCCTGGAAAGTGTCTGCATCTTCCACCACTTGAGGCAAGTTAACGTCTCTGGCTGAAAGCAGCTGGAGGCTGCGCAGCTGAGGTTCGCGAGCGCAGAGGGCCTTGAGTTCCCGCAATTTTCCTTCATTGTTGCTGGCCAAGATTATTTTCACAGGCGGAATCCTCCTTCTGCAGAACGCTTGCTAAAACTTTGTTTTGGACAGCGATGAGCTCCCCAATTCCCTTTTCTGCCAGGGCAAGGAGTTCGTCCAGCTTCCCGCGGCAGAAGGGGGAGCCTTCAGCTGTGCCCTGCAGCTCTACAAACCTGCCGGAACCTGTCATCACTACGTTCATATCGACCTCAGCCTGGGAGTCTTCCTCGTAACACAGGTCTAAAAGGCATTTGCCAGCCACAATGCCCACACTGACAGCAGCTAAAGAGTCTGTGAGAATGTCTAGACCTAGCGATGCTGAGGCTTGAGCAAGGGCGACATAGGCGCCGGTAATGGAGGCGGTTCTCGTGCCGCCATCGGCCTGAATCACATCGCAGTCCAACCAAATGGTCCGCTCGCCTAACTTTTCTAAATTCGCAACAGAACGCAAAGCCCTGCCGATGAGCCGCTGAATTTCCATGGTCCGTCCGGATTGTTTGCCGCGGCTTGCTTCCCTCTGAGTCCGTTCCACAGTGGCTCGTGGCAGCATTGCGTATTCAGCGGTAATCCACCCTTGGCCTGTGCCTCTGAGAAAGGGCGGTACCTTATCTTCCACTGTGGCTGTGCAGATCACCTTGGTGTTGCCCATTTCAACCAGCACAGAACCTTCTGCATGCGGGATAAAGTTTAGAGTCATTTTTACGGGCCTCAGCTGGTTCAAACCCCGTCCATCACAGCGCAGCATCAGCAGCCGCCCCCTTTTCTATATTTCGGAGGTTCCGATTGATAGAGATTTCCCCCCTGGCAGTCTATAGCTACCACCAGAGGCATCTTTTCCACAACAAGCCGCCAGACGGCCTCAGGGCCCAGGTCTGGGTAAGCTGCAATTTCAGCTTCCTTGACACATTCGCCCAGGAGCGCCCCTGCCCCACCGATGGCTGCCAGATAAACGCAGCCGTATTTCCGCATTGCCTCAACTACAGAGTCCGCCCGCTCTCCTTTGCCGATCATGGCCCGCAAACCCTGGGCCATAAGAAGGGGAGCGAACGCGTCCATTCTCCCGCTGGTTGTAGGGCCCACTGAACCGATTGGCCTTCCAGGAGGTGCAGGGCTGGGTCCGGCATAATAGACTGCCTGTCCCTGCCAGGGGAGGGGCATTCCCTCCTGGGCCATGCGCTGGTGGGCAGCGTCTCTTGCAGTGTAAATGACGCCGGAGAGCAGGATCCGATCTCCTGCCTGCCAGCTTTCCACCTCAGGCCCCAAAGGTGTGGTTACTTCTCTCATCTACAGCACCACCTGTTCGTGTCTTGCTGCGTGGCAGAGCAAGTTCACTGCCACAGGCAAACCTGCAATGTGAGTGGGATATGTTTCCATGTGCACGGCAAAGGAAGTGACCCGCCCCCCAAACCCTGCAGGGCCGATTCCGAGCTTATTCAATTCCTCTAGGATTTCCTGCTCTAGTTGGGCAACCTTAGGATCTGGTGCTTTTTGGCCTACAGGCCGGGCCAGGGCCCACTTGGCAAGGATGCAGGCCTGTTCCATAGTGCCCCCCACCCCAATACCTACAACTGTAGGCGGACAGGGACTGCCGCCGGCTTCTGACACTGTCTGCACCACTGCCCTTTTAACCCCTTCGACTCCTTCTGTGGGATTGAGCATAAAAAGCCTGCTTTTGTTTTCGCTGCCGAAACCTTTAGGCATGATCCACAGCTTTACCTCATCGCCTGGGACAATCCGGGTGTGGATCACAGGGGGAGTGTTGTCTCCGCTGTTCTCCCGCCACAGAGGGTGAGAAACTACGCTTTTGCGCAGGTTGCCTTCTACATAAGCCTTGCGTACTCCTTCGGCCACTGCCTCTTCCCAGTTTCCACCTGTGAAGTGGACATCCTGACCGATCTGGGCAAACACTACCACCATCCCTGTATCCTGGCAGAGAGGAAGGGGACCGGCCTCTGCCAGCTGGGCATTGTCCAGCAGCTGCTCTAAAACCCACTGCCCCAATGGAGACTCTTCCTGGCTGCGGGCATGGGCAAGAGCTTCTTTCATGCCCTCTCCCAGCCTGTGGCAGGCCCGAAGGCAAGCCCTGGCTACTTCTTCTGTAACCTTGGAAAGGTGTATTTCCCTCATGCTTCTAATCCCTCCACCAGTTCCTTAAACACCTGTCCTCGCACCTGGAAATTGGGGAACATATCGTAGCTGGCGCAAGCAGGTGAAAGGAGGACCAGCTCCCCTGTCTTGGCCGCAGCTGCTGCTTTCAGCACTGCATCCTGCATGTTTTCACAGCGCTGGACTTTTGGCTTCTCCCCCGGTACCTGGGCGATGGCCCGCTCAATCTTCTCCGCTGTAGTGCCGATGGTATAGACAGTCTTCACAGAACTTTCCTTGCAAATAAAAAGTGCCAGTTCCTCAAAGGGGAGGTTTTTATCGTAGCCCCCTGCAATAAGGTGCACAGGTGCCTTCAGGGCAGCTAAAGCCGCCTGGGTGCGGGCAGGAGTGGTGGCTATAGAGTCGTTGTAGTATTTTACTCCGCCTATGCTCCGCACCAGCTCCAGCCTGTGCTCCACCCCAGTGAAAGTGGTGAGGACGGAGCTGGCAGCTGAGACTGTAGCTCCTGCCAGACAGCTGAGGGCAGTGGCAGCCAAAGCGTTGCTTACATTGTGAATGCCCAAAAGCTTCATCTCACTGGTACTGCATACCTGTGCCTCTTCTCCTGCAAAGCGCCAGATTAAACTACCGCTGCGCAAAAAAGCGCCTTGGTCTAGCTCTTCCTGGATGCTGAAAGGAACAACCTTTCCTTTGGCATTTAATCTGGCGTTCCAACTGTGGGAATTGTCTTTGTTCAAAACTGCCCAATTGTCTGAGGATTGAAAGCGGACGATGTTGTTTTTTGCCTCGCAGTACTCTGCCATCGATTTATGTAGATCCAAGTGGTTGGGGGTAATGTTTAAGATTGAGGCGATTTGGGGGCTCTGCTTCAAATCCTGCAGCTGAAAGCTGCTCAGCTCCAGCACCACAAGTTCATCTGCCTTGATTGTCCCAAGCTGCCCGATGAGAGGCTGGCCGATATTGCCGCCTACATACACCTTGCGGTTCTGTCCTAAAATCTTCCCCACTAAAGTTGTGGTGGTTGTCTTGCCGCTGCTGCCTGTGATGCCCACAATAGGGGCTGGACACAAGCTCATAAAGAGGGCAATTTCGCTGCTCAACCTGACCCCCTTGGCTTTGGCCTGCTCCAGTTCCGGCCAATCCCGCCTCATGCCGGGGGTGAGGAAGATTAGATCACATTCATCAAGGCCTTTAAGGTATTCCTCAGCCAGCTGCAGTTTTATGCCGCGCTCCGCTAGTTTCCGCACGCTGGGCTCCAGTTTCTCCCACGGCTTGCGGTCGCAGGCAATAATGTTGTCTGCACCATGGCTCTCGAGAAAATCGATGAGAGCCAAATTGCTGATCCCCAGACCCACCACTGCAATTTTCTGGCCTTGAAAGTCAATAGCCTTCATTATTCTCCTCCCAAAAAGACTCTAGATACAGACTGAGGCTCTGTTCCCAGCAGCTTGCCGGCCAACTCTTTAAAACCTTGAGCACTGCCGCTGGTGTAATAATAAACCGAGCCTTCTTCTGCTGGCAGAAATAAACTCTGTGCCATGAGGGCTGCTCTTTTGGCAACCTCTCGGGCAGGATCGAGAATCTCTGCTTTCCCTGCTGCGATTTCGGTAAGTTCCTCCTTAAGAAAAGGATAGTGGGTACAGCCTAAAATTATGCATTCCACACCTAAAGCAAGGAGGGGTGCTGTGTATTCTGTGAGGGCACTGCGCACCTGAGGGCCATGAAAAATGCCCTTTTCAACTAAGGGCACAAGCTTCGGACAAGCCACGCTGTATATTTTCTGCACTGAACCAGCCCTGGCCACCGCCTTGGCATAAGCGCCACTTGCTACTGTAGCCGCTGTAGCCAGAAGGCCCAGGGATTTGTAATCCCCGGCTGCAGATACAGCAGGCTCGATCATCCCCAACAGCGGCACAGAAACCCGGGATATAAGGGTGGGAAGGGCGATGGCTGAAGAGGTGTTGCAGGCCACCACAATCATTGCCGCTCCCTGTCTGCTTAAAAAGTCGATGATTTGTTTTGAAAAGGTGATGATCTCCTGCTGGCTTCGCTCACCATAGGGCATGTGTGCAGTGTCTGCATAATATAAAAATTTATGGTGTGGGAGCTGCTTTGTCAATTCCCGTAAAACGGAAAGCCCTCCCACACCTGAGTCGTAAATGCCAATTGCCTTCTCCATCTCGCCTCTCAATCTCCCGCTCTGACAATCAAGCTGCGATCAGCTCCAAGGGGCTGGCCAATCTCAAGATCACCATACAGGTTTTGACGGATCTCTCCATTGATGAGGATCTGCACCTTTTCGATGCCTTCAAGGCCTGCGAGGGTGTTTACAATAGAATATAATGCTAAAACAGCCTGCCTTTTATCCACAATGTTGGCTGCAAATTCCTCGCTCAGATCAACGTAGGCAACGTTTCCTTTTACCTCTACCCCAAGCAGCTTCGTACCTTGAGGGATACTGCTTTTCAGTTTGTCGCTCTGCGGCCCGCAGAGAAGCGCCCCCACAACCTGGCAAGGCAAAGGTTTGCGGCTGGTGTTGATCTTCCTCGTTTCGCT
>LFTB01000085.1 GCA_001512905.1 Clostridia bacterium DTU084 | reverse complement strand
AACAAGGAACCTTTAAACAATTAACATCTACCGCTGCTGTTAAACAGGATTTAATTATATCAGCATACAAACCAACAAGGGAGTTTGAGAAAAGTTTTGCCCTGAAAGCAGGCACTGAAGAAGGCGTCTGGGAATTTGTAAATAACCACTTGAAAAAACTTCCTACAGTCGTAGAGGTTGAAGGTATTATAGAAATAATCTCAGAACGTCAAAACTTTCTACTTTTCGACAGAATGGTGGCCTTTCACATCGAACGAGGCATAGCAGTGCCTATTAGTTCGGCAGATTTCTATGCTGGTCTAAAACAACGATATGTTGAGCGGGATGGTATGTATTTCTTGCCGAAACAGGCAGCAGAGTATGATCAAAAACGTCTTGCAGCAAAAGGAGTAGGACAATTGTCCTTGTTTGTTAACGACGAGAAGTCTGCCATCCAGTGGTTGAGGCTACAACTTGAAAAACAACCTCAGACTTTCCAAGAGATCCAGCCTAAATTCCTCCAGGAGCTGCATAAATCAAAACACGAAAAATTGCCTGAGCTTTTGGAGCTTTTAGAGGAAAACTTCTTAAAAGATGATGAAGGTAAATGGTATGTACCAGACCCAAATAAACAAATAGACCTAGACAGACTGAGAGAACGTTCCTTGCTCAGAGAATTTAACTCCTACAAAGAAGGCAAAGGAAGGCTCAAAGAATTCCGCACAGAAGCACTGCGAGCAGGTTTTAAAGATGCTTGGTCCAAACAGGATTACCAAACCATAGTGGCAGTAGCGAAGCGAATACCCGATAAGATACTGCAAGAAGACGTCACCCTGCTAATGTACTACAACAACGCTTCCATTAGAATGACTGGCAAATAAAATACTGGAGGTGCTGGTAGTGAAGATAAGCTTCCAAGGAGATTTATCAAAGCTAACTCGTGGCATAAACATCCTTGCCCCAGAGCTGGGCTTTGAGATAGGGGAAGGGGAACTTGAAGTTACTGCTCAAAGAGCAGCCGGAGACTTGAAGGTAAACAGGTCTGGAAACAAAGCAATCATCTCCTTTGAAAAGGATATCCATTTTTTCCGCGGTTTAGGTCTATTGATTGAAGCTGTTTCCAAAGGAAAAGAAAATTTCACCATTACAGAAACCCCACAATTCACTACCAACGGCGCCATGTTTGACTGCTCCCGCAACGCAGTCATGAAGCCTGAAACAGTCAAAACCATCATGAGAAAAATGGCCATCATGGGCCTTGACACCCTCATGCTCTACACTGAAGACACATACGAGGTGCCACAAAGGCCTTATTTCGGATACCTCCGGGGCCGCTACTCTCACGAAGAACTAGCTGAGCTGGATCAGTACGCTGAAAAGCTCGGCATAGAAATCGTCCCCTGCATCCAGACCTTGGCTCACTTGGCTCAAGCCTTGAAGTGGAATGTAATGGCAGAATATCGGGACACAGAGGATATACTTCTAGCTGACAATGAAAAAACTTACGAATTTATCGAAGAGCTGATTGCCGCGGCAAGCAGACCGTTCAGGAGCAAAAGGATCCATATCGGCATGGATGAAGCCCACGGGCTCGGCTTAGGCCGCTATTTGGATTTGTATGGATACCAAAGGCGCTTTGAGATCATGCTCCGCCATCTGGAAAAAGTCCTTGCCATCACCCAAAAATACGGTCTAGAGCCCATGATCTGGAGCGATATGTTCTTCAGGTTAGGCTCCAAAACTGGGGACTACTACGATCTGGAAAGCCAAATTCCAGAGGACATAATCGAAAAAATCCCCAAAGGAGTTCGCTTCGTCTACTGGGACTACTACCACAAAGACGAAGCCTTCTACAGAGAATGGATCAAAAGACACAGGAGCCTGGGTTCAGAACCTATCTTCGCTGGCGGCATCTGGACCTGGGCGGGCATGTGCCTCAACTATGGAAAGACTTTCGTTAACACCAATTCAGCCCTGACCGCCTGTAAAAAAGAGGGTGTTAAAGATGTATTTGCAACCCTCTGGGGCGATGATGGAGGAGAAAACAACTATTACGCGGCGCTTTTGGGCCTGCAGCTGTTTGCAGAGCACGGCTACAGCCGCGAGCTTACTGAGGGAAAGCTTAAAGAACGGTTCGAGTTCTGCACCAAAGGGTCTTTTGAAGCATTCCTTGATTTCAAATACTTCGATGAAACGCCTGGCACAAGCCCAGATAACCTCGACGCTTATAACCCATCCAAGTATCTCCTCTGGCAGGATTTGTTTTTGGGACTGTTCGATGCCAATATAAAAGGCCTGCCTCTCAGTGAGCATTACGGGAAACTGGCAGAGAAATTTCATGCCTACAAAAAAGATGCGAACTGGGGCTTTCTCTTCAACATGTATGAGAGGCTGGCGATAGTTCTTGCTAAAAAAGCGGAACTAGGGCTGCGGATCCGGGACAACTACCAAGCTGGAGAGAAAAAAGCTTTGGCAAAGCTCGTGGAAGAAGAGCTGCCCGAGCTGCATAAAGAAATAAACCTTTTGCGTTCAGAACACCGGAAGCTCTGGCATCACACATACAAACCCTTTGGATGGGAAGTTTTGGATATCCGCTACGGCGGCATGCTCTCGAGATTGGATACTGTAATCTGGCGGCTGGAAGAATATTTGGCTGGCAACATCGCTGAGATACCAGAGCTGGAAGAGGAGAAGCTGACCTTC
>LFTB01000028.1 GCA_001512905.1 Clostridia bacterium DTU084 | reverse complement strand
ACGGCTAACCCCACCCATACTCCGTATTGGGTGGGGAATGCGCCGTTTTAAATTCGTTCAATTGAGCCTGTTTTCTGAAGGAGCCGGTAAGGTTTATGTTCATAAACTTTAATGAATTGGAAGCTTTGTATAGTAGATTTGTATTCATATCCGCCAGAAACTGATACAATCGGGAAAAATGTTGACAGTTCAGTTAGGATTGTATTTTTTAGCAAGAATGCTCCTTGAAACATATAAAATTGGCTAATAGTAGGTTTGAGATATATCTGGGAGCTTTGATAAAAAAGGTTTTAACTAAGGGATGAATGAACTCTTGTTTAAGGTATATGATATCATCACAAACAACATATCGAGTTTAAGCTATCTTATTTTGAAAATAATAAAAAACAGTGAAAAATAACAGTCTTTGGAGGTGATTTTCTTGAGTTTTCAAGTAGACACACAAATACCGCACAGCAATGGGTGCAACATTTCTATCAGAGAAAAAAATGGAACGGCTGTGGTGAGTTTTTCACCTCATCCTCACGGAGGACCGGAAGCCCTTTGGTTCTGCTTCAGGCTGAAGCGTACAGACCGGGGAAGTGGAGAAGCCAAACTGATCCTGGAAAATCCAACCAACCTTTTAGGAGGCAGCAGACCAGAAACATTCCGGCCAGTGATTCGGTATGAGGAAGAGGAATGGCAGCGGCTGACACCGGGAGAAGTAAAAGAGCTTCCAGATGGGAGGCTTGAGGTAAGCTGGCTGGTAAGAGCGCCTGAGGATTATCTGGACTTTGCCCTATGCTATCCCTACGGCAAGCCTGAATTGGAAAAGCTAATGGAAGCAGGCAGGGGCTTCTGGCAGCAAGACATCATCGGCGTCAGCCAAAAGGGCAGACCCATCCTGCGCCTTTCCAACGACTACGGTCAGGAAGGGGGAAGCAGACCTGGATTGTATTTGCTTGCCAGGCAGCATTCAGGAGAGACTCCAGGCTCTTGGGTTTTAGACGGCTTTCTGCGCTATACAGCAAGCCTGGGCAAAGAAGCACCTTTGGTCTGGGCAGTACCGTTTGCCAATATTGACGGAGTAGAACAGGGAGATTACGGTAAAGACAACTTCCCCTACGATTTGAACCGGGCTTGGGGAGCACCGCCTATGCGGTACGAGACCTTAGTCCTCAAAAGGGATCTTGCAAGGTGGAAGGCAAGATGCAGGCCAGTTTTGGCAATAGATTTCCACGCCCCTGGAGCAAGCGAAAACGACGGCATTTACTGCTTTTTACAAAAACCGGGGGTTTCTCTTGAGAAATACGAAGAAGGGAAGGGCTGGAGCGACAAAATCGCAGCCAAGCTCGGACCGAAATTCGCTGCCCCTTCTTTCGGCAGGATTGCAAGGTACAGCAGCAGATGGGAAACAGCCAATTTTACGACATTTTGCGCAGCTGAGCTCGACGTTTGCGCTCTTTCCTTCGAAACACCCTATTTTTCCATCAAAGAACACGTACTTACAATGGAAGACTACCGGGAGGCAGGAGCAAGGATTGCAGAAGCGGTGATAAGTATGATCAGATAAACTCTTTTCTTCAAAAGAAAACCCCACGAAGAAGATTTCGTGGGGTTTCCCTCTATTCCCATTCAATTGTCCCAGGCGGCTTGGGACTGATATCGTAAACCACCCTGCCTACATGCTCAACCTCAGCAAGCAGCCGGTTGGAAATAACAGCCAAAGTTTCATGAGGAACCCGGACCCAATCAGCTGTCATGCCATCGCTGCTGCTGACAGCACGCACAGCCACCACATAATCATAAGTTCTCCCATCCCGGACCCCAACTGCTCGGGTGTTGGTGAGGACTGCAAAACACTGCCAAATCTCGTCTGCAGCATCGCATTTTGCAAGCTCCTCTCGAACGATCGCATCTGCCTCCCTCAGGATGGCAAGTTTCTCCCTGGTAACTGGACCTATAATCCGCACTGCAAGGCCTGGCCCAGGGAAAGGCTGTCTGTAGACAAGCTCCTTGGGCAGACCAAGCTCGAGCCCCACCTTCCGCACCTCATCCTTGAACAGCTCCCGCAAAGGCTCCAACAGGAGCAGCTCCATATCCTCAGGCAGTCCACCTACATTATGATGAGACTTCACAGCAGCTGTGCTGCCTGTGCCGCTTTCAACCACATCTGCATACAAAGTTCCCTGCACAAGATAGCGGACTCTGCCGAGCTTTCTCGCTTCTTCCTCAAAGATGCGGATGAACTCATTGCCGATGATCTTCCGCTTCTCCTCCGGATTCGACACACCTGCGAGCTTCTCTAAGAAGCGGTCCTGGGCATTGATGGCAATAAGTTTAATCCCGCGCTTTTGGAAAGTCTCGATCACTTCTTCTGCCTCGTTTTTTCGCATAAGACCAGTATCCACGAAAATGCAGGTCAGCTGCTGACCAATTGCCTGATGGACCAAAGTGGCGGCAACAGAAGAGTCCACTCCCCCAGACAAAGCACAGATCACCTGTTCTTCTCCAACTTCTTGCCGGACCTTCTGAATGTATTCTGCCACGAAAGACTTGGGAGACCAAGTTGCCTTGCAGCCTGCAATCTTGAACAGGAAGTTTTCGATGATTTTCGTCCCAAAAGGAGCCTTCACAAGATCGAACGGCACACAGTACTTCTTTTCAGAACAGACAAAGGCAGCGGGGTTTCCTTCAGCAGCAGCCAAAACCCTGCAGCCTTCCGGCAGTTCAATAGCCCCTTCGTACATCTGGGCGGAAAGGGGAGAGGAAATATCAGCAAAAAGCTCGTCTTCCTCTGCGATCTCGATCTCCCTTTCCCGGAGAGTTACTTCTTTCCCTCCGAAAATGGAGGCAGCAGAACCATTCACTAAAAGGGGAACCCCCAAAGATAAAAGTTCGGGACTAAGTGCAGTTTGCGTTTCAGCAGGGCTACCCGTCAGGATAATCCCCTGCGCATTTTTGAGGCGCTGGGAAGGGGTATCGGGAGGGAGAATCTCGCAATACACCCCCAGCTCCCGAATTTTCCTGGCCAAAAGCTGGCTGCTGCCAGCACCGAAATCCAGGACAAAAACAGTCTGCCGCATAAAGGTCTTCCTTTCTAATCTTTATAGATTTCTGGCTTTAAAACACCAATGTAGGGGAGGTTCCGGTACTTTTCAGCGTAATCCAGCCCATAGCCGACCACAAACTTGTCTGGGATGGAAAAACCGTTGTAGGCCAGGTCTATATCCACCATGCGGCGCTCCGGCTTGTCCAAAAGAGTGCAAACCGCAAGACTGGCCGGCTTGCGAGAGGAGAGGTTGTCCAAAAGGTATTTCAGGGTTAGCCCGCTGTCGATGATGTCCTCTACCACCAAAACGTTTCTGCCCTGAATGTTCTGATCCAGATCTTTGAGGAGCCTTACCACACCGCTTGAGCTTGTGCTGTGGCCGTAGCTTGAAATTGCCACAAAGTCCGTCTCCAAAGGCAGATCAATGGCCCGTAAGAGGTCAGCGAAGAAGATCACAGATCCTTTCAGGATGCAGACTGCAAGGAGATCTTTGCCCTTGTAGTCTTTGGTGATCTGCGCTCCCAGCTCCTTGACCTTCTCCTGCAATTGTTCTGTGGTAATCAAAATTGATTCGACGTCAAGATGCATAAATAATGCCCCCTGTCAGGATTTGAGAAAGTTTATAGCTAAATTGTAAAGGAATGGCAGACAGCTGTCAACAGGTTATAATCCCTGCCCCCCTTCATATAATGGAAAAACAGGGGGTGTCTGTGTGTTTATCAGTCGAAGAAAAATTTCCTATAGTTATAAATTGCTCTTTGCCTGCTTTGGCATCCTTGCAGTGCTCCTTGCCAGGATCGGGGAGCGAATGCCGCCTCTGCCAGCTGCCACAAACTACCAAGAAAGCCCGTACAGGCTCTTCAACTACATCAACGAATACCAAACCGGGCCTGCGGTGAGCGCCAAAGCCGCCATTTTAGTGGACAGAACCACAGGTACGATCCTCTACGCCAAAGCAGAGCACCAAAGGAGAGCTCCTGCCAGCACCACAAAGATCATTACCGCCATCGTTGCCCTGGAACGCTTGAGCCTCGAGCAAAAAGTGGAAGTAAGCGCAAGAGCTTCAAGGGTTGGCGGCTCGTCTGTGTACCTTAGACCTGGCGAAGTCTTCACAGTTGAGGAGCTTTTGGCAGGTGCTCTTTTGAAATCTGGCAATGACGCCACAGTAGCTCTGGCTGAAGCTGCAGCAGGATCAGTAGAAGAGTTTGCTGAGCTGATGAACCAGAGAGCCCAAAACCTGGGAGCTCAGAACAGCTCCTTTGTCAATCCCCACGGCCTTACAGCACCCAACCACTATTCCACAGCTTTTGATCTGGCCCTCTTTGCCAACTACGCCCTAGGGATCCCTACCTTTCAGGAGTTTGTCAAAAAGCGCGAAGGGGAAATGGGTGCTTTAGGTGGGGAGTGGGTGCGGAAGCTGAAAAACACCAACCGCCTCCTGTGGGCTTTTCCGGGCGCAGACGGCGTCAAAACAGGAACTACCTCCAGGGCAGGCCCCTGTCTCGTCGCCTCTGCCACCCGCGGCGGCAGGCAGCTGATCTGCGTTGTCCTCAACAGCCACCGCCGCTGGCAGGATGCTGTGGCCCTTTTAGAGTACGGCTTCAATGATTTCAAACTGGTGAAACTGGCCAAAAAGGGCGAGCCCTCAGGTACAGCAGAGCTTGCAGACGGCAGACGTGTACCCCTTTTGGCAGGAGGAGATCTGGCTGTTGTGGTGCGGGCAGATGAAGTGGGAAAGCTTCAGAAAAGCTATGACCTCAAAGCCCTCGAGGCTCCCTTGGCCAAACATCAGCATGCAGGCTGGCTTTTGGCAGAGCTCGAGGGAGTGGAGCTGGGCCGCACCAGCCTCCTGGTTCAGGAAAAAGTGCCCAGGCAGTTCCGCTTCTGGAAAAAAATCTTCCCTGCAAGCAGGAAAAAATAAAAATGTGGCGAAGAATATCATTACTAGTGGTGAAAAGTGGAGGAAAGTGGGGAAAGGGGGTGGCCCGGACATGTTCATTGGAGAATATCAGCACAATATTGATGACAAAGGGCGCCTCACAATTCCCGCCAAGTTCAGAGAGGAGCTGGGGGATGGGGCTGTTTTAACCCGCGGCCTGGAAAACTGCCTCTTTCTCTTCTCCAAAAGCGAATGGGAAGAAATCGCCGGCAAACTCAGGGCCCTGCCCATGACCCGCAGCGATGCCCGGGCCTTTTCCCGCTTTTTCTTCTCAGGTGCTGCTGAATGCGAATTTGACAAACAGGGCAGAATCATGGTACCGGCACCCCTGCGCCGCTACGCAGCAATAGAGCGAGACGTAATGGTTGTTGGCGTCTCTAGCAGGGTTGAGATCTGGAACCAGTCCCGTTGGGAAGAGTATATTGCCAAGGCAGAGTCCTCATATAGCGAGATCGCAGAGCAGATCGAGGGCTTGGGCATTTAACAAAAAATTCAGGAGGAAAAAGCGCTGACAGAATTTATTCACCAACCTGTGATGGTTTCAGAGGTCCTCTCTTACCTAGATCCGAAGCCCGGTGAAACCATCGTAGACTGCACAGTGGGCGGCGGTGGACATGCCCGCCGCATCTGGGAGAGAATGCAGGAGACTGGCAGGCTCATCGGTTTCGACCAGGACAAAGACGCCCTTGCCAAGGCAAGAGAGGTCCTGGGAGGGGAAGCTGTCCTCGTCCAAGAGAACTTCCGCAGCCTCGGGCAGGTGCTGGCAGAGCTGGCTCCGGAGGGAGTGGACGGGGTCTTCTTTGATCTCGGAGTTTCCTCACCCCAGCTGGACTGGGGGGAGCGGGGTTTTTCCTATAATATAGATGCCCCTCTGGACATGCGGATGAACCAGGACTCGCCCCTGACAGCTGAGGAGATTGTCAATACATACTCCCAAAGGGAATTGACCAAAATCATCGCCTCCTACGGAGAGGAAAGATGGGCATCCAGAATTGCCAAATTCATCGTGGAGGCAAGGCAGAGAAAACGGATCGAAACCACAGGCCAGCTTGTTGAGCTCATCCTCGCTGCCATCCCGGCAGGGGCCAGGCGTAAAGGGGGGCATCCAGCCCGCCGCACCTTTCAAGCCCTGCGGATCGCAGTCAACGACGAGTTGGGCGCCCTGAAAGAGGGCCTGGAAAGCGCTATTTCCTCTCTTTTGCCAGGGGGGAGGATAGTTGTCCTTTCCTATCATTCCCTGGAAGACCGGATTGTAAAACAGACCTTTGCCAGCTGGGCAGGAAAAGGACCGGAGCCTGTCGCTGAAAAGCTGGAACTTTTGACCAAAAAGCCCCTTCTGCCTTCAGAAGAAGAGGTGGCGCAAAACCCCAGAGCTCGCAGCGCCAAAATGCGGGCTGCAAGATGCGTACTAAAACCGAGGAAAGGTGAATAAGTATGGTATCAGGGACATCTAGGTACATAGAGGGAAGTTTAGCCAGAACACTGCCTCAACAGCAGGTGCAAACACGAAGAGAAGCGAGACCGGCGGTAAAAAGGCGCCCCATGGCTGCCATTGCCCTTACTGCAGTCCTCTGCGTTGCCCTAGGCCTTGCTTTTCTCGCCCAAAGCGCAGTGACAGCCCGCCTTGCCTACCAAAACGCGAGGCTGGACCAGCAGATCAGAGAGCTGCAGCGGGAAAACAGCGAGCTGGAGCTGAGGGCAGAACAGCTCGGTTCCCTTGAGCGGATTGAGCGGGTGGCTACAGAATCCCTAGGCATGGTAAGGCCAAGGGAAAGCGGGATTTGGAACCTGACAGACAAATAGGAGTTGAGAGGCTTTGGCTGAAAGAAATACCCTTGTGGTGCGGAAAAGAATAGCAGGGATCTTTTTTGGCGCGCTAGGCGTCTTTTTTTGTCTATTCTGCCGTATTTTCATTGTACAGGTAATTTCAGCAGACCAGTACCAGCAGAAGGCCTTGAACCAGAGAATGCGGCCGGTGATGATCGACGCCAAACGGGGCACGATCTATGACCGCAACGGGAAGAAACTGGCCATCAGCGTCAACACAGATGCCCTCTACGCTGTGCCACGGGAAATAGAAAACCCCAAAGAACTTGCCAAGCAGTTGGCGCCAATTATAGATTTGGAAGAAGGGGAAATCTTCAAAAAACTGACCCGAAAGTCCTCTGGCGAATGGCTGAAGCGAAAGCTCACTGTGGAGCAGTCGAGGAAAATCAAAGAGCTCAACGCCAAAGGCCTAAGCCTGGTGCCCAGGCCTCAAAGGTTTTACCCTGAAGGGAAGCTGGCAGCCCATGTCCTGGGGATCGCAGGCGTGGACAATCAGGGCCTTGAGGGCTTGGAGCTCCAGTACGATCGGTACCTGAAAGGAGTCCAGGGCAAGATCACAGCAGAACGGGACGCCACAGGCAGGGAAATTCCCGGCGGCATCCGCAGCTACGTTCCACCTGAAGACGGTGCAGACCTCGTCCTCACTATAGATTCAGTGATCCAGCACATTGCAGAACGGGAGCTGGATCGGGCTATGGCTGAAACTGGCTCCAGGCAGGGGATGGCCCTGATCATGGATCCGAACACAGGCGAGATCCTGGCCATGGCCATCAGGCCCACTTTTGATCCCAACAACTACTCCCAATACCCCCAGGAGAACAGAAAAAATATCCTGGTCACGGATCTGTACGAACCTGGATCCACCTTCAAAATCTTTACCTCAGCAGCAGCCCTGGAAGAGGGGATCGTCAAGCCCCAGACGCAGTTTTACGATCCCGGGCATATAGTGGTTAGCGGCCACAGGCTTCGCTGCTGGCGAGCAGGGGGCCACGGCAGCCAAACCTTCACAGAAGCTGTGGAAAACTCCTGCAACCCTGTTTTTGCGCAACTAGGAATGGATCTGGGTCCTGAGAGATTCCACAAGTACCTGCAGGCTTTCGGCTTCGGCCAGAAAACGGGCATCGACTTTCCAGGCGAAGCCCAAGGCACTTTGGCCAGCCCCTCAAGGGAAGCCCAAGGGTGGCTTGTGCGCTGGGCAAATATCGGCTTTGGTCAGGGAGTCAGCGTCACTCCCATCCAACTCCTCACAGCGGCAGCTGCCATTGCCAACGGCGGCAAACTGGTAAAGCCGTACCTGGTGCGGGAGATCCGAAAAGACAAAGAGGTGATCAAAAAATTCCAGCCGGAAGTGGTCCGAGAGGTCCTTTCTGAGTCCACAGCAAAACAGCTGCGGCAGATCCTTCGCTCTGTTGTGGAAAACGGTTCAGGCTCCAGGGCAGATCTGCCTGGGTATTCCATCGGCGGGAAAACAGGTACTGGCCAAATCGCAGAAGGCGGTGGATACAGCAGCACGAAAGTCAATGCCTCATTTCTCGGCTTCGGTCCTTCGGAGACGCCGAAGCTGTTGGGCCTTGTAGTGCTGCGGGAGCCCCAAACTGCCATCACCTACGGCGGCACCCTGGCAGCGCCTCCCCTGGCAAGGATCCTGGCAGACAGCTTTGCCCACTTAGGGGTCGCGCCGCAGCTTGAGAAGAAGGAAGAAGAGGACTCCCTGGTCACTGTGCCCAACGTCCGCAACTACCCGCCAGGAGAAGCGCAGCAGCTCCTGTTGTCCCAGGGGCTCACTTTCCAGCTGGAAGGTGCAGGAAAAATGGTCACGGAGCAGAATCCTAAACCTGGGGTCAGGGTGAAAAAGGGAACAAAGGTTATTATTTACTGCGGCAGGGCAGAATTAGATAATAAAGGCGACGGTCTGGTGACCGTCCCGCCCTTGGAGAAAATGACGGTCCGTGACGTTGCCAACACCCTGAGCCTGTTGGGCTTGAAACTGGAGATAGAGGGAAGCGGTATTGCAGTCCGCCAGGCGCCTGCTGCAGGCCAGAGGGTGAAGCCGGGCACAACAGTCCGGGTCTTCTTTGAGCTACCAGTCAGGGAGGGAAGAGAATCGTGACCATAACAGAACTACTTGCAAAAGCAGAGCTTCCAGCCACAGTGCAGGGAGAGGATAAACATCTCTCCGGCCTTGCCTACGACTCCCGGGAGGCCAAGGCAGGGGACCTCTTCTTCTGCCTTGTGGGCCTCAAGCAGGACGGGCACAGCTTTGCCCCCGACGCCTACCAAAAGGGTGTCAGGGCATTTGTGGTGGAAAGGCTCCTTGATTTACCCCAGGACGCAGCCCAGATTCTGGTTCCAGACTCCAGGGCTGCCATGGAAATTTTTTCAGCAGCTTTTTGGGACTTCCCGGCCCGGAAGCTGAAAACAGTAGGCGTCACCGGCACCAATGGGAAAACCACCACCACGTACATGATCCGCTCCATTCTCAGCGCCGCTGGCTTCAAAGTGGGGCTGTTGGGCACTATCGGCAATCTCATCGAAGATGAGTTTATTCCTGCAGAGCGCACCACCCCTGAGGCACCAGACAGCCAGGCCCTCTTTGCCCAAATGGTGGAAAAGGGCCTGACCCACCTCGTGATGGAGGTTTCTTCCCACGCCATCCACCAGAAGAGAATCAGCGGCAGGGACTTTACAGTGGGAGTTTTCACAAACCTCAGCCAGGATCACCTGGACTACCACGAAACAATGGAAGAGTACAGCCAGGTAAAAGCGGACTTCTTCCGCCAGCTGCCCAAAGAGGCTGCTGCAGTGATCAATTTGGACGATCCGTATCACAAGCTGATGGCAGAGGCAGCATCCTGCAGAGTCATTGGCTACTCTTTAGAGAGGGGCCAGCTGAAAGGAAAAATCCTCTCTTTAGCCCCAGAGGGAATGACCCTCCAGATGGAAACCCCCGCCTGGCGGGAGGAGGTAAGGCTGAGCCTTACAGGCAGCTTTAATGCAGCAAACGCTCTGGCTGCAGCCGGTGCAGCTTTGGCTTTAGGCATAGACAAAGAGGCCATTGTAAGGGGCCTTGAGGATCTACAGGGCGTGCCGGGCCGTTTTCAGAGGATAGGCTCAGGCAGGCCAACTGTGATCGTAGACTACGCCCACACCCCAGACGGCCTTGCCAACGTCCTCTCCACAGCCAGGAAAATGCCAGTCTCCAGGATCATCGTTGTCTTCGGCTGCGGCGGAGACAGGGACAGAGGGAAGCGGCCGCAAATGGGCAGAATCGCAGGGGAGCTTGCAGACTTCAGCATAATCACCTCAGACAATCCCAGAAGCGAAGACCCGCTGCAGATCTGCGCAGAGGTGGAAGCAGGTATCAAACCTACAGGCAGCGAATACATTGTGGAACCGGATCGGAAAACTGCAATCTGCAGGGCAATCGCCATGGCAGAGGACGACGATCTGGTTTTAATTGCAGGCAAAGGCCACGAAACATATCAGATCTTTCGCGACAGGACCATTCACTTTGACGATGGGGAAGTGGCCCTCCAGTGCCTTAAGGAGAGAGGGAATTGATCTCAGCTTACGATCTGCAAACAGCAGGGGCGGAGCTCGTCGCAGGGCCGGAAGCGGCGGTTTTTTCCAAGATAGTCATCGACTCCCGACAAGCTCAAGGGGGAGCCCTCTTTGTTGCCCTGCCAGGGGAGCGGACAGATGGCCACAGATATCTTAAAGACGCTGTGGCAAAGGGCGCAAAGGGCGTTTTGGTCTCCCGCCTGCCCCAGGAAGATCTCGGGGAGGCCGCAGTTTACCTCACAGACGACTGCCTAAAGACCCTTGGGAATCTCGCCAGAATCCACAGAAGGAGGCTGGATCCGGTTGTTGTGGGGATCACAGGCAGTTGCGGCAAAACCACCACTAAGGACTTTCTAGCATCCATCCTGCGCCAAGGGGCAGAGGTTTTGGCAACTTTCGGCAACTACAACAACGAACTGGGCCTGCCTTTGACCCTCCTCTCTTTGGAGCGCCAGCACAAATATGCAGTGCTGGAGATGGGGATGCGGGGTTTGGGCCAGATAGATTATCTGTGCTCCATTGCCGAGCCCCAGCTGGGCATCGTCACCAACATCGGCGTTACCCACCTTGAGCTTTTGGGTAGCCAGGAGAAAATCGCTCAAGCCAAAGGAGAGCTGGTAGAGAGCCTTCCTGCCCACGGGGTGGCTGTGTTGAATTGGGACGATCCCTTTGCCAGGCAGCTGGCGAAGAAAAACCGCGGCAGGACAGTTTACTTCGGCTTCCATCCTGAAGCGGACCTTTGGGCAGAGCCCAAAGGCCTGAACGAGGCAGTCTTTCACTACGGCCCTGAAAGTATAGAAGTTCGCCTTCCCATTTGGGGCAGGCACAACATAGCCAACAGCCTCGCTGCTGCTGCCGCAGCCATGGCTTTAGGCTGCAGCCTCCAGCAGGCAGCAGAGGGCATTGCCAATGCCCAGATCTCAGATCTCCGCCTCCGCCTTGAAGAGGGCAGAGGAGGATGGCAGATCCTCAACGATACATATAACGCTGCCCCTGCCTCCACGATGGCAGCCCTTGAGGTTTTGGCGCAGCTGGGGAGAACCCATGGCCGCAGGACAGTTGCAGCCCTTGCGGACATGCTGGAGCTCGGGGAGAAGGCCCCCCAGTTCCACAGGCAGGTGGGGGAGAAGGCAGCAGAGCTGGCTATAGGGAGATTGGTCACTGTGGGAGAGCTGGGCAGGGAAATCGCCCAAGGGGCACTTGGGGCAGGGATGCCTGCCGATAAAATCGCAAGTTTTAGCACTACAGCTGAAGCTTCTGAATACCTCCTCGCCACCCTCGCTGCGGACGAGCTGGTCCTCCTGAAAGGTTCCCGGTCTATGGCCATGGACAAGGTGGCCGAGGCCTTGAGAGGAGGAGAGGAGTGATGTGGCTTCTGCCGGTGTATAGCGCTCTTGTTGCCTTTGTCCTGGTGCTTGCTGCAGGGCCGGTTGTGATCCGCTTTCTCGTGCGGCTGGGCACAGGACAAAATGTGCGGGACGACGGACCCCAGACCCATCTGAAAAAGGCCGGCACCCCTTCCATGGGCGGGATCATGATCCTTATACCCCTTGCCTTGGCTGCGATTATCGTCAGCCCCACAAAAGAAATTCTTCCTTATATGCTGTTTGTAACTTTAGGCTTTGGCCTGGTGGGCCTTGTGGACGATTTTCTCAAAGTGGTCCGGGGCAGGTCCTTGGGGCTGAGGGCACGCGATAAGCTCCTTGGACAGATCCTGGTGGGGGCAGTGGCTATTTTGTTTGTCCTCTCCCGCCCCGATCTGGGCTCAAGCGTATTCGTTCCCTTGGCAGGGACCAGACTTTCCCTTCCCAAATGGCTTTATTTTGTATTTGCAGAGCTCGTACTGATTGCCACATCCAACGCTGTCAACCTAACAGATGGGCTCGATGGCCTGGCTGCAGGCAGCATGACAGCTACAGCCATCAGCTACGTGGCCATCACAGCCCTTTTAGGGAGCTGGGAGCTTGCAGTTTTCGCAGGCGCCCTGGCAGGAGCCTGTCTGGGCTTTTCCTGGTTCAATGCCCCGCCAGCCCAGGTTTTCATGGGAGACACAGGCTCTCTTGCTTTGGGAGGGGCATTGGGGACAATGGCCCTGCTCACCAAAACAGAGCTCTTTCTGCCAATCCTGGGCGGCCTGTATCTTGTGGAGGCCCTGTCTGTGATTCTCCAGGTCATATCATTTCAGCTCACTGGCAAGCGGATCTTCCGCATGAGCCCCCTGCACCACCATTTTGAGCTTGCCGGCTGGGCAGAGCCGAAAGTGGCAGCCCGCTTTACTCTGGCAAGCGTCCTGTGCGGTGTTTTGGGGCTTCTTGCCTTCGTCTACACGTTCTTTTAGGGGAGGTCTGCCTTGTGAAAAGGGAAAGCCACGGTCCGGACCTGATCCTGTTTCTGGTCACAGTGGCTCTGTTGAGCATCGGCGTGATCATGGTCTTCAGCTCCAGCTCCATTAAAGCCCTGGAGGAGCTGGGGGATCCTTATTATTACCTGAAAAGACAGCTGTTCTTTGCGATGCTGGGAATTGTTGCCATGATCGTGGTGATGAACATAGACTACAAAACCTATGCCCGCTGGACAGTTCCTTTCCTTGTGGTAAGCCTGGTGCTCCTGATTATGGTGCCTTTCATAGGCGCGGAGATCAGCGGCAGCCGCCGCTGGCTGAACCTGGGCCTTTTCAACCTGCAGCCTTCAGAGCTCGGCAAGCTTGCCATGATCCTTTTTGTGGCCAATTGGGTGGTGAAGGTGAAGGGCAGAATCCAAAATTTTTTCGTGCTTCTGGTTCCCCTCTTGGTGATGGGCGTTTTCTTTGCTCTCATTATGATGGAGCCGGACTTGGGCACAGCTGCGACCCTCGCTGCCACCACCCTGATCATGCTCTTTGCCTCTGGCGCGAAAATTGGCCATTTTTTCCTGCTTGCCATTCCGGCAGTCCCTGCCTTTATCGCCCTGGTGCTGGCAGAACCATACAGGCTCAGAAGGCTTATGGCCTTCAGGGACCCCTGGTCTGACCCGCTGGGGGCGGGCTTTCACATTATCCAATCTCTCCTCGCCTTGGGCTCCGGTGGACTCTTTGGCCTGGGTCTGGGCCGGAGCAGGCAGAAGTTTTGGTACCTTCCTGAGCAGCACACAGACTTCATATTCGCCATTTTAGGCGAGGAGCTGGGCTTTATCGGCACTTTTCTTGTTTTGGTGCTCTTTTTGCTCTTCGCCTGGCGGGGCCTGAGGATCGCCATGACTGCACCGGATCTGTTCAGCAGCATCTTGAGCGTAGGGATCACCGCCCAAATTGTCCTGCAGGCTGTCGTCAACATTGGGGTGGTGAGCGGAACTCTGCCCATCACAGGCATCACATTGCCCCTGATCAGCTACGGAGGCTCGTCCCTCCTCATCACCCTGTCTGCAGTAGGGGTGCTTCTCAACATTTCCCGGCAAAGGACCTTCGCCAAATGAGCCCACGGAAACGTGGGCTTTCTAATACCAAAAAAGGAGCAAAAGGTAAATGCGGATCTTGTTTGCTAGCGGCGGCACAGGCGGCCACATCTACCCCGGCCTCACTTTGGCCAAAGAGCTTTTGGCCCGGGGAGAACACGAAGTTTTATTTGTGGGCACAAAGCGGGGCCTGGAAGGAGAGCTGGTGAGGCGTGAAGGCTATCCCCTCCGCTTCATCCAAAGCGCTCCCCTCACAGGCGGGCTTTTGAAAAAAGGCGCAAGCCTCTTCCAAATCACCCGGGGCGTTTTTGAGGCAAAGCGTTTGCTATCAGAATTTAAACCCCACGTTGTGGTGGGCACAGGCGGCTATGCCTGCGGGCCTGTGGTCCTGGCAGCCCACTTCGCGAAAGTACCGGTTCTCCTTCAGGAGCAAAACGCCCTGCCTGGAAAGACTAACAAAATCCTCAGCCGCTTTGCGCAAATAGTTGCTGTGGGCTATGAAGAATCCCGGAAATATTTTCCCGAAAGGGTCCAGGGGAAACTAATCCACACAGGCAATCCCATCAGGCGCGAGATCATCGAAGCAGAGCCGAAACCTCGAGGCAAAACAAGGATCCTCCTTTTAGGCGCAAGCCAGGGTGCCCGGCGGCTCAATCAGGCAGCTGTGAGCCTGTATGAGCTAGCAGGGCAGGGGAGAATAGAACTCCTCCACCAAAGCGGCCCCAAGCTCTTTGGTGAAGCCCGCGGCCAGCTGGAAAAGGCTGCCCGCTCCATGGGCGGCGAGGTGAAAGAGCAGGGTGATGGCGTTGCCTGGCGGGGAGTGCAGCTGTACCCTTACCTCTACGACATGCCCAAAGCCTATAGCGAGGCGGACTTGGTCATCACAAGGTGCGGGGCAATCAGCCTTGCAGAGATTACAGCCTTGGGCCTGCCTGCCATTTTAGTCCCCTACCCTCATGCAGCAGGAGATCACCAGACCTACAATGCCAGGGCGCTTGCAGACAGGGGGGCAGGGATTTTAATTAAAGATGAAGAGCTGACGCCCCAAAGGCTTGCCCAGGAGGTTGCAAAGCTCTTGGACAGCCCGGATGTGCTCAGCCAGATGGCAGCAAAAAGCAG
>LFTB01000003.1:984-1556 GCA_001512905.1 Clostridia bacterium DTU084 | reverse complement strand
CTCATCTCCAGGGAGCTTGCGGATCTCAACGTGCAGCTGGGTGCTGTGGGCCACAGGGTTGTCCACGGCGCCACAAGCTACACAGGTTCCGTCCTTATAGACGAAGACGTAATTGCAGCACTGCAAGAGAACATTCCCTTAGCGCCTCTGCACAATCCGCCTAATTTGGCAGGGATTGAAGCTGCAAGGCAGCTTTTTCCGGATCTGCCCCAGGTGGCGGTCTTCGATACAGGCTATCACGGCACGCTGCCGCCTCACGCCTATACCTACGCGCTGCCCAGGGAGCTGGCAGCCAAGTGGCGGATCAGGCGCTACGGCTTCCACGGAATTGCCTTCCGCTCCATCACCCGCCAGGCAGCAGACCTTTTGGGAAAAGAGCCCGAGGAGCTGAGAATCGTCTCTCTCATGCTAGGCAGTGGCACCACAGCCAACGCTTCCCTGTACGGGAAGTCCGTTGACGTGAGCACAGGGCTCACCCCCCTTGAGGGTCTTGTGCAGTCCACAAGAAGCGGGGATCTGGATCCTGCTCTCGTGCTCTATCTGCAGCGGGAAGCAGGCTATACAGTAGAGGA
>LFTB01000003.1:768-973 GCA_001512905.1 Clostridia bacterium DTU084 | reverse complement strand
CTGGACAGGCTTTTGAACAAGGAAAGCGGCTGGCTGGGAATCAGCGGCATCTCAGCTGATCTGCGGGATATTGAGGAAGCCGCCCAAGCAGGAAACCCCGATGCCCAGCTTGCCTTAGACACCTTTACCTACAGAACGCGGAAGTATGTAGGCGCCTACAGCGCGGCCATGGGAGGCATTGATCTTTTGGCCTTCTCAGGGGGGG
>LFTB01000003.1:0-717 GCA_001512905.1 Clostridia bacterium DTU084 | reverse complement strand
TGCGGCAAGGTGCCAGTAGCTGTGGTTTCCGCAAACGAAGAGGAAATCATCGCCCAAGACACCTACAATTTAGTAAGTGGAAAATGAAACCGGGCTCTTGCCCGGTTTTTTCTTGGCTGGATTTGGGAAAGATATCTTTGAGAACGTTTCGAGGAGGCGCAGCTTGTGCGAGGTAAACTGGCACTGCTTCTGATCTTGATACTGGCCCTTGGCTTTCTTGCTGCAAGGCTTTTTCCCCGGGAAAAGGCAGAGCACTATCCTGACTTCGGAGGAGGCGAAGACGAGAAGCTCCTGCCAGTGGACCAGGGGAAAGAAAACCCGGATTTCCTCCGCTTTCGTGAGGAGCTGCAGTCTGCAGTTGAGCGCAAAGACCTAGAGTACCTGAAAAGGCATCTCAGCGATAAAATCAGGTATACTTTTGGCGAAAACCACAGCACTCGAGGTTTTCTCCGGGCCTGGAAGCTGGATGAAGATCCGAGCAGCTCTGAGTTTTGGGCGGAACTGGATGCAGTTTTATCCCTGGGAGGCACCTTCAACAACGAAGAGAAGACTATTTTCACAGCACCGTACGTGTACACCCGTTTTCCGGAAAAGTTCGATCCTTTCCAGCACCAGGCAGTAATCGCAAAAGGGGTCAAGGTATATGAAAAACCGGATCGAGAGGCGAAGGTCTTAGGGAAGCTGGACTACAGCATCGTCAAGGTGCAGGAAGAGGTC
>LFTB01000117.1 GCA_001512905.1 Clostridia bacterium DTU084 | reverse complement strand
CAATTTTACTACAAAAGATTCGTTTTGTCTACTATTATTTTAAATCACGTTGTAGTGATAATTTTTGCCCTCTAGCAGGAAAATATCCTGCTGTGGCGAATATCAATCATAATAAAAAGTGTCGACTGAAGGTGAAGTTGTGAACGCGCAGACTGCTGCCACCAAGCTGGGACAACTGTTGAGGAATGCGGGGCTGATTACAGAAGAGGAACTGCAGATCGCCCTCGAGCAGCAGAAGAGGACAGGAGAGCGCCTGGGGAGCATCTTGGTTTCCCTTGGGATCATAGACGAGCAGAGCCTCCTGGAAGCATTGGAGTATCAGCTTGGGATCCCTCACGTTGACTTGAGCCAAGTGAAATACAGTCCTGAGGCCATCTCAGCCCTTCCTGAAAATTTGGCCAGGCGCTATGCTGCTGTGCCCCTGAGGAGGGAAGGCAACAAGCTCGTTGTGGCCATGAACGACCCCATGAACCTGTACACCATAGATGCCCTGCGGGTGGCTACAGGCCTGGAGATTGAGCCTGCTGTGGCAACAGCCCGACAGCTCTCAAAAGCCCTAGATGAAGCTTACCAGAGCTTTGAAGAGAGCCCGCACGAGATGGAGGCTGCAGCAGGCCAGGATCCGGGCCCAGTTGCTCAACTGGTGAACAGCATTCTAGAGCGGGCTGTCCGGGAGAGGGCCAGCGACCTCCACCTTGAACCGCAGGTAGGGGGGCAGCTGCGGATCAGGATGCGGGTGGATGGTTTTCTGCGGGATGCAGGCACCCAAAGCCCTGAGCTGCAGGCACCTCTGATCTCCAGGCTGAAAGTGATGGCCAACTTGGATATTGCTGAAAAGAGAATGCCCCAAGACGGCAGGTTCTTTCTGCAGGTGGACGGCCACAAAATCGACTTCCGCCTCTCCACCCTCCCTACCATGAACGGGGAGAAGGTGGCCATCAGGATCCTGGACAGCAGGCGGGACCTGCTGCTCCTCTCCCAGCTGCACTTCACACAAGAAAAGCTTGAGCTTTTCAAGAGCATGCTTAAGCGTCCCTATGGAATTATCCTGGTTACAGGCCCCACAGGCAGCGGCAAAACCACTACCCTATACGCTGCCATAAGGGAGCTTGATGCAAAAAGCCAGAACATAGTCACAGTGGAAGATCCTGTAGAGTACAGCTTAGAGGGGATCAACCAGGTGCAGGTGAACCCCCGCTACGGCATCACCTTCGCCACAGGCCTGCGGGCCTTGGTGCGCCAGGATCCAGACGTGATCATGGTGGGAGAGATCCGGGATCGGGAAACAGCCCAGATCGCCATCGAAGCAGCCCTGACGGGTCACTTGGTCCTCTCCACCCTCCACACCAACGACTCCACTGGCGCTGTGGCAAGATTAATTGAGATGGGCATTGAGCCTTTTCTGATGACTTCCTCCCTTTTGGGAGTTGTTGCCCAGAGGCTGGTGCGCTGCCTGTGTCCAGCCTGCAAGAAGCCCCGCAGCCTGACTGCTGCTGAGCGAAAGTGGCTTTTGGATTTAGGCGGCGAAGAATTGGCAGCAGCAGATACCTGCTATGAGCCTGTGGGCTGCCCCCAGTGCAGCCAGACAGGTTTCCAGGGGAGAGCTGCCATCCAGGAGATTCTCGTACCAGACGAAGCATTCTGGGCTAATACCCTCGGCGGGATGCCGGCAAGCAGAATCAGAGAAGAGGTTATTGAAGCCGGGATGGAACCCATGGTTTTGGACGGCTGCAGAAAGGCCCTGGAGGGCATTACAAGCTTGGATGAAGTTGTCCGGGTGACCCGGGTGGAGGGATACAATGCTTAAGAAACTCCTTGCGGTGGCAGCTTCGCAAAAGGCCACAGACCTGCACTTGACAGTAGGGCTGCCGCCCATGCTGCGCAGGGCAGGGCAGCTGGAGGCGCTGCCTGAAGAGCCCTTGACGGGCAGGAAAATCGAAGAACTTCTGGAGGGGGTCATGCCGCCGCGAGCAAGGGAAGCCCTCACCGATGGAGGAGAAGCGGATTTTTCCTGGGTCCTGCCTCAAGTCGGCCGTTTCCGCTTCAACGTCTACAGGCAGCGGGACTCTCTGGCTTGTGCCATCCGCCTGATTCCCTTTGAAATACCGCCTCTGGAAAAGCTCGGCCTGCCTAAAAGCGTGGAGGAGCTGGCAGACAAAAAAAGAGGTTTGATTTTGGTCACAGGCCCTACAGGCAGCGGCAAGTCCACCACTTTAGCCAGCCTGGTAGACAGGATCAACACCAAGCACCGCTGCCACATCATCACCTTGGAAGATCCAATTGAGTACCTGCACAGCCACAAAATGAGCATCGTCAACCAGAGGGAGATCGGCTCAGATTCGAGGTCTTTTCCTCTGGCCCTGCGGGCAGCCCTCAGGCAGGATCCTGATGTGATCATGGTGGGGGAGATGCGGGATCTGGAGACCATCTCCACTGCCATTACAGCTGCAGAAACCGGACATTTGGTCCTGGCAACCCTGCACACTGCCAGTGCTCCAGGGGCAGTGGAGCGGATCATAGACGTGTTTCCAGCCAATCAACAGCAGCAGATTAAAGTGCAGCTGGCAGCCACCTTAGAGGCAGTTGTGGCCCAGCAGCTTCTGCCTGATACCCGGGGCGGGCTGGCCTTAGGTGTGGAGGTGCTCCTTGCCACGTCTGCTGTGCGCAACCTGATCCGGGAAGGGAAGATCTATCAGCTGCCCCTTGCCATCCAAACGGGCAGGGCAATTGGCATGCAGAGCATGGAGCAGGCTCTCCGGGATCTCCACCAACAGGGGCGGATCAGCTACGAAACCGCTCTCCATTCCGCTTCCGTCCCGGAGAACATAAAGCGGCTTTTGGCAGCAGGGAGAGAGGAAAATGGCTCAGTACCGCTATAAAGCCAGGAGCCTTGCAGGCGAAGAGAAAACTGGCGTAATTGCAGCAGAATCCCCTCAGCAGGTGGCAGCCCTCCTGAGGCAGGACGGCTTTTTCCTCACCAAGGTTGAAGAAGAAAAGCCGAAGGCTCCCTTTTCCCTGTGGGCGAGAAAGCCTACCCTGAAGGATCTGGCCTCCTTTTCCAGGCAGCTCAGCGTCATGATCCAGGCAGGCTTGCCCCTGACCACCTCCCTGTCCCTGGCTGCGGAGCAGGCGCCCAACAAGCTCCTTGCTAGAGGCCTGGAGCAGGTTTTGGAGGAAGTGGAAGAGGGAGCGGCCCTGTCTGCGGCTTTGGCGAGCCACCCGAGGCTCTTCCCGCCCCTTTTTGTCCACCTTGTGGAGGCAGCGGAGAACGGCGGCACCATGGACTGGGTACTTTCCAGGCTCGCCACTTACTACGAACGGGAATACCAGCTGGAGAAGCAGCTGCGCAGTGCCCTTATGTATCCGGCAATTGTTTCTTTTCTCGCTGTGGTGGTCCTTGCTGTGGTCTTGTTTTTCATCCTGCCGCAGTTTGGAGAGATTTTCGCGTCTTTCGGCGTTGATGCGCCTCCCATGACAGAGTATATCCTGCAGCTGGCAGCTTTCCTGCGCAGCTGGTGGCTGGTCTTCGCCCTCGTTGCTTTAGGGTTCGTCCTGGGCTTTTGGGGGTATCTGGGGACTGCAAGGGGCAAAACCTGGTGGGACAACTTTTCCCTGAGGCTTCCTGTTGTGGGGGAGATCATCAACTGGACTTTAAGCGCCCGCTTCGCCAGGACCCTGGCTATTCTCGCCCGGGGAGGGACGCCCATTCTCCTGACCCTGGACATTACAGGAAAAGTTGTGGGCAACGCCCGCTTTCAGGAGGAAATAGCGAACTGCTCAAGTCGGGTGGAGCAGGGGGAGAACCTGGCTTCACCCTTTGCAGAAAGCAAGCTCCTTCCTCAACTGCTCATCCAGATGATGCGGGTAGGGGAGGAAACAGGCTCTTTAGATCAGATGCTTGAGCGGGGAGCAGATTTTTTTGAGGCAGAGGTTGAGAGCAGGACGAAAAGCATCACAACCCTTCTCGAGCCTGCCATTGTGATCTTTTTGGGGGCTCTGGTTGGCTTTCTCCTCATCACTATTATTCTGCCCATGTACGATTTGATCAGCGGCCTCAATCTCTAACTGCCGGCCTGTTCAGCTTTTGCTGGACTGATTATAGATTTCTGCAGCCCCGGCCGGAGCGCTGCAGTAGAGATTATATATAAGGAGGTGACAACATGAAAAGGTTCAGAAGACAGGGTGGGTTCACCTTGGTGGAGCTTTTGGTGGTGGTTGTGGTAATCGGCATTTTGGCCGCCATCGTCATCCCCAGGCTCAGCGGCGCCAAGGAAGCAGCCAACCGCGCTTCCTGCCAGAGCAACCTCAGGCTTCTGCAGACAGGTCTTGCCCAATATTACGCACAACATGACGATTACCCAGATGAATTGTCAGCTCTCGATGTGAACGAGAAGGCAAAAAGCTGTCCTTCAGGCGGCACGTATACCTACGACAAAGCCCGCGATGGTTACACTATCGAGTGCTCAGAACACGCAGACCTGAAAGTGAATGAAGACGGCTTTGTTGGTGCAGGCTCTGGTGAAGGTGGGTAGTCAGCTGTTGAATGGGAAATTAGTGGTAAAGTTTTCGGGGAGGGGCAGCCCTCCCCAAGCCAAAATAGGGGGGAGGCAGGTGCGGCAGGGCTTTTCTTTAGTTGAGGTGATGGTGGCTCTGGTTCTCTTTGGGGCACTGCTGCTCGTCACCAGCTGGACAGCCAAGCTCTCTGTGGGCAGCAGCAGGGGAGCAGGCGTCCGGGCTCAGGCAGTGGGGGTGGCTCAAAGAGAGCTCGAGGCAGTTCACGCCTTGAATTTCAATGCCGTAGATTCAGTGCCTCCCACACCAACTCAAGACGGCTTCACAGTGGAGAGAATTGTCCGGGGAGTGGCTATGGACGAGGATGGGGAACTTGTGGACGAGCCTCTGCCCCGGGCAAAGGTGAAGTACGTGGAAGTTGTGGTCAGGTGGCCTGGGGGAGAGGTGAGGTTGCCGACCCTCATCAGCCAGCGGATCAAAGAGGGTGTTTAGAATGAGGCAAAAAGGTTTGACCCTCGTGGAGCTTTTGGTGGCCATTGTCACGGCAATGATCCTCCTGGGCGCAGTTGTCCGCCTGATCCTTTCAAGCTACCAGTCCTGGTTTGGGGCTGGCCGCAGCCATGAATACAGCCAGGCTATCGCTTCTGTAGAAGATTTGGGGAGAGAAATCAGAAGCGCCACCACCATTCTCCCCGCCTCGGACGAATCGCAGCTTCTCATCTACTCTGCCTTGCGGGGAACCAGCCGCTGGTGGTTCAGTGACAACAAGCTCTGGCGCCAGAGAGAGGGAGAAGAGGCAGAGGTGGTGATTGGAGGCGTGCTGGAGGGCAGGTTCTCCTATCAGCAGGAGGGAAGCGGCGAGAGCAGCACCCCGCCCCGCAACAGCCCCTGCACAGTCCTGATAAACATCCGGTGGAAAGGCGGGAGCCTCAAGACAGGGTTTTCTGCAAGGGAGTGGAGCTGATGCAGAAGGGATTTATCCTCATCTGGGTGCTTTTTGCCATGCTGCTGGTGCTGCCCCTCACGTTTCTTGCGCTGGAGCTCAACGCCGCTGGCTACAGTTTTGCCTCAGACTGGGAAAAGGACGTTCAGTCCTTATACTGTGCAGAGGCAGGATTCGTCCACGCCACAGAATGGCTGAAGGCCAAAAATCCGCCGCCGCACTTTGAAGCAGATTTTGCAGAAGGCAGCTACGAGGTGGAAATTGTCCCCATAGATAAAAAAACGTATCTCATCCGCTCTACCGGCCAAAAGGCCGGCAAGAGAAGCACAATCCTGGTGGAGATCGAAGACAACAATTTTAAAGTACGACGCTGGGAAGAAAAGTAAAATGTTTAGAAAGCGAAAAAAACATCTTGGCTTGGACATAGGCGGCGCTGCTGTGAGGCTTGCCATAGTAAGTCCCGGCAGAAAGCCCACAGCGGAAAAGCTCTCGAAGCTGCCTGTGCCTCCTGGCGCAGTGGAAAACGGCAGGATTTTAGATCCTGAAGCCCTTGGCTTTGCCATCAAAAGCGAGCTGGGGCCCTGGGAGGGCGATCTGTTCACCACCATTAAAGCCGCAGGATCCGGCATTGCCTTGCGGTTTTTCAAACTGCCCCTCCTGAAAAAAGGGGAGCTGGAAGAGGCTGTGAAATTTGAAAGCGAGAACGTCCTGCCCTTTCGGCTCTCGGAGGTCTTTTGGGATTACGAAGTATACAAAGCCAGAGACCACCTGGAAGTTTTGGTAGCTGCAGCAGAAAAACAAACTGTGGAGCAGAACCTTGCAGTTCTCTCAGCAGCAGGGATTACCCCTCAGGCTGTGGAGCTGGGGCCCCTGGCCTTGGTGCGGGTGCTGCGCAGGCAGCTGGAAGGAGAAACTGCAGCTGTGCTGGAGCTGGGGGACTTCTACTGGGAACTGACCATCTTCAGCAGCGGCAGGCCTGTGTTTTTCAGGCTCCTGCCCGGGGCACCTCAAGCAGACCTCCGCAGTGCAGCGGGAGGAGAGGTTCCTGCGTCCCTTGGGGAACTGGTGCAGGACCTGCGCCGCTCTTTCGATTTTATCGGCCGCGAGCGGAATGAGCAGGTGGACAAGCTGCTCCTTGCAGGCTATGGAGCAGCAGTGCCCGAGCTGGCTGCCTTTTTCGAAGGACAACTGGGCTTGGAAGCTGTCCTGGGGGATCCCTTTGGACTTGTGCGCAACAAAAGCGGCCAAACCTCGCCTGAATTTGCTGTGGCGCTGGGTTTGGCTTTAAGGGGCGTGAGGCCATGAATATAAACCTTTTGCCGCCCCACCTGAGGCAGGAAGAGGAAAAATTTCCCTGGAAAGCAGCCCTCCTCACCTTTGCCCTGGGCTGGCTTTGTGCTTTTCTCCTGGTGTTTGGCTGGGGACAAGTGCGTTTCCTGGAACAGAGGCTGGAGCTTTCCCAGCCTGCCAAAGAACAGGCCCAGCTGGTCTTGGGGCAGCTGGCTGCTGCAGAAAAGAGGCTGGAAAGTGTAAGCCGTGCCCAGAGAAGCCTGTGGGCTCACCAGAGGAGCAGCGAGGCTTTCGGGGAGCTGCTCTCACAGCTGCGCTGGCATGTGCCGGAAGACATGTGGTTCACCTCTTTGGAGATCAACGAGACCGGCCGGTTTCTTCTCACAGGCAGAGTTTTTTCCTTAGCCGGCCTTTCCCGTTTTTTAATGGAGCTGAGGCAGCTGCCTCAGCTTCAGGAGCCGGTCCTCCAGAGCACAACCAGAAAAGATGCATACTACGAATTTCAAATCGAAGCCAAAGCTGAATTACTGCAGGCAGGAGGGGAATGACCTTTGTGGAGGAAGAAGAGTTTTCTGGCTTTCGCATCTGTCCTTTTGGTTCTAGCTTTGTTTCTCCCCCTCGGCCTGCGCCTTTGGCGCCTGGCAGAAGAAGAGCGGGCAGTAGAGGAAGTCCTAGCCCAGGGGCGGGAAGCTGCCCGCAAGCTTCAGGAGGTTTCCGCGCAAGAGGACCGGATTAGAAGCCAGCTGCAGGCAGAAAGGAGCCTGTCAGCTGTCCTGCAGAAACTTGTTGCCGCAAGGGCTGTTGACGTTACCCTTGCCAAAATCACCCCTGACCAGCTCCATCGAGAAGGGGAACTTCTAATGCTGCCCCTTGCTGTGGAGTATCTAGGCAGCTACCCTGCCTTACTTGAAACCATGGAGAGGCTCTCTAGCGAGACTGCTTTTTTGATCCGCACCTGCTCTTTCAAAGAAGACAAAGGCAGCCTCAAAGCCAGCGTCCTCCTTTGGGTCCCCTGGGGTGATGGGCCATGACGCTGAAAGGAAAGCTCATCCTTGCTGCAGCAGCCATTGGCCTCCTCACAGGTGCTTTTTGGGCTTTTTTCGCAGGCTGGTCTGAGCCCGAGCCTGTTTCCTACCCTGTGACAAGTCCCCAGCTGAAGCACGAGGAGCCTGAGCCTCTGCCGCCTCCTTCCCTGGGCCCTGTGGGAAGGATAGACCCCTTTCAGAGCCTTCTGCCAGAAGAAGAACCTCAAAAGCCTCAGCCTGAGGAACCTAGAGGTTACCCTTCTGTTCCGCTGCCGCCGCAGCCGCAACAGCCCCCGCCTCAATCAGAAAGCCCTCCAAAAGCCAAGCCTGTATTTCTCTGGAAGCTGGTGGGAATAGGCGAGGGAGCGAAGAGGATGGCCCTCCTGCAGAAAGGGAGACAGGTTTTGGCCTTGGAGGAAGGCGAGGAAGTGGACGGGTGGAAGCTGGCCAAGATCCAATCAGGGGCAGTTGTGTTCACCCAAGGAACGGAAAAAGTAGAGCTCGCCTTGGAGGAGGTTTTAGCAAATGAGGCAACTGATTAGTCTAGCCGCCATCTTGTGCCTTGTGCTGGGAGCTGCATCTTCAGAGCCTGTAATTGGACAGCTGGAGCTTACAGCTGCTCCTGCAGCTGATGCCTACAGGCTCATCGGCAAAATGTGCGGCCTCAACGTGATCGTGGACGAATCTGTAACAGGAGAGATCTCCATCTCCCTGCGGGATATACCCTTGGTGCAGGCTTTGGACAATCTAACCAGCTCCAGGGGCGATGCATATAGGCTTGACGGGAATCTCTTGGTCATCGCAACCAAGGAGAAGATGCTGGCAAGCTCCCAGGAAGTGCAGAATGTGCAGATCTTCTCCCTTTCCCACGCCAAGCCCCAGGAAGTGGCAGGAGCTTTAGGGCTTGTTCTGGGACAGGGGCAGGTTTTTCCGCTGCCAGACGGCAGGCAGCTGGTTGTCCGGGGCAGCCAGAATCAGCTGCAGCTGGCAGAGCAGATCGTTGCCTCCCTGGACCAGCCTCCTGCCCAAATCGATTTTGTGGTCCGCCTTGAGGAAGTGAGCAGCACAGCCATGGAAGAGCTAGGCCTCAATTGGAATTTTCCGGGTCTCTATGTGCATAGAGATGGAAACAGGCACTGGATCGGGCTGGGCTACGAGCCTGTCTTAAGCGCCCTTGAAGAACAGGGGAAGGCAGCAACCCTCGAGCGGGTCACCATCACGGCTCTCGAGGGCAGAGCTGCCTCCACCCTCATCGGCGAGCGGGTGCCCATGGTGGTGGAGGATGTTGTAAACGGCAGCGTCACAAGGCAGCTCATTTACATCGACGCTGGGGTGAAGCTGACCCTTCTGCCTGAGCTTGAAAGCGACGGCACCATTACCGTCACCATAGAGCCTGAGGTCAGTTCAGTCACCGGCTGGACGCCCCAGAACTATCCCAAAATCAAAACCAGGCAGAGCAGCACAACTCTTCAGATTAAAGACGGAGAGACTGCGGTCTTAAGCGGCCTTGTGGAGAAGAAAGAGCTTGAAAGCTGGACCAGTGTGCCCCTGTTGGGCCGCATTCCCCTTATCGGTCGCTTGTTTCAAAGGAAAAAACTTGATACAGTAGAAAGCGAGATCTTGATTCTCGTCACACCAAGCTTGCGCAGAAAAGAGGAGGCACCTAATTGAGATTGCGTTTTCTCACAGCTGGCGAATCCCACGGCAGAGGGCTCGTTACCATAGTTGAGGGGTTGCCCAGCGGCCTTCCCATTTCCTTAGAGGAGGTAAACAAACAGCTCTCCAGAAGGCAGTGGGGGGCAGGCCGGGGCGGGAGGATGAAGATCGAGCGGGACCAGGTGACGATCCTCTCCGGCGTCCGTGCCGGGGTAAGCCTGGGCAGTCCCATTGCCCTTCTGATCCCCAACAAGGACTGGGAAAGGTGGCAGAAAGTAATGGACCCCCAGCTGCCTGGGGAAGACACTGCCCAAATTGCTGAAGACAGCCGTCTGGGGAGGCTCGGAAAAGTTACAATTCCAAGGCCTGGCCATGCAGATTTGGCAGGCGGGATGAAATACAACCAGGACGATCTGAGGAACATTTTAGAGCGGGCCAGCGCCAGGGAAACTGCTGCCAGAGTGGCAGCAGGGGCCCTGGCTCGAGCACTCCTTGCCCGCCTCGGCGTCCAGCTGGGAAGCGAGGTCCTAGAGATTGGATCTGTGGCAGCAAAAGCTCGCCCTCTTACCAGCTACAGCAGCGACGAAACCTGGCAGGAGCTGGAAGGCCTCGACCAGTCTCCCCTGCGCTGCGCAGACAAGACAGCAGAAAGGGAAATGCTTTCTGCCATAGAACAAGCAAGAGAAAACGGGGACAGCTTGGGCGGCACCTTCCGGGTGGCAGCCCGGGGGCTTGTGCCGGGGCTGGGCTCCCACGTCCATTGGGACAGAAGGCTGGACGGGAGGCTCGCCCAGGCTCTCATGAGCATCGGCTCTGTGAAAGCGGTCTGGGTGGGCTTGGGAAAAGAGGCAGCGTCCCTTCCAGGCAGCCGCGTTCACGACCCGATCAGCTACCATGGCGAATACGTGCGGGAAAGCAACAATGCTGGAGGCCTCGAGGGAGGGATTACAACCGGTGAGCCGCTGATTTTAGGCGCTGCTCTCAAGCCAATCCCCACCCTCTACCAGCCCCTGGAGTCTGTGGAGATCAAAACCCACAGGAAGGCCAAGGCTCAGGTGGAGCGTTCTGATACCTGTGTGGTGCCTGCTGCAGCTGTGGTGGCAGAGGCCATGGTGGCCTGGGTCCTGGCAGAAGCGTACCTCGAGAAGTTCGGCGGCGATACCTTGGGGGATCTGGAGAGCAGCCTTGCCGTCTACAGAAGGAGGCTCCGGGACTATTGAACAGGATCGCTTTAGTTGGTTTTATGGGCGCCGGCAAAACTACAGTTGGCAAGCTCCTAGCTGAAAAGTTGCGCTGGCGCTTTTTTGATTCAGACGAAGAAATGGAAAAGCGCACAGGCAGTACTGTAAGCGAGCTCCTCTCAAAAGATCCTGAAGGTTTCCGAAGGCTTGAAGCCGAAACCATCAGGGAACTGCTCGCAGAAGAGCAGATGGTTTTGGCCACAGGGGGAGGGGCGGTAACCAGGCGTGAAACCCTGGAGCTTCTTCTTTTAAAAGCCACGGTGGTGTACCTTGAGGTTCCCCTTGAGGTTCTCTGGGAGCGCACAGGAAAAGAGGAGGGGGCAGCTGTGCGGCCCCTTTTGAAGGATGGGTTTGCCAAATTTCAGGAGCTGTTTTGCCAGCGGGAGTCCAGCTACAAGCGGGCCCACCTGCACATTGACGGCAGGGAAGAACCCGAGGCAATTGTGGAGAGAATTATCGCAGGACGGAGGAATGGTAGCAGTGGACATAATCAGGCAGAATCTAGGGGAGAATAGTTATCAAATCCTGGTAGATGAAGACATCATCCCAAAGGCAGGGAGCTTGGCACGGGAGTATCTTCCAAATACAAGGCAGGCCTTTGTTTTGACCAATACCACTGTAGGGCCCCTTTACGGCCAAAAGCTTGTGGATTCCCTTGAGAAAGCAGGGATCCAGACCTTTATCTACCAGATGCCAGATGGCGAGGACCACAAAAATTTTGCCGTCTTAAATGAAGTTTACGACGCTTTGCTCGAGGCGAAAATCGAGCGGCAGGGAAGCCTCTGGGCCTTGGGGGGAGGGGTGGTTGGCGACTTGGGAGGCTTTGCTGCAGCCACATACCTGCGGGGAATTGCTTTCGTTCAGGTTCCTACAAGCCTTCTTGCCCAGGTGGACAGCAGCGTAGGGGGAAAGGTTGCTGTGAACCACCCCAAGGGGAAAAATTTAATCGGCGCCTTCTACCAGCCATCTTTGGTGCTTGCAGATCTTGCCGCCCTCAACACCCTGCCTGAGCGGGAGTGGCAGGTGGGCCTTGCAGAGATCGTCAAATACGGAGTCCTGGCAGGAGGGGAGATCTGGCAGCTTTTGGTAAACCACCTTCCCCTCATTAAGGCCAAAGATCCTGACGTGATCAGGAAGCTGGTTGTCCAGTCCATTAAAATCAAAGCCGATGTTGTGGAAAAAGACGAGCGGGAATCGGGCCTGAGGATGATCCTGAATTTAGGTCATACTATCGGCCATGGCCTTGAGGCTGCCACAGGCTATAAAGTTTTCCGCCACGGCGAAGCAGTGGCAATAGGCCTGGTTGGAGTTGCGAGGCTGGCTGCGAGGCTGGGGCGTTTCTCCCAGGAGTCGTGTCAGCAAATAACAAGCATTCTCGCAAGGTTAGGCCTGCCTGTTGCAGTGCCACAGAGCGTGCAGAGGAACAACCTCGCACAGGAAATATTAGGGCACCTCAGCCGGGACAAAAAAGTGCAGAAGGGCGAGGTGCGCTTTGTGTTGCCTGTGGAAATCGGCAAGGTGGAGGTAGGCACAGTGCCGCAAAAGCTGCTTGAGGAGATCGTCAGGGAACTTTGCGGGGAGGCGGGGAAATGAAGATTTTAGTTTTGCACGGACCGAATTTGCAGCTCCTTGGGGAGCGGGAGCCTGGCATATACGGCCGCAATAGCCTCGATGCAATAAACCATAAGCTCATGGAGCGGGCAAAGGAACTAGGGGTGGAGCTTGTTATCTACCAGTCCAATCACGAAGGGGAGCTGTTGGACCTCATCAGCCGCTACCGGAACCAGTGTCAGGGGATCCTCATAAATCCTGCTGCCCTCACCCACTACAGCTACGCCCTGCGGGATTGTCTGGCTGCAGTGCAGATACCTGCAGTTGAAGTGCACCTGTCCAACATCTATGCCAGGGAAGAGTTCAGGCACAAAAGCGTCACTGCAGGTGTATGCCTCGGGCAGATCTCAGGTTTCGGCCCGGCCAGCTACATATTAGGGCTTGAGGCCCTCTGCCGCCACCTCAAGCCTCAGGATGCTGCCGGTGAGGCGACTGATTAAGGGAGGAAGCTATGGAGAGGTTAGAGAGACTTTTTGCCTACATGGAAAAGCAGGCAGACGGAGTGCTGATTACAAGTCAGCCGAACCGCAGCTATTTTTCAGGCTTTACAGGCAGCGCAGGCTGCCTTCTGATAAGTCCTGGACAAAGGCTCCTTTTTACAGACTCCCGCTATACTGAACAAGCGAAAAACCAAGCCCCAGACTTCACAGTGATCCAGACCCAGGAGCTTTTAGAAACCCTCCCTCAGTTTGCAGACAAATACCAGAGGATTGCTTTTGAGGCAGAAGCTTTAAGCTACACCCAATATGAAGAGTACAGAGAAGCTCTTCCGGGAAAACTGGTTCCCCTCAAGGGGATAAGTTCCCTGAGGCAGGTAAAGGACGAGGAGGAAATCCAGAAAATAGCAAAAGCTGCAGAGATAACAGATTCGGCCTTAGCGAAGCTCCTGCCCAAGCTTAAAGTTGGGGTTTCGGAACTTGAGGCAGCTGCAGAGCTGGAGTACCAAATGCGCCTTTTGGGTGCGGAAGGCGCAGCCTTTCCCACCATCGTTGCCAGCGGGCCAAATTCTGCCCTCCCTCATGCGCAGCCTGGATCTAGGCGCCTGGGGTGGGGAGACTTTGTGGTTATCGACTGCGGCGCCAAATGGCAGGGGTATTGTGCAGATTTAACCAGGACCTTTGTGGTTGGGGAGCCATCAGCAAAGCAGCAGGAGATCTATCAGCTGGTTTTGGACGCCCAGCTTGTGGGCCTTGAGGCCCTGCAGGCAGGGATGGGGGCAAGGGAGCTTGATGCTACAGCCCGCAGCGTGATCGGTGCTGCAGGATACGCAGACGCCTTTGGCCACGGGCTAGGCCACGGAGTGGGCCTTGAGGTTCACGAGGAACCCCGCCTGTCTCCAAAGGGAGAGGGGGAGCTTGCTGCCGGCATGGTGGTTACAGTGGAGCCGGGAATATATCTTGCCGGGTGGGGAGGCGTGAGGATCGAAGATTTGGTCCTTGTAAAAGAAGATGGCAGGGAAATATTGAGCAAAACGAAAAAAGAATTAGTTTCTGTTGGCTAAAATCTTTTTTCGGAGGCAGGAATTGGCCCTGTGGTGCAGAATATATTCTTGAACTAGGGAAGAAGGAGGAAACACTTTGATTTCAGTAAACGATTTGCGTCCAGGCCTGACAATTGAGCTGGAAGGCAGCGTTTGGCAGGTTATCGAGTTTTTGCACGTCAAGCCAGGCAAAGGAGCTGCCTTTGTGCGGACCAAACTCAAGAACCTGCAGACAGGGGTAGTTTTAGAGCGCACCTTCCGGGCAGGAGAGCGGGTGGAGCAGGCCCGGGTAGATTACCGCACCATGCAATTTTTATATAAAACAGACTCAGAGTACGTAGTCATGGATATGGAAAGCTACGAACAGATAAACCTTTCAGCGGAGACCCTGGGAGATGCCACCAAATTCCTCAAGGAAAACATGGAACTGGAAGTTGCCCTTTATCATGGCCAGCCTATTGGGGTGGAACTGCCTACTACCGTGGAGCTGGCTGTGGTGGACACAGATCCAGGCCTCAAAGGAGATACAGCCTCCGGTGGTTCGAAACCAGCTACTTTAGAAACAGGCGCAGTTGTGCAGGTGCCTTTGTTCGTTAACGTCGGCGATGTTGTGCGGGTGGATACCCGCAGCGGGGAATATCTCTCCCGCGCATAGGGAAAGCTGGGATAAGAAAAAATATTAACAGGAGGTGCTTGAGGAAAATGGCCACAGTGAAGGAGCGGGTTGCTTATTTGCGGGGTCTGATGCAAGGCAGCGGTATAGGACAGAATCCTAACGAACAGCAGGTCTGGAACGAACTTTTGGGAATTATGGAACAGATCGGCGATCAAATGGAACAGCTTGAGAGCGGGCACGAAGAACTGGGCGAGTATCTGGATGCCGTGGATGAGGATCTGGCAGAACTGGAAAACGACATCTACGAGCTGGAAGACGACGAGCTGATCGCAGTTGAGTGTCCCCACTGCAGTGATCTGGTGTACATAGACAGCGAGGAGATTTTTGAGGGCGATGACGATGCTGACTACGAACTGATTTGCCCAAATTGTGACGAATCGTTTTTTGTCAGCGAGGAGGATTTGCTCATCAGCTGCCCATGCTGCGAAGATTTCGATGACGAAGAATGAACATTAAAAGGCGATAGGGACTTTCTTCCTATCGTCTTTTTTGTCCATTTTCAGCAACGAGGGAGCGCACAGAAACCTGTACGCTCCCTTTTTTTATGCGTATGATATGTTTGCTAGTCCGGTTGGTTGAAAGAAACCCTATTGCCTAACCTGCGGGGACGATAACCTGCAGGCAAGGACGTCGCTGGTAACAGCGAGGGTCAGACAAAATTCTATTTGTTATATTTTTCCAAAAACTTGGTTGGTGTTAGGAGCACGTTTGTATCAATCATTATCCGCATAATTCTTTTCCCAGATTTCTTTTCTTATTTCTTTAACAATATCAACAACATCTTGTTCGCTTTTTAAGCCAAGTCGCTTAGCTTCACCTTCAAAAGCCTTTTGCATATTCAAAAAAGCAATTTTTGCCGCATTAGCAAAAATTATTTTTTCCCCATCGTCAATAAAAACTACCTTGTCGCCATCTTTAAGGTTAAGCCGCCTCCGAATGTCTATAGGAATCGTGATCTGACCTTTACTAGTGATCTTTGCAATTTCCATAGGTTTACATACACCCCTTTCCTTACTTTCCTTACTTATAGTATGCGTTACTTCCCTTAAAATATCAATTGCATCAAATGGCATTTAACACTATATTTATCCCTTGTTCTGCCAGCGATGCTCTCAATTTTCCAGCCCGGTTCCCTTCAGCCTACAGGCTTCAGTCAGTGCATTTTCAATTAACTTTGCTCCCTTTAGGTACATCTCAATTTGGTGAAGCTCTAGCGCTTTCAACAGTTTATCTTATACAGTTGCTTTTTAAGTACGGCCTCTTTGTTTTCAGTGTTTGCTGTGGTTTTCTTATTGGGGCGAAGTTCAACATTTTCGTCGCATCAACCACCATGTGTATTTATTTTAACATAGCGAGAAGGGGTTGTCAGGTCAGTAATAATGAGAGATAAATGCTGTTATTTACGGTTTGCCGCGACGATGATGAAAGGGTTGAACGAAAAAGATGCTGGCGTTCAGGCATATGCAAAGGATCTATGCTGTATTCTGTTAAAAAGGATAAACGGAGTACGATTGTTTTGTTTTTCAGCGAAGCCTCTTAGAAACAATTCTTGAGCAACTAGATGTAGGGAAGAAAAAAAGCTGCGGTATGTTTTTTTATGATCCTGATGGATGACACTGGCGTACGTAACCAGGAGTTGCTCGAGCTCCGGCTAAGCAGCATTTATTTCGAAGAGAATACACCCTACATTGTCATTGCTAGGAATAGCTTGAGTACCAGTTTAGTGCCGGTCATGCAAAAACTAAGGAAAGAAATTTGCTATATCACCAGGCAATACTGAGAGATTCATTCTTGGCATTTTATGCAAAAAGCCTAAAGAAGCTATAGAAAAATCCACATGAAAATTGAATCCTCTGCTGTCCGATGAAACTGCCTGTCTTTAACGGGAAAACGATGCGGCGCTAGTCGGGCATCTTTATGGAATGGGCTAATGAATACCCGACATTTCCAAATGATGGACAGTTTAATGTGGATTTGAGGCAGAAAATCGAGATGCGGATAAATTTTGTGGAAGGAACAACGCTGCGAAATAGTCGCATCGTTTACCTGCCCGACATTAGACATATTCCCTCCCCCTTAAGAATACGATCAAAGGGGGAGGTGTTATTTATGGATCTAGGACAGCTTCTCGCCATATTTCCGCCTCAGCTCAGGGGGATCTTAGGCACCTTGCCGTGGGAGAAGGTGGAGGAGATTAGACTGCGCTGCGGCAGGCCTGTGGAAATCGTCCTCCACGATGGGGATCTGTGGTTGGGCGAGCGGGGGGAGCTGCTTGCAGATCCAACTGAAGCCCCGCCCCTGTCCCCTGTAGCCCTTACTGGGTGCCTCGAGTTAATTACCAAAAGCTCTCTATATGCCCTGGAAGAGGAGCTGCGGGGCGGCTACATTACAGTTGAAGGGGGACACAGGGTAGGGCTTGTGGGCAGGGCAATCATGCGGGATGGGAAAATATACAGCCTCCGGGAGATCGGCGGGCTCAACGTGCGGATTGCAAGGGAAATTCAGGGGGCAGCAGATTCCCTCCTGCCCCAGCTGTACGACAAAAGAAGAGACTGGCTCTACCGAACTCTCATTATCTCGCCGCCCCGCTGCGGCAAGACCACCATTTTAAGGGACCTGGTGCGGCAGGTTAGCGACGGCACAGCCCAAATCCGCGGCAGACGAGTGGGACTTGTGGACGAACGATCTGAGCTGGCAGGCACTTTCCGAGGTGTTCCCCAGCGTAATGTGGGCCTGCGGACCGATGTCCTGGATGCCTGTCCCAAAGCCCAGGGGATCATGCTCCTGCTCCGCTCCATGTCTCCTGAGGTGATCTGTGTGGATGAGATCGGCAGACCAGAGGACGCTGTCGCTTTAGGCGAAGCCCTGAACGCAGGGGTGGGGGTGCTGGCCACAGCCCATGCAGGGAGCATGGCTGAGCTGAGAGAGCGGCCTATCCTGCGGGATTTGGTGGAGGCCAGGGTCTTCCAGCGCTTCGTGCTGCTGTCAAGGAGGCGGGGTGTGGGGACTGTGGAGTGGGTTCGGAGCATAGAAGAAGTCTAGACGAGAGAGCGGGGTTTCAGGCCTCGCTTTTTTTATTGGCATATTTTGTCCAAGCTGGCATAAATATATAACGAAAGTGGACTAGTTGTAGAAGGAGGGCAAGCGGGTAGCGCAGCCATGATCTACATGAAAGCATTAGCCGCAGTTTTAATCCTCGCCTCAGGATACCTGGCAGGGAAAGTGGCAACTGGGGCCTGGAGGCTCAGGGCAGAACAGCTGGCGCAGCTCAGCTGGGCCATGGGAGCTCTGGCCACAGAAATGAACTGCCTCCTTGCGCCTCTGCCCCAGCTTTTGAAGAACCTCTCAGGGCAGTTATCTGGCCCGGTTGGAGAATTGTTTCAAGAGGCAGCAGCAGCCTTGGCTGAGGGCAGGGGAATCAGCGCCCAGCTGGCCTGGGAGGAGGCTTTAGACAAAGTGGGGCCTCGCCTGAGCCTCCTCCCGGAAGATCTAGCCTTGTTGAACTCTTTAGGCGCTTACTTAGGCGCCAGCGATCTCGCAGATCAGTTAAAGCGGCTGGAAGGAGTAAGAGAGCAGCTTGAGGCGCAGAGGCGGAAAGCCTTGGAGGCAATAGCGCAGGAAGGGAAGCTGGTCGGCTTTGCCTGGCCTGCAGCTGCCCTTGCGGTGGTGATTTTATTTTGGTAAGGGGTGCTGCTTGTGGATATAGAGATGATCTTTCGCATTGCCGGGATCGGTTTGATAATCTCCATTTTGAGCATGGTGCTCAAGCAGGCTGGCAAGGAAGAACAGGCGCAAATGCTGACATTAGCAGGGGTGGTTGTGGTCTTGATGTTGATTCTGCAGCTTGTCAGCCAGCTGTTTGCCAGCGTCCGCTCTGTGTTCGGCCTGTAAGGGGGATGCGCTGTGTCCATCGTCCAAGTTGTGGTCCTGGGCCTTGTGGCAGCCTTTTTTGCCACGGTCCTCAGGCAAACCAAACCGGAACTGGCAATTCCCCTGGGCCTTGTGGCGGGAGTTTTGATTTTCTTGAACCTGCTACCGGAACTGGGAACAGCCTTGGGCTTTCTCAGCCAGCTGTCGGGACGGGCGGGACTGGATCCCCTCTATCTAGGCTTGGTAGTGAAAACCACAGGCATAGCGTACCTGGGCAGTTTCGGCGCCCAAACCTGCCGGGACATGGGAGAGGGCGCTTTGGCAGACAAAATCGAGCTGGCAACCAAGGTGATCATCATGATCCTGGCGCTGCCGGTGTTGGGCGGCATTTTAGGCCTTGTGGAGCAGCTGCTGCCTTAATCGTAATTTTGCTCTTTTTCAGCATTTCAGCGCACGGAGAAACCTGGCAGGAGGCTGCAGAAGCTGAAGTCTGGCAGGAACTGGGAGGAGAGAACCTTGCGGTAATCGAAAGGGAGCTGGCTAAAGGCTTGGAAGAAAATCTGCCGGGGCTGGAGCTGGGACAGGTGATCAGCAAGGAGAACGGCTTCTACGATTTCAACCTCCTGGACCTTGTGCAGTTTCTCTGGCAGTCCCTTTGGAAAGAACTGCTGGCGAATATGGGACTTTTGGGACAGCTCCTGGCTCTAGGGGTGCTGTGTGCTCTGCTCACCCAGCTGAAAACGGGCTTTACAAGTCAGGGAGTTTTGGATTTGGCTTTCACAGTCTGCTACTACAGCCTCCTGGCCCTGGCCTTGCGGAGCCTTGCTCTGGCAGTGGCAGCAAATCGAACTGCCATCGGGCAGATGGCGGGCCTTCTCAACGCCACAGTGCCGATTTTTTCGGGGCTCCTTGTGGCAGGTGGCTCCATCACAGGTGCTGCCATCCTGCAGCCTGCTATTTTAGCAGGGGTCACGGGGCTGGTTAATGTAATCCAGTTTCTTGTGGTGCCCCTGGTGCTGGCTGGTGTGTCTTTGGGTGCATTCGGCAATTTTTCAGAGGGCTTTTCCCTAGAGAGGCTGGCAAAGGTTTTGTTTCAAATTGCTACCATTGTTTTGGGCCTCTCTTTTACCGTTTTTATGGGGCTGATGGTGATTAAAGGGATCACAGCGCCCCTTGCGGATAACCTCACAGTCCGGAGCACCAAATTCATGGTGGCCAGCCTCATTCCCATTTTAGGCAAGATGCTCACCGACGCTTTGGGGGTAGTGGCTTCCTGTTCTGCCACAATCAGGGGCGCAGCCGGCGTTTTGAGTCTGGTGGGAATAGCCCTGTACTGTTTTGTTCCCATTATCAAAGGTCTGGCCCTGGTTTTAATATACAGGTTCTGCGCAGCTGCCATCCAGCCTGTGGCAGACGAGCGCCTTGCGGAAGGCTTGGGCTGGATGGCAGACGGGCTGCTCCTGTTGTCCCTTGCAGTCCTCAGCGTGGGCGTGATGTTCTTCGTCGGGATCGCAGTTCTGGTTAAGGTTGCCAATCCTTGGGGCTAGGGGTGATTGCAAATGGCTGAGTGGGCCAGGCGCCTTCTGGGCCTGACTGTCCTTGCAGGTGCTTTAGAGTTTCTGCTGCCTGACGGCAATCTTCGCGGCTTCAGCAGAATGGTTTTGGGGCTGGTGCTGGTCCTCACCATGGCTAGCCCTCTTCTGTCTTTCAGGGCAGGGCCAGAGCCTCTCCTTCCCTCTGTGGGGGAAAGCGAGATCCAGGGAAAAGAGGAGCTCCTCAGGCGGGTTTTTGACCTGCGCCTCCGGGAGGAGCTAAATCAGCTTCTGGAAAAATACGGCTACACCTGCACTGCCGCCAAAGGATCCTGGGAAGAAGTTGGAAAGCTTACCAAAGTGGAAGTGGAGCTGGATCCGCCGGCGCAAGTTCCAGAGGAGGTTGCAGGGATCGTAGCTCGGCACCTGGGGCTTGAAGCAGAGCAGATCCAGCTGATGGCTCCAAAATAGATTCCTGTACTTTTTGATCGAAAAAGCAGCTGAGTATTGGAGGGTAACCGATGGGCAAATTCAGCCAGTGGTTAGGCAAGCTCCTGGGCCAGGGCAGCCAGCCTTTAGGGGAAGGGCAGCGCAGGCTCCTCACCAATTGCTTGGTTGTGGGCCTTGTGGGTCTTGTGATGCTCCTCACCTTTGGCCTCTTCCAGCAGGAGCCTTCCCCGAGGAGGGAAGAGGAGGTGCCTTCACCGCCCAGGGAAGAGAAGCTCAGGGGGACAGAAGAGCTTGAAAGGGAACTTTCAAGGCTCCTCTCGGCAATTGAAGGAGCGGGGGTTGTGAAGGTGGCCATTACTTTAGAAGGCAGCAGCAGGCGGGAGTATGCCAGAAAAAATAAAGAGAGCCTGAAAGTGACAAAACAAGACGCTGGAGGGCGGACGATTGAAGAGTCCACTGTGGAGGAAGAGCCCCTCCTTGCAAAACGGGACGGGTTGCGGGAGGAGCCAGTTTTGGAACGGGAAGTGTACCCTGTGGTGAAAGGTGCGCTGATTGTTGCGGAAGGAGCGGGGGATCTGGCTGTGGCTGAGAAGCTGATCCAGGCAGCTGCGACATTTTTGGGCGTTGGCACCAATCGAATCATGGTGATGGAGGGGAAGTAAATGAAGTTGGTTTTCTGGCGCAAAAACCCTTATCTCGGCGCTGGGGTGCTGATCTGGCTTGTGGCTTTTCTGATCCTTGGTTTAGCCATGCTCAGACAGCCGCATACTAAGGATGTTGTGATCGAGGAAGAAGTCCAGGACACAATAGGAAAGGAAAAGAAAGAGCCCAATCCCTTCGCCAGCCTAAGGATCCAAAGGGAACGGAGGCGGGACGAGCAGCTGGAGCTTTTGACCCGCTCCGGCAAAACTGAAGAAGCAGAGAAGCTCACAGAGCAGAAGAGGCTGGAAAGTGAGCTGGAGGGGATGCTCAAGGCCATGGGCTTTCCAGAGGCAGTGGTTTTGGTTGGCAGCAGGGAAGCGTCTGTTGTGGTGGCAGCAGTCCTGACAGAGCTGGAGGTGGCCAGGATCGGAGAAGTTGTGGCCAGAAAGACAGGCTTTCCATTAGAAAAAATAACCATTAGCGAAGGAGCTGCTGTCAAATAAAGGAAAAAGAGAAGAGAATGGAGAATACTTAATAGACTTCCCCTTGCAGGGGAAAAAATTGGCTGTTATAATTAGAAAAAGCAGCAGGAAATATTCCTCAAAGGAGGTAGCTTTGTGGATTTGGATTTTGATCAGTTGAAAGAATTAATCAAACTTGTCGGCAAGAGCCAGCTTACGGAATTCAAGTTGGAAGGACAGCAGCTGAAGCTTTACCTCAGCAAGGCGGCAGAGCCTGCCGCAGAGGCCAAGCAGCAGCCGCAGGCACAAGCAGCAAGTCAGGCAGCACCTCCTGAGAAAGCTGTTCCAAGCACTGTTGAAAGCCCGAAGGAGGCCGAAGCGAACTTTGTGGGCCCTAATCAGGAAGTGATCGTGGCGCCTATGGTGGGGACTTTTTACCGCGCTCCCAGCCCTGATGCAGCGCCATTTATCGATGTAGGTTCCATAGTCGAGGTTGGCACTACAGTCTGCATTATCGAAGCCATGAAGCTGATGAACGAGATCGAATCAGAAGTCAGGGGGCGGGTTGTGAAGATCCTGGCAGAGAATGGACAGGCAGTGGAGTACGGGCAGCCCTTGTTCATTTTGGAGAAGGTGTAAGATGGGGAGTTTCAAAAAGGTACTCATTGCCAACCGCGGCGAAATTGCAGTCAGGGTCATCAGAGCTTGCAAGGAACTGAACATCGCCTCTGTTGCCATCTACTCAGAAGCTGATCGGGACGCATACCATACGCGCCTTGCTGATGAGGCAATTTGTGTGGGCCCTGGTCCTTCCAATGCAAGCTATCTCAATATCCCCAACATTATCAGCGCTGCCATGATCACAGGTGCAGATGCCATTCACCCCGGCTACGGGTTTCTAGCTGAAAACGCTAATTTTGCGGAAATCTGCACCAGCCACGGCATTAAATTTATCGGTCCGTCGCCAGGTGCCATTGAACGGTTGGGCGACAAAGCAACAGCCCGCAAGATCATGGAAGAAGCCGGCGTGCCTGTAGTGCCTGGCAGCAGCGGCCCCATCACCTGCGTAGAGGAAGCCCTTGAGGTTGCACATGCCATCGGCTATCCGGTGCTGGTAAAAGCTTCTTCAGGCGGCGGCGGCAGGGGGATGAGGCTGGCCCATCATCCTGATGATCTAGTGAAGGCTATTCGCACTGCCCAAAGTGAGGCAGAGGCAGCTTTCGGCAACGCAGAGGTTTATTTGGAAAAGTTTATTGAAGAGCCGAGACACATCGAGTTTCAACTCCTCTGCGACGAACACGGCCAGGGAGTTTATGTGGGCGAGCGGGACTGTTCCATTCAGAGGCGGCATCAGAAGATGCTGGAAGAAGCTCCGTCTCCGGCTGTTTCCGAGGCCTTGCGCCGTGAGATGGGCTTAATTGCAGTCCGGGGCGCTTTAGCTGCAGGCTACACCAACGCTGGCACCATGGAGTTTCTCCTGGACAGGTTCGGAAATTATTACTTCATCGAAATGAACGCCCGCATTCAGGTGGAGCACCCTGTGACAGAACTTATCACCGGTATTGATCTTGTGAAAGAGCAAATCAGAATCGCCCAAGGGGAAGAGCTGGGCTACCTCCAAGAGGACATCAAGATCCGCGGCCATGCCATCGAGTGCCGGATTACAGCAGAAGACCCAGAACGGGATTTTCTTCCCCAGCCTGGCCAGATCACATATTTCCAACCGCCTATGGGCCCTGGAATCAGGGTGGAGACAGCTCTTTATCCAGGCTATGTGATCCCGCCTTATTACGATTCCATGGTGGCGAAAGTGATCGCCTGGGGTGCAGACCGCACAGAGGCCATTGCCAGGATGAAGCGAGCTTTAGCAGAATTCCAGCTGGAAGGGGTCAAAAACACCATCCCTTTCCACCAGAAGGTTTTAGATAATGCCTTTTTCCGTAAAGGCGAAGTTTACACCAATTTCATTCAGCGCAGAGTTTTGGCTGAAGAGTAAACGGAGGTGGCAAAATGGAAGAGATCAACGAACGTAGTCAGTGGGGAACGATTAAAATTGCCAATGAGGTTGTGGGGATAATTGCAGGCTTGGCTGCAACTGAGATCAGCGGTGTGTACAGCATGAGCGGCGGCATTGCTGGCGGCATCACCGAAGCCCTAGGCATGAAGAATTTGGCCAAAGGGGTCAAGGTTGAGGTTGGGGAGAAAGAAGCTGCCATCGATTTGTTTGTGATTGTAGACTACGGCGTGCGTATCCCCGATGTCGCCTGGCAGATCCAGGAGAACGTCAAGCGTGCTGTGGAGAGCATGACAGGTTTGTCTGTGGTGGAAGTGAACGTACACGTACAGGGGGTTAAGTTTGCAGAGCAAGAGGAAGAAGACCGTTCTAGGGTACGATAGGAGGCCTAACTGATGCGAACTGTGGATCGGATCTTGTTGTTTGTGGCAGCGGTTGTGATTTCGGCCGCTGCCTTAGGCCTTTGGGGATATCTTGCAGCGTGGTATGCGCCAGGTGAGATCCTGGGTGTCTTGGACAGGGCGATGCGCACAGGCGATCTCTACATCGCCGCTATTTTCCTCACCACCCTCGCTGTGGCGCTTCTCTGCTTCTCCCTCACCAGTCCCGGCCAGCCAAAGGGCGTGGTCGCAGAAACCGATCTCGGGCAGGTCCGGGTGGGGATGGAGGCAGTGGATTCTCTGGTGAGAAAAGCTGCACTGTCCATACGCGGGGTGCGGGAGATTAAAACAGACCTTTCAGTGGACAAGCTCGGCTTGTCCGTGAACTTGAAATTGCTTGTGGCCTCGGACCTTTCCCTGCCTGAACTGACAAGTCAGGTGCAGGAGGCTGTAAGCTCATACATCCAGCAGACTGTTGGCATTGCTCCCAAACAGGTCAACGTGCTGGTGCGGAATGTAGCTGAGCCCATACGCTCCAGAGTGAATTAGTTTTGAGAGGTGAGAAGGGTGGATTTTTGGGCTGAGGTAACAGGAATCTTGGCGCGGAATTGGGGCAAACTTGTAGGCGCTGCTGTCGGTTTGATTTTGGGGATAATAATTGTCAGCTTTGGTTTTTGGAAAGCACTCTTTTTGCTTATCTGCATAGTCCTGGGATATATGGTAGGTTCCCGCCTTGACGGCGGCAGTTGGGATTGAGGAGGAACTGCCCTTGAGCAGACGCGCGGCCCGGGAAGTGGCCCTTCAGGTTTTATATCAAATTACAGAGGGTGCAAACGACCCAGAGGAAGCTTTAGAGGCTGCTTGGCAGCGCAACGAGCCAGAGGATCCAGATCCTGACTGTTTCTGCGGGCCAATCGAACAAGATGAGCGCGCCTTTGTCAGGGAGCTTGTGGAGATTGCCCTGGAAAACCAGGTGGAGCTGGATGCGCAGATCGCCCGCCTCGCCAGGGATTGGCCCCTGGAGAGAATTGGCTCTGTGGAGCGGGCGATCTTGAGGCTTGCCTTAGGCGAGCTGAACACTGGGGAAGTGGCGCCGAGCATTGTGGCCAATGAGGCGGTAGAGCTTGCCAAAAAATACGGGGACGACAACGCAAGGCGCTTCGTCAACGGCATTATCGGCAGCGCCATCAGGGAAAGAGAGGCTTGAAGTTGGGGTATTTAGGCATAGACACCAGCTGCTACACAACCTCAGTCGCGTACCTGTCAGGCGAAGAGCTGGTGGAGAAAAGAACTATCCTCACAGTGCCTTTGGGCAAACGGGGGCTTCGGCAGTCTGAAGCCCTTTTTCAGCATCTTAAGAACCTCCCGCCTCTAATTTCCCAACTGAAGCTGAAAGGAATTAAAGCTGTGGCAGCCAGCACAAAGCCCAGGCCCACTCCTGATTCGTACATGCCGGTTTTCCAGGCAGGCACAACAGTAGCTCAGTCCATAGCAGGGAGCCTCGGCTGCCCTTTTATCGCCACCAGCCATCAGGAAGGCCACCTGTGGGCTGGGTTTTGGTCCTGCGGCCTGAGGCCCCAAGGAAAGTGGCTGGCTTTTCACATCTCAGGCGGCACAACAGATTTGCTGCTGCTCCCAAATGGCATGAAGGAAATCCGCACCTTGGGCAGCAGCATGGACCTTCACGCAGGCCAGTTCATAGACCGGATCGGGGTGCGCCTGGGGCTTTCCTTTCCTGCCGGGCCTGAACTTGAAGAGCTGGCAAGAAAAGGCAGAAGGGGGAAGGTGACGTTTCCTGCTCCCATTCGCGGCTACGACCTCAGCTTCAGCGGGCCTGAATCTGCAGCAGTCCGGGCCATGGAGGAAGGAGCTGAGCCAGGTGATGTAGCATTGGCTGTGCTTCTGGCAGTGGGCAGGGGAGTTGTGAAGGCGCTGGAGAAGGCGAAAGCAGAACACGGAGCAGATTCCGTTCTCTTTGTTGGAGGAGTTACTGCCAACGGGATCTTGCGCAGTTTCTTACAGGAGAAGCTGCCGGGCTTCAAGCTGTATTTTGCAGATCCACGCTATAGCACAGATAATGCTGTTGGGGTGGCAGTGGCAGCCAGGGAGGCGTTAGGGTGCAGGGAATAGAAATGATCAGCGTCACCGTCAGCGAGCTTACAGCAAAGATCAAAGCAAGGCTGGAGTCGGACCTGCTTTTGCAGGACGTGCTGGTGCGGGGGGAGATCTCAAATTACAAACGCCACTCTTCAGGCCATTTGTATTTCACCATGAAAGACGAAGAGGCTTCCTTGCGGTGCGTGATGTTCCGCTCTTATGCTGCAAGGCTCCCCTTTGAGCCGCAAGACGGTGAGGAAGTTTTGGCCCTGGGCAGAATAGGAGTTTACGAGCGGGGAGGACAGTATCAGCTCTACGTCCACGAGCTGGTTCCCCTGGGGCAGGGGGCACTGGCCCTCGCTTTCGAGCAGCTTAAGAATAAATTGTCAAAAGAAGGGCTTTTTGACCAGGAGCGGAAAAAAGCCCTGCCTTTGTTTCCGAAGAGAATAGGGATTGTCAGTTCTCCAACAGGCGCTGCCATCCGGGACCTTCTCTCTGTGCTTAAGCGGCGCTGGCCCAGCATAGAGGTGGTCTTATCTCCTGCTCTGGTGCAGGGAGATGCTGCAGCGGCCAGCATCGTAAGAGCCCTCAAGCTTTTAGAGGATGCTGGCAATGTGGATCTGATCATTGTGGCCAGGGGAGGAGGGTCACTGGAAGACCTCTGGCCCTTCAATGAAGAGAGTGTGGCCAGGGCGATTTACGAGTGCCCGCTGCCTGTGATCAGCGCTGTGGGGCATGAAGTGGACTTTACAATCGCGGATTTTGTGGCGGACTTGCGGGCGCCCACCCCGTCTGCAGCTGCAGAGATGGCAGTGCAGGAGCTGGGGCAGATCCTGGCGCAGCTTCGAGACTACCACTCCCGCCTGTGCTACGGGCTTTTGGGCGTGGTGCGTTTCGCTAAAAAAAAGCTCCAGGCCATTGCAAAGTCCAGGATCTTTCAGCGGAAAGAGGAGCTTTTCGCTGAAAAGCAGCAGCGCCTGGATGAGCTTGGGCAAGCTTTAGAGCAGGCCATGGCCCGGCGGCTCCGGGAAGCCAAAGAAAGCCTGCGCTTTTACGCAAGCAGCCTCCAGCAGCTTTCGCCTTTGGCTACTTTGGAGCGGGGCTACAGCATTTGCCTGCGGGAAGGGAAAGCTGTCATCTCGAGCAGGGACCTTGCGGTGGAAGATGAAGTGGAGCTGGTTTTCCACCAAGGCAGGGCCAATTGCGTCGTGACAGAGTTGATAAATGATATTGACAAAGATACCATTTGAGGATTAAATTGGTAAGAGAAGAAACTAGAGGAGCGTGCAAGGTTTGTTTACAGTTGACCAGTTGCGGCAGATGTTCTTAGAGTTTTTCCAGGAGAAGGGGCACAAGATCCTGCCTAGTGCCTCCCTGATTCCAAAGGGAGATCCCACCCTGCTTCTGACAGGCGCAGGCATGGTGCCTTTCAAGCCTTATTTTTTGGGAAAAAAGGTGCCTGAACACAGGATGGTTACCACCTGCCAGAGGTGTCTGCGGACGGCAGATCTGGACCAGGTTGGCGTCACTGCCCGACACGGCACTTTTTTTGAGATGCTGGGCAATTTTTCCTTTGGCGCTTATTTTAAAAAAGAAGCTATCGCCTGGGCTTGGGAGTTTGTCACAGAGAGGCTCGAGATCCCCCGGGAGAAGCTTTGGATCACTATCTACCTAGACGACGACGAGGCCTTTGAGATCTGGAACCGGGAGATCGGAGTGCCTGAAGACAGGATCGTGCGCCTGGGCAAGGAAGACAATTTCTGGGAAATCGGCGTGGGACCCTGCGGCCCATGCTCTGAGATCCACATAGACAGGGGTCCTGGGCACGGCTGCGGCAGGGAGGACTGCTCTGTGGCCTGCGACTGCGACCGCTTTTTAGAGTTTTGGAATCTGGTCTTCATTCAGTTTTTCCAGGACGAGGAAGGCAACTACCACCCCCTGGCGCAGAAAGGCATCGACACTGGCATGGGGCTTGAGCGGATCGCAGCCATTATGCAGGGCAAAGAGAGCATTTTCGAGATCGACAACATGCGGGAAATCGCCTCTTTTGTAGAGGGGCTGGCAAGCAAAGAAAACCCTGTCTCCGTACGGGTGATTACTGATCACATGCGGGCTGCCACTTTTCTCGCTTCTGACGGCGTCATTCCCTCCAATGAAGGCAGGGGCTATGTGATGCGCAGGCTCATCCGCCGCTCCATCCGCCACGGAAAGCTCTTGGGAATTGAAGGCTTGTTCTTAGGCAAGCTTGCTGAGAAAATCATCCACGTGATGGCCACAGGATACTCAGAACTTCTGACAAGGCAGGACAAGATCGTTAGCGTCCTTGTTCAGGAGGAAGAGCGCTTCGCTGCCACTTTGGCAACAGGCCTTGAGAGGCTCGAAGAGCTGATGGCAGCTTGCCAGAACAAAGAGATCTCAGGAGAGGACGCTTTTAAGCTTTACGATACTTACGGCTTTCCTCTGGAGCTTACCTCTGAAATCGCCAAGGAGCGGGGCTATACAGTGGACGAGGCTGGGTTTGCCCAGGCCATGGAAGAGCAGAGGCAAAGGGCCCGCTCTGCCAGGACCAAAACAGGCTATTTGGATAACGAAGCCGGCATTTACGCAGAGCTTGTGAACCAAAACGGCATTACCAGCAAGTTCACAGGCTACGAGAATGCCAAAGGTAAAGGCCGCGTCCTTGCCATCATCAAGGACGGCGAGGCAGTGGAGGAGGCAGGCCCTGGGGAGCTGGAGCTGATTCTAGACGAGACGCCATTTTATGCTGAAAGCGGCGGCCAGGTTGCAGACCAGGGCACAATAGGCAATGGTCAGATCCGCTTTCAGGTTAAAGCCGTGCGCAGTCCTGTGGAAAACCTCATCGTGCATCGAGGAGTACTAGAGGAAGGTATTGTCACAGTTGGCGATGAGCTCGTGGCGGAAATCGACACCGCAAGGAGAAGCGCCAACTGCCGCAATCACACTGCCACACACCTCCTCCATGCAGCCCTCAGAAAGGTTTTGGGAGAGCACGTGGAGCAGGCAGGATCTCTCGTTGCTCCTGACTATCTCCGCTTTGACTTCAAACACTTCAAAGCCATGACCCAAGAGGAGATAGAGCAGGTGGAGCGGAAGGTTAACGATCTAATCTCGGAAAACCATCCTGTCCAGGCAGAGGAGATGTCCCACGATGAGGCTCTAGACAGCGGGGCAGTTGCCCTCTTTACAGAAAAATACGGTGATGTGGTGAGGGTGGTTTCCATCCCAGGGGTGAGCGCAGAACTGTGCGGCGGCACCCATGCAGAGCATACAGGCCAGCTGGGCTTTTTCAAGATCACCTCTGAGAGCAGTATCGCAGCTGGCGTGAGGAGAATCGAGGCAGTTACAGGGAAGGCAGCGACTTTGAAAGTGCAGGAAGAGGCGAGGCTCCTTCGGGAGATGGCACAAAAGCTCAATGCAAGCCCCCAGGATGCTCTAGAGAAACTTGCTCAGGTGCTGGAGAGAGAGCAGGAGCTAGCTCGCAAGCTTGAAACTTTAGAGGCCAGGCTCATGGCGCAGAAGGCCAAGCAGCTGGCAGCTGAAGCAGAAGATATCCAAGGTGTGAAGGTGGTAGCTGCAGAGGTGGACTCAGATGCTGCTGCCATGAAGCTTTTGGCAGATGGCCTCCGTGAGGAACTTGGAAGCGGCATTGCCCTTTTAGGGAGCCGCAAAGGTGGGAAGGCGATCTTCCTGGCTTTGGCAACAGCGGACTTGGTGGAGAGGGTCCATGCAGGCAAACTGATTAAGCAGGTGGCAGCAGTTGCTGGCGGCGGTGGCGGCGGCAGGCCTGATCTAGCCCAAGCCGGCGGGAAGAATCCTGAGAAAGTGCCTGAGGCCCTCGAGAAAGGACGGGAAGAAATAGAGAAGCTCCTCAGAGGATAAACCAAGGCTGTTCGCGAGAACAGCCTTTTTCGCTGCCTTTTTTCAAAGAGAAAAAATTCCTGTTTTCCTTGACTTTGCTCTGGCTTTATTTTACAATATATCAGTGTATTAGGCTGTTATGACACCTAGCGCAGATGGAGATAACTTCCAACAGGATTGCTGGAACTGCCATGGAAGTTATCTTTTGAAATTATCAGCTTAAATAATAGTTGCCATGTTTTTATTTCCAGAAAGGAGGATCCTGGTGCAGCAGAAGTTTTTAACACTACTCGTTATCTTAGGACTTGCGGCAGGCAGCGCCAGCTGCGGCCAGCTTACATTGGAGGAAGCGCAGAGAATTGCCTTGGAGAAAAACCTCTCGCTTCAACTTGCGAAACTTGCGGTGGAACAGGCGCACAGCAGGTTCTCAGAGGCAAAAGCAGGCCTTCTGCCCACAATAGATGCAAGTGGCTCTTACACGAGAATCAAAGAACAGCCGCCAGTAACAATTCCTGGGTTTGGAGAGCTGCCGGGGCTGAGCAGCTCCCCCAACAACTACAGCCTGCAGCTGAGCCTCACCCAACCTCTATACCCCGGCATGAGCCTCAAGGTTCTCCCCAAAGCAGCAGAACTGCAGCTCGAGGCAGCAGAGCAGGAGTATGCCCGGGCCCTCAAGGACCTGAAGTTTCAGGTTGCATCCAGCTTTTACAATTACCTCACTGCCCAGGAGCTCGTAAAAGTTACCCAGAATGCAATTGAGACAGCAGAAAAACAGCTGGCTATAGCCCAGGCTTTTTACGAGGCAGGGACGGTACTGAAGACAGATGTGCTTCGGGCTGAGCTTGCAGTGGGCAGCCTCAAGCAGAATTTGCTCGCTGCAGAAAATGGTGCCGCCCTGGCCAGGGCAAATTTAGAAGCTGTTTTAGGTGTATCCTTGGCAGGTTTTACTGTGGAAGCACCTGCTGCACCAGAGGTACTGCTGACAGTAAACGAAGAGGAAGCCCTGGCAATTGCGCTCCAAAACAGGCCAGAGATGGCGGCCGCCAAAATAGGCCTGGCCCAAGCTGAGCTTGCTGTGGAAATGGCTAGAGCTGGGAAAAGGCCGCAAGTTGCTCTCGTGGGCAATTACGGCTGGCAGGGCAGCGAGCTGGACTTTGAAGACCTAAATTGGTCCTTAACATTGTCTGCGCGGCTCCCCATATTCGATGGCGGAGCAAAAAATGCTGCTATTGAGCAGGCAGAACTTGGAGTGCGCAGCGCTAAGCTTGCCTTAGAGCAGCTGGAGCAGGCAATCGCCCTTGAACTTGCTGCTGCCGTTGGGAGTCTCAAAGAGGCAAAGGGCAAATTGCCTTATACAGAGCGGGCAGTAGAGCAGGCGCAGACCAACTTGAGGATTGCTGAAGCCCGCTACCGGGAAGGGGTGGGGATGCTCACTGAAGTCCTGGAAGCGCAGGCAGCTATGAGGCAGGCCCAGGTGGAGCGAATCGGTGCCATCAACAATTATTATCTGGCAGTGGAAAAACTCACTTCAGCCTTGGGCACGGAAATTCCAGAAGCTTGGGAGGTTGTCCGATGAAAAAGAAATGGATTTGGCTGGCAGTTGTCCTGTTGATAGTTGTTCTTGCAGCAGTGAGGAATATCAGCAAAAGGGCCAAGAGTCCCGAGGCTGTAGCTGAAGAAGTTGGAGTTGTGGTGGCGCAAGTTGTAGAAGGAGATCTCCTCCAAACCGTCACTGTGGCTGGCACCATTAAAAGCGAGCTTGAGATCAACCTCGTGCCCAAAGCTGCAGGGAAGGTTTTGGCAGTTAATGTTGAGGTAGGAGATAAGGTCCGTGCCGGACAGGTCCTGGTGCGTCTGGATGATACAGACTACCGATCTGCTGTCAGGCAAGCAGAGGCAGGACTTGCCAGCGCCAAAGCGAGGCTTGCCCAACTTCAAGCTGGCGTAAGCGCAAGCGAGCTCAAGCAGGCCCAAGCTCAAGTGGAGCAGGCGCGGATAGCCAGGGACAGCGCAGAAAAAGCCCTTGCCGCAGCAAAGCACCAGTATGAGAACCGTACCAGCACCCAGTCCCAGATCGATGCTGCCCAGACGCAGGTTTCTGTGGCTGAAGCTGCAGTGAAAGCAGCAGAGACCAACCTTGCCAGCGCTAAGGCCCGGGCACAAAGTGCCCAGACTAACCTGGGGCGCATGGAGCAGCTCTACAGCCAAGATGCTATAACAAAGCAGCAGTTAGAAGGGGCGCGATTGGAAGCGGAGCTTGCCCAAGCGCAGGTAGAGGCCGCCCGCTCCCAGCTTGCCCAAGCTCAAGCCAGCCTTGAGGGCAGCAAGAAGGGCTTGAAGACTGCGCAAAGCATTCACTCAGACCGGACCTTGGCCAAGCAGCAGGTTGACGCTGCCCAAAGCCAATTGGACAGCGCTATTGCTGCCTTAAAGGCAGCAGAGGCCCGCTACGAGCAGCTTGCAGGGGGCGCGAGAGCTGAGGATGTGGCTATGGCAAAAGCCAGCGTCAAGCAGGCAGAAGCTGCTTTGGAGCAGGCCCGGCAGCAGCTTGCCAGCTGCACCATCACCTCGCCTATTGATGGGGTGGTGGCCCAAAGGTTTATCCAGCCAGGCGAAATGGCAAGCCCTGCGCAGCCGCTTCTGATTTTGGTCCAGCCAGATCAGCTGACAATGGAGGCGGAAGTGGGAGAGAGTATAATCCCGCATCTTGCTGAAGGGGAACCTGCTTTTGTAGAGGTTGATGCTCTGCCTGGCAAGCAGCTTGCCGGTAAAATCAAAAACTTGGCGCCAGCTGCAGACAGCCGCAGCCGCGGCTTTTTGGTGCGGGTGGCTGTGGAAGGAGCACAGGGACTTAAGGCGGGGATGCTGGGCCGGATGATTCTGCAGACTGCTGCGGCAAAAGATGTGCTGAAAGTTCCAAGGGAGAGCATTATTGCAGGTGAAGACGGCAGTTATGTGTTTGTAGTGAAGAATGGCAAAGCGCAGCGGACTCCTGTGGAGCTGGGCCTCGAGAGCGATAATGAGGTTGAAGTGCGCTCTGGGCTCAAAGCAGGCGATCAAGTGGTGATCCGTGGACAGGACGGCCTCAGCTCTGGCGTCAAGGTTGTGGTGCTTGAGGGGGGCAGTGAAAAGTGAAAATAGCGGAACTCACTGTTCGCCGTCCACTGGCCACAGCCATGGCAGTGCTGATTGTTTTGGTTTTGGGGATAGTTTCTCTAGGGAGGATTCCCATCGACCTGCTTCCGGAGATGAACTATCCCATGGCGGTGGTTACGGCAAGCTATGAAGGTGCGGGACCTCAGGAGGTGGAGCAGCTTGTTACAAGGCCCATCGAAGGGGTGATGGGCACAGTGCGCAACGTGAAAAACATCACCTCGTCTTCTGGCAGCGGCTCTACCATGGTGATGGTTGAGTTTGCCTGGGGCACAGATATGGATTTCGCTACATTGGAGATGCGGGAAAAGCTGGACCTGATAAGAGATGCACTGCCAGAAGGAGTGTCGAGCCCCACGGTTATTCAGGCGGATCCATCGCTCATGCCCATTATGCAGCTTTCCTTAAGCGGCGAGCAGGATCTTGTAAGCTTAAAGAAGTTTGCAGACAAAATTGTAAAAGAGCACCTGGAGCGCATCGATGGGGTAGCGTCGGTTTCTGTCACAGGAGGCAGAGAACGGGCCATCATGGTGGAGCCCAACCCTTACCGGCTCCAGGCTTACGGATTGTCTTTCACTAGCCTGCAGCAGGCTTTGGCTGCCAACAACACCAGCCTCCCTGGGGGAGTTGTGCCTGTGGCTGGCAGGGAACTTGTGGTGCGCACCACAGGGGAATTCCAAAGTGTTGATGAGATCGCAAACATCCTTCTGACAACTCCACAAGGGGCAATGGTGCGCCTTGGGGATGTGGCTGTGGTTAAAGACAGTTTTCGGGATGTGAGGCAGGTCAGTACCACAGACGGCAGGCCTGCAGTGGGAATTGCCATTCAAAAGCAGAGCACTGCAAATACTGTGCAGGTTTCTAGAAAAGTGCGGCAGGAGCTTGCAAATTTGAAAAAAGAGCTGCCTGCAGGCGTGAAGATGGACACTGTAATGGACCAGGCTGAATTTATCGAGGCGTCCATTTCCAGTGTCGCAAAAAGCGCAGTAGTTGGCGGTATTTTGGCAATTCTGATCCTTGTTTTCTTTCTGCGGAGCCTGCGGCCAACTTTCGTGATCGCAGTTTCCATACCCATTTCCATTATCGCAACCTTTGTTTTGATGTATTTCAACAGGCTCACCCTGAACATGATGTCTTTAGGCGGCCTTGCCTTGGGCGTTGGGATGCTGGTGGACAACTCCATTGTGGTTTTAGAGAACATCTTTCGCTTCCGGGAAGAGGGGCGTGGACCTGAGGCTGCAGCTGTAGAGGGCACAGGCGAAGTTGGCGCTGCCATCACCGCCTCTACCCTAACGACCATAGCTGTTTTCCTGCCCATCGCTTTTATCCGGGGGATTGTCAGCGAGCTTTTCAAACAGCTTGCCCTGACAGTTACCTTTTCCCTTTTAGTGTCTCTGCTTGTTGCGTTAACTTTAGTACCGGCATTGGCTTCCAAACTGCTCAGGCGGGGAGAAGTGAAGGCGGAGAAAAGGGAGGAAGAACGCTTAGAAGAGCTAGAGAGGCAGATCGAAAGCGGTGAGAAAAACCTAAGTACAATACTTTATGCTCGTTATTTGCCTGTCCTTAAGTGGGCCCTTGACCATAGAAGGAAAGTGGTTTGGCTGTGTGTGATCGGCGTCATTGTCAGCGGGCTGCTTTTGACCACTTTAGGTGCAAATTTCATGCCCCCCACAGATGAAGGCTCCTTCAGCGTTTCAGTGTCTCTGCCTCCTGGGACAGAGCTTAGTCAGACGCAGCAAGTTGTGGAGAAAGTGGAATCGGTGGTCAGCAAGCGGCCGGAAGTTGATGTGATCTTTGCCCGGGCGGGAAGCGGCTCTAGCACAGAATCTGGCCAGCTGAATGTGAGGTTGGTGCCGAAAAATCAGCGAGAGTTATCTACCCGGGAGGTTGTGGGGGAGGTCCGAAAGGAGCTCGGTGTTATCCCAGGGGCTGAGATTGCCTTTCAGGAAAGCAGCGCTGGCTTCGGAATGGGAGGCGCTCCCATTCAGGTGAAGCTTCGAGGCAGCGATACAGAGACCTTGTCTTTTTATGCCGAAGAGCTTGAGAGGCGGCTGAGCAAGCTCGATGGGCTGGAAGAAGTAACCAACAGCCTGACCGACGGCAGTCCTGAGCTGCAGATCAGGCTGAAGCGGGATATGTCCAGTTTATACGGACTTTCTGTGGTTCAGGTTGCTTCGCAAGTCAGGACTGCCATCAGCGGACAGACTGCCACCCGCTTTCGTGTGGGAGGGGATGAAATCGACGTTATTGTCCGCTTGCCTGAGTCTGAGCGCAGTTCCCAGGCAAGCCTGGAAAACCTGATTATTTCCGCTCCCACAGGTGCCCAGGTGCCTCTTGTGCAGGTGGCAGAGCTGGTGACAGAGAAGGGGCCTGTCAGCATAAATCGGGAGAATCAGCAGAGAGTCGTGACAGTCAGCGCTAAATTGTCTGGGACAAACGTGGCTGGAGCCATGGCTCAAGTGCGAAAGGAGATAGACGAGCTAAAGCTGCCTGCGGGATATTCTGCCTCTTTCGGTGGAGAGGGCCAGCAGATGGCAGAGGCTTTCCGTGAGTTGGGGTTAGCGCTGCTTCTTGCTGTCTTTTTGGTTTATATGGTGATGGTGATTCAGTACGAGTCCCTGCTCCATCCTTTTGTGATCATGTTTAGCTTGCCTCTTGCCTTTATTGGCGTTGCTCTTGCCCTCTTTTTGACAGGCCGTGAGATGAGCGTGCCAGCTCTCATAGGTATGATTGTCCTCGCAGGTGTCATAGTGAACAATGCCATTGTGATGGTGGATTATATCAATCAGTTGAGGGCTAAAGGTTTATCTCGCCGGGATGCTATTCTCTTGGCTGGTCCCACCAGACTCAGGCCTGTGCTCATGACCTCCCTCACCACTATTTTAGGGCTTATTCCCATGGCCATCGGGATAGGCACTGGCTCTGAGATGGAAGCGCCTTTGGCAACGGTGATGGTGGGGGGACTCCTTGTGGGCACAATCTTGACTTTGGTTGTTGTGCCTGTGATCTACACCATTTTGGAAGATCTGCTCCTGCGGCTGAAGAGTAAATTCAGCAGTCAATCGACAACTATACAAGGTTAGGGAAAACCTCCGCTTTGGCAGAAAAGCGGAGGTTTCCTTTTTAACGTTAGAATTTCGCAGAGGGCTGCCCAGCATTTGAAACGGTGGGTTAGCGATTTTTTTAGCAGAACAATTAACTTGCAGAATACAGCGGAAAACAGAGTTCAAAGAGAGAATTCAGTTGAGAAATGGACGAGAATATGTCCTTATGCTAATACATGCGTGATCGGTTAAGCATATGCTCATAATAAATTTTGTCAATATCCTTTAGCAAAAT
>LFTB01000139.1 GCA_001512905.1 Clostridia bacterium DTU084 | reverse complement strand
GCAAGAAGGGGCACCAGGATGGGCGCTAAAAACCAGCCTGCGATGGCGCCTAAAGTAAGGGTGAGGATAATCAGATTGGTCAGGGTGTTGCACATCCGCCAGGCCTTGTCCTCTTGATTGGAACCAGCAAGCTGGGTGAAAACCGGGATCATTGTGCCTGGCAGAGCTCCTCCCAAAAGGGAGAGAATGGCCCCTGGTATGATAAAGGCCACAAGGTAGGCATCTGTCTGGGCTGTAGCCCCGAAGTATTTGGCGATCACAGTCTCTCTCGCAAATCCCAACAGACGGCTGCAGACAGTGGCAGCTGTGATCAGAGCTGTTGCCTTCACAAATGAACGTCTACTCAAAAGAAGCTTCCACTTCCTTCCCGGCCAAAATCCGCGCAGGCTGCCTCTTGATCCAGTCTGCCCTGTCTTCTCCCACCCAGCGCTCCAGCACCTTAAAAGCCGGGCTGAGAACAGGAGGTCTGTGTGCTGCAGAGTGGGCATCGCTTCCTACAAGCTGGATAAAGCCGCGCCTGCACCAGCTTTCCAGAACCTTCCCTCTCTGCCGGAAGCT
>LFTB01000123.1 GCA_001512905.1 Clostridia bacterium DTU084 | reverse complement strand
TATTGTGAAGGAGAATGTGGCTTCAGAATGTATCCACAAAAAAGCCACCTAGATCCAACTAGGTGGCCAAAGTTTTCTCTGCCTGAAATATGTAGGGGTAGCGCCAAGAATTCTCTCGAGTATCTTATGGGCCCTCAATCCAACTCTATCTGCACAAGTCTTGCCTTTGCCTGAGGAAGCTTGTTTATTTCTTCCTCTAGGGCCTTAAAGTCGTCCTCTTTGCCTGCAAGCTGCAGAAAGATAATGCCGTAGTTTGTGCACTGATCTCCGGTGCCTTCGTGCAGGCCTAGCCTGGCCTTGATCTGGCAGCCGTATTTGGTCAGGATGCTTTGGAGCTGAGTTGCATTCTCTATCCTGTTGCCCAGAGCAATCACCATCGTGGATATTTTAGCCATAGAACACTCCTCCTCAAGATAATATTTTCGTTAGTTTGAGAATCCTCAGCATACCCCTTGCTTTTAATCTGCACAGGCAAACCCCAAGTCTGCCAGCCATCTGCCGCATAATTCTGTCCAACTTGCTACAGTTCCCTCTCCCAACCCCAAACCGTGTCTGCCGTGGGGATAAATGTGAAGGGAAAACGGAATTTTGTGCTTCCGCAAAGCCTCGGCCAAAAAGAGGCTGTTTTCCACAGGCACACCCTCATCGTCTGCAGTGTGCCAAATAAAAGCCGGCGGCGTCTTTTCGTTCACAGAGTTCTCCAAAGACAGCTTTTCCACCAATTCTGCCGGAGGATTTTCGCCCAAAAGGTTTACCATAGAACCACGGTGCCCATAAGGACCAAAAGAAATCACAGGATAACAAAGGATCATGGCATCCGGCCGGGACGAAACCCTGGCCAGGGGATCCCTTGAGGCAGGATCTGCAGGAAGGTGAAAGATACCGCTTGTAGCAGCAAGATGTCCGCCAGCAGAAAAACCCAAAATGGCAATTTGCTGGGGCTGGATATTGAACTGTTCAGCCTCAGAGCGCACTAGGCGTATCGCCCACTGTGCATCTTCCAAAGGTGCAGGATGGTGGCAGAGGCTGTAGTGGAGGACAAAGGCAGCATAGCCTAAGCTGTTGGCCCAGCGGGCCACAGGTTCTCCCTCATGCGCTGCCAAACCTGCATATCCACCGCCTGGGCAGATAATGATGGCACCAGTAGGGGTCTTAGAAGGAATCAAGTAAGGGAAAAGAAGAGCTTTGCCGTTGGAAAGGGGCTCCATGCGATAAACACCTCCTTTGTCATATTCAAATATTCTCTAGCTGTTGCCCTAACTCCTGCCCAAGATGTTTTTTCTATGCAGGGTTTGGAGGGACAGACAGAGAAATATTATAAAATAATATATAAAGAAAGGAATGTTGAAAATTGAAAAAAGGGGGATGTGGTGGAAATGAAAGAAGAGCTTTGGCGGGCTTATTTAGAGGAAATGTCAGAGGAGGATCTGCGCCTGTGCGCTCAGCTGGTGGAACTGCCAGTCCGTGGCTACCGCAAGGAACATAAAAACACACCGCGGCAGGTTTTGCTGAACAATTTTTACAAGTACCCTCTTTTAACTGCAAAAATGCCGGATCTCTGTATAATCAGAAAAAAATTAAAAGATGAAACAGAAAATAAAATTGACAAAGTAAAAGAAAAACTGCTGGAGTACTTCGAAGAGTTTTCAGTTCTGAAAGTGAGCGCAGCTTTGGCCTCCAGCGAAGAGGAAGAGCTGCAGGAGCTGGGAGAAAAGATCTTCAAAATCTGGCCGCAGCAGGATACGAAAACGGAAGATCAAAAAGAGCCTTCAGAAGCGGAAAAAGAATTAACAGATAAATTGGAGAAATCTCAAGCAGAGGTGGAACAGCAGAAGAAAAAGCTCAAAAGGACAGAAAAGCAGCATAAAGAATTGAAAGTCAAACATGAAAAACTGCAAATCAAATACGATAATGAGCGGGAGAAATTGAAGAAAAAAACAGCTGAATTCCAGGAGAAAATAGCTCAAAAAGAGGAGGAAATCAGCTCATGGAAAGAAAAATACAGCCTGCTTGAAAAGCAGCTGGCAAAACTTGAAAAGGAAAAAGCCCAGCTGGAACAGGAACTGGCCAAGTGCTGCCAGGAAGTCCTGATTGTAGGCATGGGAGGCAGTCCCACCGAGCGAAAGCGAATCGGCACGCAGCTGGTGAATTTGCATTATCTAGACTGCCAGGAACAGACAGACATTGAAAGGATCATCCAAGATAAGGATCACATATTTCTGCAGTCTGCAGGAATTCCGCACCTTTTGCGGAATCAGCTCTACTGCTTGTGCCTTAGGGCAGGCAAACAGCCATTGGAAGTGGCAGGAGAAGAAGAACTGGAGTTAAAGCTGAAGCGCGCTTTGGGGGTGGAGAGATGACAAAAAAATGGGAATGCCTACTGGCTGGAAGGCTGGCCTTATCCGAAGAAATTCCTCAAAAAGGACAAACGGAAATTTTCATAAATAATAACGATGCCTTGCAATTCAGCATCAAAGTGCTGAGCTACGGACCAGAAGACTGCCCCTTGGAGGAACTTTACTCCTGCTGGGGAAACAAGGTAGAGCAGTTTGGCTTCCGGGACGAAGTGCGTGAATTCGAAGTGATCCGCAGAGAAAATTTAGCCGAATTTTTGGAAGATAAAATCATTCTTTTTAAGCCCATTATGAATCACGCTTCAGACGGAAGGATTTATTACATAGCAGAACCAAAAGCCCTTTTAGAAAAACCGGCTGAGCTCGGCGAAAACTCCAAACTGGTACCGTTTTTGCTGGCAAGGGACGAAGACGAAAAACTCAGCGAAGTTTTAATGCAGTATAAAGCCCTGGGCCGCTTTGACAGCTATTCCAGAGAAATGCCCCAGCCTGTTGCTGTGCTGGACGGACAATTAAAGTATTTCTACGGCCCTGTTGCAGGGCTTATCAGCAGGCGGGACGAGCTGACAGTAATCATTCAAGAGCCACTGCGGAAGCTGCCATTTAGGGAAGAGGAACTGGCAGGCAGCTATCTCATTTACGAAAACCTGGTCCTGATAGAAGAAGGAAAAGCAAAAGAGATAGAGCTTCAACTTTCAGGAGCACAACAGGTGGCTTCTACTGCATCCCAAGAGGAGGAGGCCACAGCCAGCTCGCCTTTGGAAATCAAATTTCTCAAAGACTTCCAAGCTTTAACCAGAGCAGAGGGCTTTCTATACAGCAAAGAGGATCTGGAGAACCTCCACCTGGCTTTCAAATGCGGAAGCTTGGTGCTTTTGGCCGGCATGACAGGCATTGGGAAGTCCCAACTGGTGCGGCTCTACAGCAAGATGCTGGGGCTGGAGGACAGATTCCTCATGCTGCCTGTCAGTCCCTCCTGGCACGAGGACGCAGACCTCATCGGATACTTAGACACAATAAACATGCTCTACCGGCCCTCCACAGAACTGGTAGATCTGCTCCTGGCAGCCGTGGCCAACCCGGACCAGCTGTATTTGGTCTGCTTTGACGAGATGAATCTGGCAAGGCCCGAACACTATTTTGCCCAATTCCTCAGCGTTTTGGAAGCGCCGAAAGAAGAACGGTTTCTCACATTGTACAACCCCAAACTCCAGGGCAGAGTTTACAATGCAAACCTCTACCCTCCGAGAGTGAAAATCGGAGACAACGTGCTTTTTGCAGGGACAGTGAACGTGGATGAGTCCACCTATGCCTTCAGCGACAAGCTCCTGGATCGGGCAAACGTAATCAATTTGAAACTCGATTCCTTTTCAGAACTGGCAAGGCTAAACCTGGACCCGCCCCCCAAGCTGTATCCCATCTCTGCATCTGCTTTCTCCAGCTGGCGAGTCCAAAACAGATGCCTTTCCCTATCTGATAACGAGCTTGCCTTTTTCGAGGAACTGCAGGCTGCTTTTGAAGAGGTGGATCCAAGCCGGGGTTTTGGCTATCGCGTCCTGCGGCAGATAGACTGCTACCTGGCAAACCTCCCGCAAATAGATGGCTGGCTCACCAGGGGCGAGGCACTGGATCTACAGGTCAGCCAGCGGATTCTGCCGAAACTCCGCGGCCCCAAAGAGCAGTGGGAGAGGCTCATCGGCAGACTGAAAGGGGAGGAGCTTGAGGACAGCCTGCTGGAACAGGTCTTCAACCAGTACCCTGCAGTGAGCGATTTCTCCCGCTCCAGGGAGGTGCTGCGGCGCAAGGCAAAGGAGCTGAGCTGGTATGGGTATGCGTCGTAGCGACTTGCCCTTCGAACTTCAGTTTTATTTCAGCAGCGACGGCCAAGAAGACAAGTTTGTGGCGATGGACGATTTTGTAGAGGACCCGGAGGATGTCCAGTCCAGCCACGTGACACTGCGGGAGTTTGGCAATGTTAAAGTGAAGCTGGTTGCCAGATCTCGCGGCCCGTGGCGGCTATATCTAGACGGTCTCGAGTGCTGCAGCGATCCAAACATTCAGCAGGACGAAAAAGGCTACTGGCTGCCTGAAGGAAAGGAAATCACCTTAAGCAGTTATGACGACGATAATCCCTGGGTCCCGGGGTACTATGCAGTCTCGGTCTGCAGCAGAGAAGAAAGCTACCACAACCTTCTCTACGTTTGTCCCAAAGGCATGACCACCCACCAGCTGGAACTGATGCGGCAGGAAATCGAGGAGATGGTGTCAGGACTTGCCATGGACATGGTGGGCCGCAACACCCTCAACCTCTCAGCCCAAGACTACTTCCGCTTCCAGCTACTGTGGCAGAACTTTCCCCAGCTGTGCAGCGCTGTCACAGACATCCTAGAGCGGCCTTCCCAGCAGGCCGCCCGCAACTGGCAGGTGGTACCCCTGGGCTGCGCCAGGCGAATAGGCCCTCAGAGCATCAGCTGGCTGGCAAGACATCCGGAACACATGGCCCACAGCGCTCCCAGGTGCATCCTCTCAGGGAAGAGCACTGTGCTGTACGATCTGCCGGAGAACCGCTGGCTGGCAGGCTTTTTGGACCAAATCATCGCTTTTCTGGGCAAGGTTGCAGCCAGGGACAGAGACAAAAGCAGCCGGGCTGAACACATGCAGGAGCGGCTGCGGGTGCTGCGGAAAAGACCTCCCCTGGGGGAGCTGGAAGGAGAAGGGGTGGCCTGGTCTCTGACCATGTTCAAAGACGGGAGGTACAGGCTGTTTTACGAGCTGTGGAGGCAGATCTTCAAGCCCCGCGCTGTCTACTTTCGCGGCAAGCTGGGCTGGAAGAGGACAGACTTACTGTTCGAGTACTGGTGCTATCTGCGCACCATCGTGGCCCTAAGCGAGCTGGGCTTCACCTTGACAGCAGAAGGAAACCTCCTCCAGGGACAGCTGGAAAAGGAGGACATCGTTGTCTCCCTTGCAGCCGGCGCCAAGGTGAACCTGGTCCGCGGAACGCAAAAAGTGGTGGTCGCATACAACGAATCCCTGCCGCATACCACAGCGGAAGCCAGGGAGAAAGGGCACTTTCTCAGGATGGCCTCACCTCACAACCAGCCCGATATCCGGCTGGATTTCTACGAGAACGGCGAATACACCTACACAACCATCCTGGATGCCAAGTACAGGCCGCCCGAGAGGATCTGGGACAGGCGCGCCTTCACAGGCGAAAGAATATGGCCTGAAGCCATGAAACAAATCTCAGATTACAAGAACTCCCTTTACAACATCAACCAGCCGAACCTGCGCTGCGTGAGGGAGGCAGCTCTCATCTGCACATCCTTTGACCAGGCGGACCTGGATTACGATGCAGACTTCAATCTCGCTTTGGTGATGGAAAAGCCAGGAGAAGGCGGGGAAGTGCTTAAAAAGTATCTGGCGGAGAAGGTGATCGCCTGATTCAGGAAAACCAGCAGAGGACAATCCCTGCCACTGTCCCCAGTGCAAAAGCACCGGTGGCATGATACTCGCGGCTCAGCTCCTGGGCTTCCGGGATCAGCTTTTCCACTACAATGCAGAGCATGGCGCCCCCGGCAAAGCCCAGAGAACCAGCCAAAAGCCCTCTGGAGAGGCGGCCGATGAGGGCGCCCAAAAGTGCCCCCAGTGCCATGGGGAGGCCTGTCAGGATGGTGGCGAGGAGGATCTTCCACCGCCGCACTTTTGCCACCCGCATGGGCACACCAATTGCCAGGCCTTCAGGGATGTTGTGGACTGTCATCACAAAGGCCACGCCAAAGCCCAAACTGGTGGTGGCAGAAAAACCTGCCCCCACGGCCAAGCCTTCGGCAAAATCGTGGATGGCAACGCCCAGGGCCAAAAGGAAGCTGGTGGCCAAGTGCTGGCTGGCGATGGGCTTCAGCTTCCGCAAGAGGAAATCCAAGGCCAGAATCAAGACAAAGCCCAGGAGCATTCCGCCCAGCCCCCACACCAATCCTCCCAGATCGAAGGCGCTGGTGAGGAGGTCGAAAGCCACCACAGCAAACATGAGTCCCCCGGAAAAGCCCAGCAGCCAGCCTAAAGCTGCTTGGCTGTGGTGCAAAGTGATGGAAATAAGGCCTCCCAGGCCTGTGCCCACGATCCCGCTGAGGAGCCCAACTGTGGTGGTAAAAAGCAAGCTCATTTGTCCGCCTCCTCTGCTTTACGAAAACTATCCTCGTATGGTAAAATAGGTCTAAATAAACTGTTACAATTTATGTCAACTTTAGCTTATTTATGAAAAGACGAGCCAGGAGGGAGTCCAGATGAGTAAAAAGCCAGTTGAGAACCTGATTTGGAACGAAGCCCGGGAATGTATGCCGCAGGAGGAAAAAGAAAAGCTGCAGCTTGCAAAACTTCGGGAGACGGTTAGACGAGTGTATCAAAAAGTACCCCACTACCGCAATGCCCTGCAGAAGCGGGGAATAAGCCCGGACGATATCCGGTCTTTGGCAGATTTGGCAGAACTGCCCTTTACAGAGAAGAACGACTTGCGGGACAATTATCCTTTCGGCATGTTTGCAGTGCCCCAAAGCGAAATCGTCCGCATCCACGCTTCCTCTGGCACCACAGGCAAACCCACAGTTGTTGCCTACACCCAGGGAGATGTAGACAATTGGTCCGAACTTGTGGCCCGGTCTTTGTCCTGTGCAGGTGCCACCTACGAAGACACAGTCCACGTTGCCTACGGCTACGGCCTTTTCACAGGGGGCTTGGGCCTGCACTATGGTGCAGAGCGCATCGGCGCTACTGTAGTCCCCGTCTCCGGCGGCAACACAGAGCGGCAAGTGACTTTGCTGCAGGACTTCGGTGCCACCATCTTAGCCTGCACCCCTTCATATGCCATGCATATAGCTGAAGTAGCCAGGGAAATGGGGATAGATTTCAGAGAATTGCCCTTGAGATCCGGCATTTTCGGCGCAGAGCCCTGGTCTGACAACATGCGGAGAAAGATTGAAGCAGAATTGGGGATCAGCGCTATTGACATCTACGGTCTCAGCGAGGTGATCGGCCCCGGCGTTGCCTGTGAGTGTCAGGCAAAAGACGGCCTGCACGTTTTTGACGACCATTTCCTGGTGGAAGTGATCGATCCCATAACTGGCGAAGTGCTGCCTCCTGGCCAGGAGGGAGAACTGGTTTTCACTTCCATAACTAAAGAGGCTTTCCCCATTATCCGCTACCGCACCAGAGACATCAGCGCAATAATCGAGGAACCATGTGAATGCGGCCGAACCCACGTCCGGATTAAAAGGATCTGCGGCCGGACAGACGATATGCTCATTATCCGGGGCGTGAACGTCTTCCCATCGCAAATCGAAAGCGTGCTCCTTGAGATCGGTGAGGCTGAGCCCCACTACCAGCTGATTGTAGATCGCCACGGCCAGATGGATTGTCTCGAGGTCTTGGTGGAGGTTTCAGAGAATATGTTCTCTGACAAAGTGAAAGGACTAGAAGAGCTGGGCAGAAGGATCCACCACAAGATCGAAAGCATTCTGGGAGTTTCTTGTAAAGTAAGGTTGGTAGAGCCTAAGACCATTGAGCGTTCAATCGGTAAAGCGAAGAGAGTCATCGACAAGAGAAAAATATAATTTCAAGGAGGGAGCCCCATGCAAGTCACTCAAATTTCAGTGTTTTTGCAGAACACAGCCGGAAGGCTGGCGGGAGTAACCAAGGTTTTGGGCGAGGCAGGAGTTAACATTCGCGCCCTTTCCATCGCCGATACCAGCGATTTCGGCATCCTGCGCCTGATTGTGGACAAAAGCGAAGAGGCCTTGAAGTGCTTGAAGGAAAACGGCTTTGCTGTGAGCAAAACAGAGGTGATTGCTGTTCGGGTCCCAGATCGGCCAGGGGGGCTGTCCGAGATCCTTTCCCTGCTGGAGGAAAAAGGCATCAACATTGAATACCTATACGCCTTCGTTGGCCGTTCAGAAGGAGATGCAGTTGTGGTCTTCCGTGTTGAGGAACCCCAGCGTGCCCGGGTGCTCCTGTCTGAGAACAACATCGAATTTTTGAACGAAGAGCAGATCAGCAAGTTTTAGGAGAGAGATTCCATGAAGATCGTTATTGCACCTGATTCTTTCAAAGGAAGTGCCTCTGCCAAACAAGTGGCAGAGGCACTAGCTCGTGGCTGGCGAAAGGTATTTCCAAATGCCGAGCTTGTTACTGTGCCCATGGCTGACGGCGGCGAAGGCACCATGGAGGCTCTGGTGGACGCCACAGGCGGGAAAATGCAGGAGGTTGAGGTTTCCGATCCTTTAGGCCGTCCCCTTTCGGCATGCTACGGCATTTTGGGAGACGGGAAAACTGCTGTTGTTGAAGTGGCAGCAGCCTCAGGCCTGCCCCTTCTAGCTCCATCCGAGAGAAAACCCCTTCAAACCACCACCTACGGAACAGGACAGCTGATCCGCGCTGCTTTAAAAGAAGGGGTTGAGCGCCTCCTGATCGGCCTTGGCGGCAGCGCAACAGTAGACGGAGGTGCGGGACTGGTCAGCGCCTTGGGGGCGAGGCTTCTCGATGCAGACGGCCAGCCTATTGGCCCTGGCGGAGGGAGCCTCGGCAGCCTTGCTCAAATTCAGCTGGGAGAGCTGCCCAAGCTGATCGAGGGAGTTGAAGTGCTGGCAGCCTGCGATGTGGACAATCCACTCACAGGTCCAAATGGTGCAGCTGCTGTTTTCGGTCCTCAGAAAGGAGCAGCCCCTCAGGATGTCCAGGTGCTGGATCAGAACCTTGCCCACTATGCGCAGATCATCTCCAAAGAGCTGCAGGTGGAAGTTGCAAACCTGCCTGGCGCTGGTGCTGCAGGAGGCTTGGGAGCAGGACTTGTGGCCTTTTTAGGCGCAAAACTCATCCCAGGCATCCAGATGGTGATAGAAGCCTCAAAACTGGAAGACAAGCTCGAAGGCTGCGATCTGGTCATTACCGGTGAAGGCAAGCTGGACGGCCAGAGCGCCGGAGGCAAGACTCCAGTTGGGGTGGCCAAATTAGCCGAAAAACACAACATCCCTGTTTTGGCCGTAGGCGGCTCCATTGCAGAAGATGCAGACGTACTGTATCAGCATGGGATCGGCGCCATGCTCAGCATCGCACCTGGCCCGATCTCCCTTGAGAAGGCTATTGCAGATGGGGAAAAACTGCTTGAGGAGGCTGGCCAGCGAGCAGCCAAGCTCTTTGCCTTGGCAGGCTGGAGAGATTAATCGACAAGGATGCTGATACCATGGACAGTCGCGAGCGCGTCAAAAAGACCCTTGCCTTTGAGGAAGTAGACAGACCCCCAAGGGATCTGTGGACCCTGCCAGGGACAGAACTGCTCTGCCAGGATGATCTCGAGGCCATCAAGGAAAAATACCCGCCGGATATTGCCGCACCCCGTTTCCGCTACGGCCGGGGAGAGCGGGAGCGGGGCAGGGTTGGGATGGTTGGCGAATACGTTGACGAGTGGGGCTGCCGCTGGCAGGTTTCTCAGCTGGGCTTAATCGGGGAAGTAAAGGAACCGCCTCTTCGGGGCTGGCAGCAGCTGCGCACTTACAAGCTGCCCTGGGAGGTGCTTAAGGAAGCCGACCTTTCAGAGGTTAACAGGAGCTGCGAGGAGAGCAGCTGTTATATCCTTGCCCCGACGCGGGTTCGCCCCTTCGAGCGGCTTCAGTTTCTGCGGGGCACAGAGAACGTCTTAATCGATTTGGCCCTTGGTACAAAAGAACTGTTTACTTTGCTTGAGATGCTGCACGAATATTACCTCTACGAAATAAAACTTTGGGCGCAAACTGCTGTGGACGGCGTTTTCTTTATGGACGACTGGGGCAGCCAGACAGCTTTGCTGATTTCCCCGAAACAGTGGAGGGAGATTTTCAAGCCCCTCTACCGGGAATACTGTGCGATTTTACGGGAGGCAGGCAAAGCTGTCTTTTTTCATTCTGACGGCAACATTGAGGCCATCTACCCCGACCTGATTGAAATAGGCGTAAATGCCATTAATTCCCAGCTTTTCTGCATGGATCTGGAAAAATTAGGCAGCCTTTATGCAGGCAAGGTTGTTTTCTGGGGTGAAATAGACCGTCAGCACCTGCTGCCTTTCGGCACTCCAGAGGAAGTACGGGCAGCAGTGAGAAGGGTGCAGAAAGCTTTAGGAAACCGGGGAGTTATTGCCCAGTGCGAGTGGGGGCTAGACGTGCCGCGCAAGAACATCGAGGCAGTATTTGAAGCATGGCAGGGGGGTTGAACCATGGTGGAGATAAAAGTAGGAAAGAGGACAATTGAGGTCCAAGCCGGGAGCAATCTTCGGGAAGAGCTACTTAAGGCAGGATTTCGCCTTGATTCTCCCTGTGGGGGCAGGGGCAGCTGCGGCAAATGCAAAGTCCACGTAGAGGGCAAAGCAGCTCCACCCTCAGAAGAGGAGAGAGCTCTATTGGGGGCAGACCTTGCTGCAGGTCTGCGCCTTGCCTGCAGGGTCACAGTGGAGCATCCGCTGCAAGTCCGCCTGCCAGATTTAATCGAACAAGTTAAAGTTGAGCGCACAAGCTTTGCTGCCTCAAGCAAGCTTGGGGCAGCTGTTGATATCGGCACCACAACTGTGGCAGGTTATCTGCTGGACCTGGAAACCAGCCGGGTTTTGGCCACCGCTTCATGCCGCAATCCCCAGGCTGATTTTGGCGCAGATGTGATCTCGCGCCTTGCCTACGCTTTAGAGGGAGGCCTCGACAAACTTACAGCTGTCATCCGCAGAGCTGTGGCAGAGCTGCTTGTGGGGCTGGCAGGAGAGGAAAGGCTCGAGGTTTTGTCGCACCTCGTGCTTGTGGGCAACTCTGCCATGCACCATCTGTGGTGGGGACTGGATCCTAAGAGCCTCGCCGTAGCCCCTTATAAGCCTGTTTCGGTTCTCCCCAAAGAAGAGGAAGCGAAAAGGTTGGGCTTGCCCCTGCCTAAAGCCTCAGTTTATTTTCTGCCTTTGGTTGCAGGCTTTGTTGGCGCTGACACTGTGGCAGCTGCTTTAGCCACAGGGATTACTGAAGGAAGCGGCACGAGGCTCATGGTGGACATCGGCACCAATGGCGAGCTGGTATTGGCCACAGGAACCGAGCTTTACACCTGCGCTACAGCAGCTGGCCCTGCCCTGGAAGGGGCAGAGATCAGCTGCGGCATGCGGGGAGAGCCGGGAGCTATTGAGGCAGTGAAGCTGGGGGAGAGGGTAGAGTATAAAGTGATAGGGGATGTAGAGCCTGTGGGCATCTGCGGCTCCGGCCTTGTGGACCTGTTGGCAGAACTGGTCCGGACGGGACTTGTGGACAGCACAGGCCGCCTCCTCACCAGGGAAGAATTTTTAGCCCAGGGAGGTTCACAGAGCCTTGCCAGCCTTCTCACAGAGGACAGTTTTCAGGTGACAGAGTCTGTATCTATCACCGGCGGCGATGTGCGGAAGCTGCAGCTGGCTAAAGGAGCCATTCGAGCGGGCATGGAAACTTTGCTTTCAGAGGCAGGCCTCAAAGCTGAAAAGCTGGACGAGATCATTTTGGCAGGTGCCTTTGGCAGTTTCTTAAATCCCAATAGCGCGATCGGTGCGGGTCTTCTGCCTCCTGTGGACGTTAAGAAAGTGCATGCTGCAGGCAATGCAGCAGGAGAAGGAGCAAAACTCGTTCTGCTGGATCCCAAAGCAAAGGCGAAGGCAGAGGAAATCGCACAGCGCCTCAACTATATTGAGCTCGCTACCAGAGCAGATTTCCAGACACGCTTCATGGAGGCGATGCTTTTCTAGATAGGAGGGCTAGGCTTGTTTACCGCTCAAAAGGTCCGGGAGCTTGCTTTTCCTCAAGGCCGGCTGGAGCTAGCATCCCTGAAGATACCCTGCAGCCCCGACTATTGTTGGGTCCATCCCAAAATGGGGACTTTGGCAGAATCCGGGGAGCTGCTCATCACCATGCAGCAGCTGCTCTTGAGGGAATCTGATGTATTCAGCCCCATTTATCAGATTAAGTCTCAAGATGGTGGACGGAGCTGGTCTGAACCTGAATGCTCTCAAGCTCTAGGCAGGCGCAGGTACGGGGAAGAGGAAGAGGGGATTTGCGATTTCACTCCTACCTGGCACGAGAGAACAGGCAAACTTCTGGGGATTGGCCATACAGTGCGCTACAGGGGAGAGAGGCTGGCGCCGGATCCAAGAAAGCGGGAGACAGCTTATGCAGTCTACGATCTTGAAACTTCTAGTTGGTCCTCCTGGAAGACACTTGAGATGCCTGATGACGACAAGTTTTTCAATAGCGGAGCTGGGTGCGTGCAGCGGGTGGATCTGCCTTCTGGTGAAATTCTGCTGCCCATAACTTTCTACGATGGCAAGCTTCCTTATCGCAGTTTCACGGTGCTGCGCTGCGCTTTCGACGGAGAGAACCTCACCTACCTTGAACACGGCACAGAGCATATCCTGCTGCGGAAGCGGGGCTTTTTGGAACCTTCTCTGGTGGAGTTTGGAGGAGAATATTTTGTAACACTCAGAGCTGGAGATGGACGGGGGTATGTGAGTTCCAGCAGCGATGGTTTGAACGAATTTAAAACGGCGCATTCCCCACCCAATACGGAGTATGGGTGGGGTTAGCCG
>LFTB01000091.1 GCA_001512905.1 Clostridia bacterium DTU084 | reverse complement strand
GAACAGGACCTCTCCACCCCTGCCTGGATGGTCACTTATGCGGATATGGTCCAACTGGTTTTGTGCTTTTTTATTGCCTTGTTCGCCTTTTCCCAGGTGGATGTGGAAAAGTTCAAGCAGGTTGCCAGCTCCCTGCACATGGTCTTCAGCGGCAACAGCGGAGTTTTAGACGGCCAATCCGCAGTTTTGGAACGCCCTTGGGAACTGCCTGTTTTAGAGCAGACCTACAGGGAGCTGGAACAGTACATAGAGCAGGAAGGGTTGGGCGAGAGGGTGGAGCTGATTCGGGATGAGCGGGGGATACTCCTCAGTTTTGCAGATCAGGTCCTCTTTGAGCTGGGAAAAGCAGACCTGTTGCCCCCTTCCCGAGAAGTGCTGCAGAACGTTGCCAAGATCATCAGCCCTCTCCCGAACCAGGTGATGGTGGAGGGCCACACAGATGACCTTCCCATCCAGACAGCACAGTTTCCCTCCAACTGGGAGCTGTCCACTGCCAGAGCAACTGGTGTGGTGCGCTTCTTTATCGAAGAGTGCGGCATTTCACCCCAGCGGCTCTCTGCGGCAGGCTACGGAGAGTGGCGGCCTCGTTTCCCCAACGACTCTCCTGAGCACAGGGCCAAAAACAGGCGGGTTGATGTGCTGATTTTGCGGAGCGAGGCAG
>LFTB01000002.1:60323-65500 GCA_001512905.1 Clostridia bacterium DTU084 | reverse complement strand
GACCTCATGGTAAAAGATTTTTGCCCATGAATTTTCGTATAGTTTTTCGTATTTTTTATGCCAATTTGCTGTAACGTCGAATAAAGAAGTTTGAAGATGACTATTATTTCCCTTAAACATCGCTATGCACACCTATATGTCGAATAAATGATTTTAGGTCTCGAAATCTCAAGATTGTTTTTGTTTTCACTGCTATATTCGGCATAAAGGGGTGAAAATCCTTCTAAAACATGAATTTACAAGGGTTTTACAGTGGAATCCTTTTAGATCGCAATTGTAGTTGTTCCATTTTCCTGGCAATTACAAAAACTTCCAAAGATAGCCATGTCCTCAGGAGAATAAAGCTGCTAATTAACATTTGCCTCAGCTAAAGTCTTGGCAGAAGCAAACCTTGTTTTAAATTATATCACCCACCTGATTCAATCTACTGACATTCCTGCCTCAGCACCTATTGTGCAGCTTCATCCAGCAAATACACTTGCTCCTTTCGACTAATTATCAACATTGCAACTGAAAAAGGACCCAAAAGGGTCCTTTTTCAGTTGCTCTCATAATATTCCTGTATAGATTTCACATCCAGGCCGTTGTCTTTGCAGGCCCGAATTGCCGCCAAAGCAGCTTTAGCTCCTTGAATTGTAGTCATTACTGAAACGCTGCTGGCAATCACTTGCCTGCGGATCTTATATTCATCTGTCCTTGGACCTTTGCCCACAGGGGTGTTGATCACAAGGTCGATCTCGTTGTTTTTGATCCGGTCAAGGAGGTTTGGCCGTCCTTCCCCGATTTTGTTAACCTTTTCAACCTCGATTCCGTGATTTTGGAGGAACTTGGCGGTACCTTCCGTGGCAAGGAGCCTGAAGCCCTCCTCTAAAAACCCTTGGGCGATGGGAAGGAGCGCCTCTTTGTCCTTATCGGAAACTGTCAGAAGCACTGTCCCTGAGAGGGGCAGCGGCATCCCTGCAGACATCTGGGACTTGGCAAAGGCCATGCCGAAGTTGACGTCTATGCCCATTACCTCGCCTGTAGAGCGCATCTCAGGCCCTAGGATGATGTCCACGCCAGGGAATTTGATGAAGGGGAACACTGCTTCTTTCACTGCAATCCGAGGTTTGCCTGGGGGATTGAGATCGAACTCTGAAAGTTTGCGGCCAAGCATGATCTTGGTCGCGATCTGTGCCAGGGGAATGCCTGTGGCCTTGCTCACAAAAGGAACAGTCCTGGATGCCCTGGGGTTAACCTCCAAAAGGTACACTTCCCCATCCCGCACTGCAAACTGAATGTTCAACAGGCCCTTAACTCCCAAAGCCAACCCCAACATCTTGGTCTGCCGTTTGATTTCGGAGATGATCTCATCTGGCAAGCTGAAAGGCGGCAGGGAGCAGGCGCTGTCGCCAGAGTGAACGCCTGCAAGCTCGATATGCTCCATCACCCCTGCCACATAGCAGTCTTCGCCATCTGCGATTGCATCCACATCCACCTCAACTGCAGACTCCAGGAACTTGTCCACCAGAACCGGGTGATCCGGGGTAACCTTTACCGCCTGTTCCATATAAAGCCGCAGGGCAGCTTCATCGTAGACAACCTCCATGGCCCTGCCCCCTAAAACGTAGGATGGGCGCACCAGGACAGGATAGCCGATTCTAGAGGCGATTTCAATTGCCTCTTCCTGGGAACTTGCCATGCCGTTGTCAGGCTGCTTCAAGCCCAGATCCCGCAGCACTTGGGCAAACTTTTCCCTGTCTTCAGCAAGATCTATGGCATGGGGTGATGTCCCGAGAACTGGGATGCCGCGCTTCTCCAGATCCAAAGCAAGCTTCAAGGGGGTCTGCCCGCCGAACTGCAGAACTACCCCTTCCGGTTTTTCCAAATCGCAGATGCTCAGAACATCTTCAAGGGTCAGGGGCTCGAAATAGAGGCGGTTTGAGATATCGTAGTCTGTACTCACTGTTTCAGGGTTGCAGTTGATCATCACAACCTCTTTTCCTGCAGCTTTCAAAGCCATAGCTGCCTGGACACAGCAGTAGTCAAACTCGATGCCCTGGCCGATTCTGTTTGGGCCACCGCCTAAAACGATCACTGTGTTTTTGCCTGTAGCCCTGGCTTCGTTGCCAGACTCGTAGGTGGAGTAGAAATAGGGAGTTTTGGCGTGGTACTCTCCAGCACAGCTGTCCACCAGCTTATATACAGGCTTGATCTCAAGGCCCTCCCGCCAGCTGCGGATGGCCTCTTCATTGTTACCAGCCAGGCATGCCAGCTGGCGGTCTGAATATCCCAAGCGTTTGGCTTCCCACAGGATTCCTTTTCCTTCCTCTGCTCCCACAAGGGAGGGAAGCTCCTCGCGCAGCTTGGCTTCAAATTCCACAAGCTGCTTGAGGTTGTTAATGAACCAGGGATCTATGCCTGTAAGCTCGCAGACTTCACTGGTGCTCATTCCCAGCTGCAGGGCATGCCGAAGAGCGAAGATCCGCTCTGGTGTTGGAATGCGCAGCTGCCTTTTCACTTCTTCCAGGTACCCTTTCCGCTCTCCGGAGGGGATTTCCCAAGCTTCTACTTCATCTTCTCCATCTGCTCCCCAGCCGTAGCGATCCTGTTCTAGAGAGCGCAGGGCTTTCTGCAAAGCCTCTTTGAATGTCCTGCCGATGGCCATGACCTCTCCTACAGACTTCATTTGGGTGGTGAGGGTCTGGTCTACGCCGGGGAATTTGACAAAGTCGAACCTGGGAACTTTTACGATGCAGTAGTCTATGGCAGGCTCGCAGCATGCGGATGTTGTGCCTGTGATGTCGTTGGGCAGCTCATCCAGCCCGTAGCCTATGGCAAGCTTTGTGGCGATTTTGGCAATGGGAAAGCCTGTGGCCTTGGAAGCCAGGGCAGAGGAACGGGATACCCTGGGATTCATCTCGATGACCACAACCCTGCCGTTTTTGGGGTTCAAAGCATACTGCAGGTTGCAGCCACCAGACTCGAGGCCGATTTTCTTAACGATCTTGTACGATGCTTCCCGAAGGACATTGTATTCCTTTGCTGTGAGGGTTTGGGCAGGGGCAACAGTGATGCTGTCGCCTGTGTGGATGCCCATGGGATCGAAGTTTTCGATGGTGCAGACCACGATAAAGTTGTCTGCGCTGTCCTTCATCACCTCGACCTCTATTTCCTTCCAGCCTAAAACAGATTCCTCTATTAACAGCTGATGCACGGGGCTTGCTTCGAAACCTGAAGTGCACAGCTCTTTGAGCTCCTCTACGTTATAGGCAATGCCTCCGCCTGTGCCGCCTAAGGTGAAAGAAGGACGGACGATCACTGGATAGCCAACTTTGGCGGCAAAGGCAATAGCTTCCTCTTCAGAGGAAACGTAAGCGCTGGCGCAGACTTCAAGGCCGATCTCCTCGATGGCCTTTTTGAAGAGTTCCCTGTCCTCAGCCATGGCGATGGCTTCAGGCTTGACGCCTAACAGCTCGACGCCGTAGCGATCCAGGATACCATCTTCAGCCATTTTAATGGCCAAATTCAAGCCTGTCTGCCCTCCCATGGTGGGAAGGATGGCATCAGGACGTTCTTTTGCAATTACCTTCTCTACAGCTTCAACTGTCAACGGTTCGATATAGGTGGCATGGGCCATTTGGGAGTCTGTCATAATGGTGGCAGGGTTGCTGTTGACCAAAACCACCCTGTATCCTTCTTCCCTGAGGGCCTGGCAGGCCTGAGAGCCGGAGTAGTCGAATTCACAGGCTTGTCCGATGACGATTGGTCCGGAGCCGATGATCATGATGCTTTTTATGTCTGTACGCTTAGGCATGTGCTTCCTCCTCCATCATCCTGCGGAACTTATCAAACAGGCAGAAGTCTGAACCTGCGAAATCCGGGATGTATTGTACTGAAAACCCTTTTGGATAGGCCATGCCTTCAACTGTACAGTCGTTGAGATTCACATGGGTCACCTGCCAGCTTCCGCCTAAAGTTTTTGCTTCCCGAGCCTTTCGGATCTTCTCTATCCCTGGTACGCTGAGGCAGTAGCCGTGGTTTTGGTTTGTCACCAGCACCCTTTCTTTTGCTAGGTCCAGCACAGGTTGATTTGTCCCCCTGTGACCTGCAGATAATTTAAAGGTGTTAAACCCGTTGGCCAAACCTAAAAGCAGATGTCCGAAACCAATGCCAAAGACGGGCTTAACACCTAATAATTTTTTAACTTCTTGGATTATTTCGGGAAAGGATGCTGGATCAGAAGGACCGCTGGAAAGCAGGATGCCATCTGGAGAAAAGTTGAGGATCTCCGCTGCGGAAGCTGTGGCGGGAACGATTGTGAGGCGACAACCTAACTGAACTAGTGATGCAAGGAGCTGTTTGGTGGCTCCGAAATCCATCACCACTACGTGATAATCACCAGAACCGATGGTCTGGATTTCCTCTCTCTTTGGAAGGTCAAGTTCTTTCTTCTCTTGTTTGAGCTTTGTCAGTAAACTTTCAACATTCAGATCTAATGTGGAAAGGACTCCCCTTTGCGTGCCGCTCTCGCTGAGGTGGCGGGTCAGTGCTCTTGTATCGATGCCTTCCACTGCAAGGACGCCGTGGGAATTCAGGTAAGAAGCCAAATCTCCCTCAGAGAGCCAGCTGCTGGGAAAAGGCGAATACTCCCTCACGAGCAAAGCTGCGATCTGAGGGCTGTCTGCCTGTTCGCTGTCCTTATTGATTCCGATATTGCCAATTAGAGGATAGGTCATGGTAAGGATTTGGCCGCTCGATGCCGGGTCTGTTATTACCTCCTGGTAGCCGAAGGTTGTTGTGTTGAAAACAACTTCCCCAAACACTTCGCCGCTGCCGGCAAAAGCCTCTCCTTCCAAAAAAAAGCCATCCTCTAGCACTAGTAAGGCTTTAATAGGAATTCCTCCTCTCTTCTCTTCCTAAACGGTTATTTTATCACAAAAGAGAGGTTTTGTAAACGGCAATTTTGGGGCTGCCTCTAGAAGGACCAGAGCTTCGTTAACTATTCAGAGGTAACAACAAAAAATAATTTCTAAGCACAGACGTTCGCAAAAATTCCTTATTCAGGGGTGAAACTCCTTGTAAAACCTTACAAGGGTTTTTGCAACGGAATCATAATATCATTATGCTAGCAAATGTCACCTATGTTCTAAAATCTCCAGCTCTCTCGGCGAATAAGCTCTAAAAAGTCTATGCAT
>LFTB01000002.1:0-60240 GCA_001512905.1 Clostridia bacterium DTU084 | reverse complement strand
TCTATGCATTGAATTTGCAAATCTCTGCATATATTAGGAATTTTTGGTGTTTTTGCTCCAGGACCAACCATTTTTTCCCCTGTAACGACAACAGCATTAAATGCTTTTGCTAAAGCAATCACGTAAGGATCAGCCCATATACCATCTTTACTTTCTTCAGGAACAAATGAAGGGTATTTATTAACAATTTCTGAAACTATCTGCTGAACTTCATCGTTTGGTTCTAAAAACATAAAATCCAAGCTTTTTGCCCATTTATAAATTTCATCTCCACCTCTTTGCAATTCTAATAACACCTCATATGGGGCAATAAGACGTTTGTTTTTTGCTAAATCAACAACATTATCCCATAAGGAGCCAAAAACATCGGGTGGATAATCTCTTTTCCACCCATGCAAAAGGGCGCTAGTATCTACACAGAAGATCAGATCCCATCGCCCCCTTCTGCATTCCCAAATAACGCCTGTTCGATTTTGGGAATATGAGTAAGTTTAATTCCACCTAGAAAATTAGAAAGATCGCGAGAGCTTATTATTTCATTATAATAAGCGGAAAGCACGAGATTTGTATAGGTTGTTCCATTATTGCGGAGCACCTTCCTATAATAAGGAACAAAACCGCGCTCAGAGTCTTGCGCATATAATTTCATAAACTCTTTATGCCTTTTTCGATACTCCGCTTTGGTAGTTTTGCCCAAAACTAGCAATCGCCTTAGGATAACCTCTCTGCTAACCATGAACAGGTTAGATAAATGCTGTATATCGTTATCACTCCATATGTTGTTGACATTCCTCTTCACAATCTGTTCTTCTAATAGCGCTTCTTTAGGAACTAGCACCTCACCTGCTACACGATTGCAATACGTTTCTACTGTACGCTCAAAATCAAGAGCGTTTTCGTCCAAGTCACATATTCCACCTTTTTCTAGCGCAACGTGAACTAATTCATGTATAAGTGTGAAGATCCTTCCTCGGGGAGAATCTTTACCGTTAATAGCGATAACAGGAAATGGCTTTTGGCTAATGGAGAAACCTCTCATTTGACTGCTAGCTACATTCTCAGTTTGAAAAACTAATACACCTGCTTTCTCGACAGCTGCAATCCATTCCCTAAGCGCCTGATAATGATCATGCCACCTGTATTGTTGTTCGAGGGTAATATTTAATAATTCTCTAATTCTCGCTGCTAGACTTTCGGGAGGCTCAGTCATATCAGCCTTAAATACAAATTGAGGCGGTTGCTCTTGCAGCTGCTCGGTTAGCTCAATAGCCGCCGCTCTTCTAGCAAATGCACGTCGAATCTCAAAACGCAACTGGGGGCTGATTTCCAAACCTGTATCAGACTGCAATCGGAAGTCTGGCAGCGTCTGTGGCTTATCAGGTACAGTTTGGCGGTAAAATAATGCGGAGGGCCTGCGGTAAAGGCGGGCAGCTTTTCTAAGCTGATTCAACGTTGGCTTTTTATCGCCAGATTCCCAAGCCTCGAGGATAGCGCTAGACGTTCCTATTTTGCGGGCAGCTTCTTCTATGCTGTATCCGGCAGTTTGTCTTGCCCAAACTAAAACGTCTGGATTGATATTAGCCTTGAACCGCTCGGCCATCTCGCTCACCCCCTAATATGTCCTATCTAAAACTTATCTTCCAATAATCGTCTACCTCTTAAATCAGCCGATGTGTTCCCTCAGCCTTTGCTGTTTTTAAGCGATGATAGTGAATTGTATAAAAAAGACATGGAATTCTCATGATCGAGGAAGGCACAAATCATGAAGACAACACCAAAGATGTGGCCGAGAATTCAGTAACCATTTACTTTTCAGATTTTTTTCGCTTCACTGGGCCACGCCCAGTAGAGTCGTTGTCGTCATCGTCGTCAAACTCGTCATCTTCATCCAAAAAAGGCAGTTGGCTGAAGTACATAAAGCCAAACAGCTCCTGGCTGGTTAAATCTTTAAAATCCTTCACCGCTTTAACCTCCTCAAAACACGTATTTTTCAGGTCCGACCAAATATATCATTTCCATCTTCTCTGTGCCTTTATACCGAACAAATGCGACGGCACTGCTTTTAAAGTCCCATTGCACTTTCTCTATTGTAGCCCAGCTTTGCTGAAACCTCTCTTGCTGCCTCCACCAAAACCTTAGTTACGCGTTCATTGATGAATTCCTCGGTCATTCTGCTGTTGGGTCCGGAAATGCTCAAGGCAGCCACAGGATACCCTCTCCAGTCAAAGATCGGAACTGCAGCACAGTGTACCCCCTCTTCCAGTTCTCCGAAGTCAAGGGCGTAGCCCTGCAGCCTAATCTGACTCAGCGAAGAACGGAAGAGCTCCGGACCTGTGATGGTCCGGCAGGTATACTGCCGAAATTTGATCTTGCCAAGTATCTCCTCCAGCTCGTCTGGTGGAAGAAAGGCCAAAAGGGCCTTTCCTGCGCCTGTGGCATAGGCAGGAGCTCTGCTGCCGATGCGGGCAAACATTTTGATCATGTTGCTGGACTCTACCTGATCAATATACATCACCTCTGTGCCCACCAGCACAGAGAGGTTGGCCGTTTCATTGCAGCTTTCCATCAGCTGCTGCAGCACGGGTCTGGCAATCTGCCGCAGGTCCATCTCTTCCAAGGCTGCATAGCCCAACTCCACCATCTTCAGCCCTAATGTATAGCGGTTGTTTTCATCCTGCTGCACTAGATTGCGCAGCTCCATGGCGCCTAAAAAGCGGTAGACTGTGCTGCGATCCAGACCAACCTTTTCCGCAACCTCGCTCAAAGACATGGGCTTGCCAACTTGGGCCAAAGTCTCCAAAATCGCCAGCGAACGATCCAAAGTCTGGATTGGTTTCGCTGGTTTTCGCTTTGTCATTTATTTACCCTTCTTCCTGCGGATATATTCATCTATTGCTTGGGCAGAGCGTTTGGCAGCTCCCATGGCTGCGATCACAGTGGCCGCACCTGTAACGATATCTCCCCCTGCATAAACGCCGGGGATGCTAGTGGCGCCTGTTTCTTGATCTGCTTTCAAATAACCCCGCTCTGTGCGGATTTCCTCAGGCACATTGCGGGATAAAATGGGATTCGGCCCTTGCCCTACCGCAATAATCACAGTCTGCACAGGGATTTCAAATTCGCTGTCAGGAATAGCCACAGGCCTTCTCCTGCCTGTACTGTCCGCTTCCTGAAGCTCCATCTTCACACAGCGCAGAGCCTTTATCTGCCCGCTTTCCTCTAAAATGGCCACAGGATTGGTCAGGAGCTGGAACTTGACGCCCTCTTCCCTGGCATTTTCCCGCTCTTCCAGGCGGGCCGGCATCTCTTCCCAGGAGCGGCGGTAGACGATGGAAACTTCTTCCGCACCGAGCCTGAGGGCAGTGCGGGCAGCGTCCATAGCCACATTGCCGGCACCGACTACTGCCACCTGCCTGCCAACTTTAATGGGCGTGTCGAAAGAAGGATCATAGGCGTGCATTAAGTTCACGCGAGTTAGAAATTCGTTAGCAGAGTAGACTCCAGGGAGGTTTTCCCCCGGGATCCCCAGAAAATGAGGCAGGCCTGCGCCGGTTGCGATGAAGATGGCATCGAACTGCTGCCTGAGCTCTTCAAAGCTGATGGTCCGGCCGATCAAGACATTGGTCTTGATTTCAACGCCCAGGCTCTTCACATAGTCCACCTCTGCCTCCAGGATCTCTTTTGGGAGGCGAAATTCGGGGATGCCGTAGCGCAAGACCCCGCCTACAGCGTGCAGCGCTTCGAACACAGTCACCTTGTGGCCTCGCAGGGCCAGCTGGGCTGCAGCTGTGAGCCCCGCAGGGCCAGAGCCCACTACAGCCACTGTCCCGCCCCTTTGGGGCGGCGCTTCCCCACAGATGCCCTGTTCCCGCTCCCAGTCTGCCACAAACCGCTCCAAAGCGCCAATGGCGATGGGCTGCCCTTTGCGGGCCAGGATGCATTCTTTCTCGCATTGATTCTCCTGCGGGCAAACCCTGCCGCAGATGGCAGGCAGGCTGTTCTTTTCCTTGATCTTCCGGGCTGCTCCCTCCAGATCCCCCTCCCGCAGCAATTTTATGAAATCGGGAATCTCGATCCCAACAGGGCAGCCGCGGACGCAGAACCTCTGCTTGCACTGCAGGCAGCGATCTGCCTCTAGCTTGGCCTGATCGGGGGTAAAACCTAAGGCAACCTCTTTAAAGCTTGTGGTCCTTTCCTCACCCAGCTTCGGCATTACCTGCCGCACTGACATTTGTGTTCCCCCTCTCGGGCCAGAGCTTCCTCTTGGCGGTAGAAGTTTTGTCTGCTCGAAAGCTCGTCAAAGTCAACTGCCTCGCCGAAAAACGAAGGACCGTCCACGCAAGCGAATTTTGTCTGTCCGTCTACAGTCACCCGGCAGCTGCCGCACATGCCGGTCCCATCCACCATAATGGGATTCAGGCTCACAATGCAGGGAACCACGCGGGCTTTCGTCAGGGAAACTGTGGCCTTCATCATCGGCACAGGCCCTACAGAAATAACCAGATCAGGCCTGTCTTCTGCCATTAGCTCTGCAAGCACATCTGTCACAAACCCTTTGTGTCCAGAGCTGCCGTCGTCTGTAGTGAGGTATAGCTTGTGGCTTGCTTCTTCCATCTCTTCCTTTAAGATCAATAATTCCTTGCAGCGGGCGCCGATGATGCTGATCACATTATTGCCTGCTGCCTTCAGCTCTTTTGCTTTGGATAAAATGGCAGGTATCCCTACACCCCCACCTAACAAAACCACAGTGCCGTATTTCTTGACTTCAATAGGCGTTCCCAAAGGGCCTAAAAGGTCCAGAATCTCATCTCCAGCCTCCAGGCTGTTGAGGATCCCGCTGGTTTTACCAAAAGTCTGACAAACAAGCATAATGGTGCCTGCCTGTCTGTCCCAATCAGCAATGGTCAGAGGGATCCGCTCGCCCTGTTCTGTCAGCCGGAGCATCACAAAATGCCCAGCCTGAGCTCTTTCGGCGATCAAGGGTGCATTAACAATAAAAGCGTTTATCTCAGGCGCTAAATTGCGTTTTTTCAGAATGGTGTACAAAACATTTCCTCCCTTAAACTTTCAACTCATTATAGCACAGAATAAAAAGGCCGATCAAGCGATAGCCCATTTGCATGCACCAGGCAGAATGGTTCTGGCATGATGTACTGAACAGGAAAAATGTATTCTGAAAAGAGGATTTTTTTACTATAAAGAGAATATTTATTATAAATAGAAGGGCTGGCTGTTCTATTCAGCTTTTGGGGAGGAAAGAAAAAAACACTGAAGGGGGTCTTGGAATGTTCTGGCTGGTATTCATTATCCTAAGCATAATTATGGCTTATATAGGTAAAGCTTGGCTGGCAAAAGACAAAGACCTACCAGGTGGATTTTGGAGCATTTTAATCGCAAGCCTCATTGGTGTATGGCTAGGGGATCTCATTTTCGCCAACGCGCTCTGGGTTTTAGCTGATGTCAACATCATCGGCGGCATTATCTTTTCCTTGATCTTAATCTGGCTCTGGACGCTGGTTGGAGGCAAAGGACAAGCCTAAACAATCCCTTTCTTCCCCAAAAGTGCGGGGCCTCAAAAGGGGCCCCGTTTTTCGTTGGCTAGCCTTCTGGAAGAATAATGGCCATCCAGTTTTCGTTTACCACAAGATCTGGTTCTCGGGCCAGCTCCCAGTTTACATCCACCACCTGACCTGTAAGGGGGGAAGGGAGAGAGATCGGCCCTTTATGAGAATGAATAGTGACAAAATCTTCTCCTGCCTTCAACCTGGAGCCCACGTCCGGCAGCTCTAGTGCCCTTGCTGCCTGCACTTTGGCAACTCCCTCTGCATTCAGCCCAACAATCACCCTTCTGCCGCTAGTCCTCAGCGTGAAATCTGAAATTGTTTGTACGTCCACGTCGCTCCCCCCTTGGTGCTTATTTTAACCAGTCTCAACAATTTTTTGCCCAAAAGAGGTTTTTTCTTTTCTTCTGGGAACAATACTCTAATAAAGCAGAATCAGGAAGGAGGACTAATATGACAGCATACGCAGTCTTTCTCGCACCTATAGCAGCAGCTGCAGCGTTGCTCTTTGCTCTGCTTGAAGCAGTGAAAATCAAAAACGCAGACCCTGGGACAGAAGCTATGCAGGAGATCGCCTCAGCTATCCGGACTGGAGCCAAAGCCTATTTGAAAAGACAGTACAAAAGCGTGGCCATTTTCTTCGCCGTGGTTTTTGTCCTGCTGTTTTTACTGGCCCAGGCAGGTTATCTCTCTATTTTCGTTCCCTTTGCCTTCCTCACAGGCGGCTTTTTCTCAGCCCTTGCAGGTTTCATCGGCATGACAGTCTCCACAAAAGCAGGTTCCCTAACAGCCCAAGCAGCGCAGGAAAGCTTGAACAGGGGCCTTCGGATAGCCTTTGCCAGCGGCACTGTCATGGGGATGGTTGTGGTTGGTTTGGGCCTTTTAGACCTGAGCTTTTGGTATTTTTTCCTGAACTGGTATTACACCAATGTGCAGCCTGTATCCGCAAGCCTCCGGGTGGAGTACATAGCCAGCACCATGCTGAACTTCGGCATCGGCGCAAGTTCCATGGCTCTTTTTGCCAGAGTGGGCGGGGGAATCTTCACTAAAGCTGCTGATGTGGGAGCGGATCTGGTGGGGAAGGTAGAGGCTGGCATTCCTGAAGACGACGCCAGAAATCCTGCTGTGATCGCAGATAACGTGGGAGATAATGTAGGGGATGTGGCCGGCATGGGAGCAGACCTCTACGAATCCTTCATCGGCGCCATTGTTGCCACCATAGCCCTGGCTGTTGGCGCAGGGCTGGAACTTGCAGGGGTAATTCTGCCTCTGGCCATGGCAGGACTTGGCGTGTTCGCGTCCATTCTTGGCACTTTTGTGGTGAAAACAAAGGAAGATGCCTGCCAAAAGGCCCTTTTGGGCGCACTGCGCAGGGGCACAGCCTTAAGCTCCCTTCTCGTGGCTGCGAGCTCCTACTTTCTCATCACCAATCTTTTAGGCGGTCAGCTGGGCATTTACTTTGCAGTGCTGGTGGGAATTTTGGCAGGGGTTGGGATCGGTTTTTCAACTGAATACTACACCTCCTCCACATACAAACCAACAAGGGATCTGGCATGCACCGCCCAAAGCGGCACTGCCCCTGTGGTGATCAGCGGCATCTCTGTAGGGATGCGCTCCACCTTTCTGCCCATTCTGATCATCTCAGCTGCCGTCCTTGCCAGCTTCCTCCTTGCAGGAGGCGCTGCCAACTTCAGGCTGGGCTTGTACGGCATCGGCATCTCTGCAGTGGGCATGCTCTCCACCTTGGGCATCACCCTGGCCACAGATGCCTACGGGCCTGTGGCAGACAATGCAGGCGGCAATGCCCAAATGGCAGGACTGCCCCCCTCTGTCCGGGAGCGGACCGATGCTTTGGATGCTTTGGGCAACACCACAGCTGCCACAGGGAAGGGCTTTGCCATCGGCTCTGCAGCCCTCACTTCCCTGACCCTGATCGCAGCCTACAGGGACCACATCCTGCTCCTGGCCCAAAGGTACCAGCTGCCTTTGGAGCTGGATCTGGGCATCCTCAATCCCAAGGTTTTAATTGGCCTGTTTATCGGCGGCATGCTCCCCTACCTCTTCAGCTCCCTCATCATGAGCTCTGTAGGCAGGGCAGCAGAGAAAATGGTGCTGGAGGTGCGCAGGCAGTTCAAAGAGATCCCGGGACTTTTGGAAGGCACAGCCAAGCCGGACTACGCCACCTGTGTTGACATCAGCACCCGCTCTTCCCTGCGGGAGATGGTGCTGCCCTCTGTCATTGCAGTTGTCGTGCCTATAGGAACAGGGCTCATCCTGGGCAGCGAGGGCGTGATGGGGATGCTTGCCGGCTGCACTGTCTGCGGCTTTCTTCTAGCCATTATGATGGCAAACGCAGGCGGCGCCTGGGATAACGCCAAAAAGTACGTGGAAGAAGGACACCTGGGAGGAACTGGCTCCCCGGTTCACAAAGCCACTGTGGTTGGAGATACTGTAGGAGACCCCTTCAAAGACGCAGCAGGACCTGCCCTGAACATTCTGATCAAACTGGTTTCCATCGTTTCTGTGGTTTTTGCATCTTTAATCCTGCTCCACTCTCTCCTCTAGAAGCACAAACCCCGCCCTCCTTTCATATAATAAGCTGTGTGAAAAGGAGGCGGGGCCGATGCGCTTGCTCCAACTGTTGTTGAGCCCGCTCTTCAAGCGGGCTGGAAAAACGTGCCTGTTAATTTGGCTGAGGGGCCCACGCAGCTAGCGGCCCCTCTACTCGGGCATCAGCTCCATCTGAATGAGATAGGGGTTGGGCAGATCCGTTCTCTCCCCTACCTCGCAGCGGATCACAAGCTGCAGCTGGCCGAGCTTTTCCTGCCAGCGAAAAATTACTGAATTTTCAGCAAAAGATTTCTCCCGCTGAAAGTACGCCTGCCTGGTGTTTGTGTACCCTACAAACACCTGCCTTCTGCTGCCGAAGTTTCTGGACAGGCCCACTCTGCCGCGGGTTAGGAAGTAGTCGTAGAGGGGCTGGTATGGATAGCGCTGCAGCCGCGACAGGTACGTCACCTCTGTCTGCCAGTTCACAATTGGCAGCTCCAGCCCAAACTCCCACTGGTTTTTCTTGGATGTTTCCATTACCTCCAAAGGATACTGCCGGACCCAGGCTTCGCCTTTCAGGTAAAACCTCCAGCCGCTTTTGGGCCTGTAGGTGCCGGAGTAGGTAATGGAATCTCTGAGATAGCTCTGCGCCTGCCACTGGGGGAATATCTTCTCCAGCTGTTCCGCTTTCACCTTGAACTGCCAGCTGCTTCCTTTGCCTTTGCCCCACATTTCCACTCCCCTGCTGGTGCTCTGGGAGTTGTAGCGGCTTTGTCTCGGAAAGGTTTTATAGCCCTGCCCCAGCCGCCAAACCACCTCAACAGGCCACTTTGTCTGCAGCACATATTCCAAGGCCCGCTCCGCTTCGTGATAGTTCCGGGTTGGGTTGTAAGGGAACTGTCTGCGCTCCTGCTTGTCCAGCCAAGTGAGGAGGTGATAGTTCAGCAGCTTGAAATCTGTCTTGAGATCCAGGGTCTGGTAATGGAAATTATCCCTCATCTGCCAAGGATATGCCTCTAGGCCGTCCTCGCCGCTGCACAGCAGCGTCAGCCCTGCCAGCTGCCAGGTTGCATCAAAACCGATCCGGGAATACTTTTTGGCTGCAGGGTCGCCGGAAGAAACCTCGCCAGGCTCTTCTTCCAGCCACTCTTCTTCCCAAAGAGTGTCCCACCACCAATTTTTCTCTTCCCAATACGCCTCCGCAAATGCACAAAAAAGCAATAACAGCAAGCAAAAATCCCGCATGCCATTCACTCCTTTGGCAAAATTTGTTTTTTGCAGAGGTTTCTAAATTATCTATTCGCTCCCGGAATCTTCTTCTCCTCTCTAGTAGAAAAGAACTCCTAAAACAGCACAGAGAGTTAATGTCAGCACAGGGTGAATCCCTCGCCACAAGAGAAGGCCTGCTGCAGCTGCGATAAGGAAACTTTTCACGTCCAGAAAAGCTCCCTGGGCTACAAAAAAGACTGCTGACGCAATCAAGGCGATGGTTGCAGGCCTCAGCCCCGATAGAATCCTTTGGACCTGGGGCAGCTCTTCGTGGGCAAAATAAAAACGGGCCAGCAAAAGCACCAAAAGCACCGGCACCAAGAGCACAGAAGATGTGGCCAGGACAGAGCCCCAAAAGCCACCTACTCTGTAGCCGATGAAGGTGGCAAAGTTAACGGCAACAGGACCGGGGGTCATTTCGCTGATGCCGATGATCTCGAAAAACTGCCCTTCTGTCAGCCAGCGGAATTTCTGGATCTGCTCCCGCAGGAGGGGTATCATGGCATACCCGCCGCCAAAGCTGAAGGCGCCGATCTGCAAAAAAGCCAAAACCAGATTAATCAGCTGAGACATTTCTTCCTCCTCTTCTGAAATAACCTGCAGCGCCTGCTAAAACCAGAACTATGAAGGTAGGCACCCCTAAAAGGAGAAGCAGCAAGGCTGCTCCTGCTACAACAAGGCTAAATTTATCCTGCAGGGTTTTCCTGCCCAAAGTAGCGGCGGCGTAAGCCATGAGCATGAAAATAGCAGGCCGCATCCCTAAAAATGCTGCCTGCACCATGGGCAAATCTGCAAACCTATGAAAGATGGAGGCGATGAGGAGAATGATCAGAAAGGAAGGTAAAACTGCACCCAAAACTGAACAAATTGCTCCAAGAGTTCTCTTCAGCCTGTAGCCTACATAAGCTGATGTATTTACTGCCAATGGACCCGGTGCGCTTTGGGCCAAAGCAAGACAATTGAGGAACTCTTCTTCTGTAAGCCACTTCTTTTTCTCGCACACTTCCCGCTGGATAAGCGGCACCATGGCGTAGCCCCCGCCGAAGGTGAACGCCCCGATTTGGAAGAAAGTAAAGAAAAGTTGTGCCAGCATGAAAATCCTCCATTAATAAAGGGATCCGGCCGGATCCCTTTATTATCGTTTGATTGTTACGGTTCTCTTATCTCTCGAACTTAATGGTTCCGTAATTGTCGTCAGCATCGAAGTCGCCGCCTTTGGGCCAGAGGCTCATGTATTGGCGGAGGGCGTAGCGCCTGCCAACTTTGAACTTCCATACGTCCCCTTCTTTGGGTTTGGGCAGTGGGTTTCCATCCAAGGGAATTCTGAACTCTGCCACCCACAGATCTGGGTCAATGCCAACCCGGACTTCGTAGTTGTACTGGAAGCCTCCAACGTCTACGAAGGTGCCGAATTTTGTTTCAGCAGGATTTACCACGTAGTGGACAGGCTCTGCACCTTCTCCCGGGATAATGTACAGCTCTACTGTATCGTCGTTGTACCAATCCCAGTCTCCGTCCTGCCTGCTCATGGAAAGCTCCATGTCATACTGGTCCAAACAAACAACTGCTACATAAAGGGCCATCTCGTCCCAAGCAACAGCAAACTCGCTCTGAACTGGTGCAATCTGGTCAGTAGCTCCAACTTCAGCTTCATAAAAACCTGTGTAGAACTGTACCCGCTGCCAATCATCTGTTTCTCCATCGACCCAGAAACCTTCCCTGACAAAGGGAACAGAGATTTCGTCAACACCTTCCACTGCAGCTGCATAAACAAAACTACATGCAAACAGCATCGCCACAGCTAAGAACACAAAATATTTTTTCAACTCTTACGCCTACCTTTTTCATTTGTGAAATTTCCTTCTTGAATTGTTATAAACTTTTTAACGTTTCTTGTCTATCTTATTATATCCTCTTTTCCTGACCATAGTCAAGTATTACCGGGAATGGAAAAGAATGGANNGAATGGACTTGGACAAAAGGTTATTAGCAGGTACTTTGCTTGGATCGAGCAAGTTGGAGGTCTGTTTTTTAGCAGAGATTATCTGTTATGAAAAAAAATTCCTCTTTCCCTTGACTTTTTTTGGCTGTTGGTTATAATTATACTTGTTAGCACTCCTCTCAAGAGAGTGCTAACAGCGTGACGAAATCAGACATTACAAAGGAGGTTCGAAGGATGATCAAACCATTAGCTGACCGCGTTGTGGTCAAACCTCTCCCTTACGAGGAGAAAACCAGTGGAGGAATTGTGCTGCCTGACACTGCCAAAGAGAAGCCCCAGGAAGGGGAAGTTGTGGCAGTAGGACCTGGCAAGCTCGCTGACAACGGACAGCGGGTTGCCCCTGAGGTAAAGGTTGGGGACAAGGTCATTTACTCGAAATACGGCGGCACAGAGATCAAAATCGACGGTGAGGAATATCTTATTCTCCGCGAGTCTGATATTCTTGCAGTAAAATAAACATAACATCTACTAAGAGGGGGGCTATTGAAAATGGCTGGAAAACAGCTTGAATTCAACGAAAACGCACGCAGAGCGCTGCAGCGCGGCGTGGATATCGTAGCTAATGCTGTTGGAGTAACATTAGGACCCAAAGGCCGCAACGTTGTTTTAGGCCGGAAATTCGGCTCACCTGTAATCACCAAAGACGGTGTAACAGTGGCCAAAGAGATCGAGCTGGAAGATGCATATGAAAACATGGGAGCACAGCTCTGCCGCGAGGTAGCTTCCAAGACCAACGACACCACAGGCGACGGCACAACCACAGCTACTGTTCTGGCTCGGGCCATCGTCAAAGAGGGCCTGAAAAACGTGGCAGCTGGTGCCAACCCCATGCAGATCAAGCGGGGCATCGACAAGGCAGTAGCCACAGCAGTGGAAGAGATCAAGAAGTTTGCCATCCCTGTAGTAGGGAAACAGGATATCGCACACGTAGCATCAGTTTCCGGCAATGACGAGGAAATCGGAAAACTCATCGCAGAGGCAATGGACAAAGTTGGCAAAGACGGCGTAATCACTGTTGAAGAGTCCAAAGGTACGGACACCACAGTGGAGACTGTTGAAGGAATGGAGTTCGACAAAGGCTACATTTCTCCCTACTTTGCCACAGACTCCGAGACCATGGTGGCAGACATCGAAGAACCATACATCCTCATCTACGAGAAGAAGATCAGCGCTGTGTCAGACATCCTGCCTGTACTGGAGCAGGTTGCCAAGACCGGCCGCGCTTTGGTTATCATAGCCGAGGATCTGGACGGCGAAGCTCTGGCAACTTTGGTTGTCAACAAGATCCGAGGCGTCTTGAAGGTTGCTGCAGTGAAGGCTCCTGGCTTTGGCGACCGCCGCAAGGCAATGCTGGAAGACATCGCCATCCTCACAGGCGGTACCTTCATTAGCGAAGATCTGGGCTTCAAGCTCGAAAACGTAACCTTGGATATGTTAGGCGAGGCCAAGAAGGTCAACATAACCAAGGACAGCACCACCATTGTAGAGGGCAAGGGCGACAAGGCAGCCATCGAGGGCCGGATCAACCAGATCCGCAAAGAGATTGAAGAGAGCGACTCCGACTACGATCGGGAGAAGCTCCAGGAGCGCCTGGCCAAACTGGCTGGTGGAGTTGCAGTGATCCACGTTGGTGCTGCCACTGAAACCGAGATGAAAGAGAAGAAGCACCGCATTGAGGATGCTCTAGCTGCTACCCGGGCAGCTGTCGAAGAGGGCATCGTTCCTGGCGGCGGCAAGATCATGCTCAACGTCATTCCTGCCCTGGAGAAGCTCCAGCTTGAGGGAGACCAGCAGGTCGGCGTGAACATCGTCCGCAGAGCTCTGGAAGAGCCGCTCCGGGTCATCGCCAACAACGCTGGCCTTGAAGGATCCGTTGTTGTGGATAAAGTCCGCAGCAATTCAGATCCAAACTACGGCCTGAACGCTTTAACCGAAGAGTACGTGAACCTGGTTGAAGCTGGAATCGTTGATCCTGCCAAGGTTTCCAGAACAGCTCTGGAGAACGCAGCATCAATCGCATCCCTCCTTCTGACCACCGAGTGCTTGATTGCAGATCTGCCTGAGAAGGAGCCCCCAGCACCTGCCGGCGGCTATCCAGGCGGAGATATGTATTAAAAAAAGAGGCTGCTGCGCAGCCTCTTTTCTTATATTTCTTCTTCAGAAACTGTCTCCGAGACAGTTTCTTTTTTTTCCGGCTCAGGGCCTTTGATCACTATTTTGCTCACAGGCTTGTAGTAGTCTGAGGAAATAAGCTCACGCCTCTTGACCTTTCCCCCTTCTTTAAATACCCGCCAAACCTTCACCCTGTAGCCTGAAACCCCCTGCCGGAGGACTTTCACCGTGCCGGGAGCCAAAGAAGGGTCTGCCTTCTCCTCCACCCCAGCGGGGATCTCCTCTTCGATGATGGACTCCAGAGATATCTCCTGCTTCGTGCTGGGCCCATAGAGGGCGATCCTGAGCCTGTCCCCTTCTACATAGGTCTTGAACAGGAGGGCAGAGCTCAAGGTGTTCTTGAAGCGCAAATCCAGATAATCGTAAGCCACAGCAGCATCTCTGCCGATGGGCAGATACGAGACAGGCATGCTGTGGTGGCTGCGTTTGCTGGCTTTCAGGCCTGCAAGGAGGATCACATTATAAAGGGTGCTGGAAACCTGGCATACTCCTCCTCCCACTCCAGGCACAAGTTCTCCGTCGATGATCACAGGCGCCTCTGCATAACCTTCCTTGACACCCCGGTTTCCCACAATTTTGTTGAAGGAAAACTCCTCACCAGGCATGAGCACAAAGCCGTCCAGCTTGCCTGCAGCGATTTTGATGTTCTTGAGGCGACCCGTGTTTTCCGGGTTGAAGCGGGTGGCAAAACCTGCAATTTGTTCTCTTATTCCCCAGCTTCTAACCTCTTCTGTGGTCAGGGAGGGCGAGACGACCTCCACAGGCAAAGGGTGCTTCTCTTTCGGAGAAAGTACTGCTCCTTTGAAAAAATCCGGGAGCTTTTCCACTTCCACTCGCTTGCCCGAAACTGAAGGAACCACTTCCACCTTCGTCCCTTTAACCTCTAGCCTGGCGTTTTGAGGACGCCTGTCTATTTCCGCAGCAAGTTTCGCACCTATTTCTGCAATTTTCTCCTCATCTACCGCCAGCTGGGGCTCGAGGACCAGCTTCTGCTTCTTCACCTGCAGCCGCACTAAAAAGCGCTGCAGGAGATTCCCTTCTCTGCCCACTTTGTACGCTTCTGCCACAAGGTTGGAAAGATTTGCCTTCACCCCCAGCTCTTCCGGCTCCAGCTGCCAGGTTTGGTCGCCGTGGGCGATGACAAGGGTCCGCTGGAAAAGCCGCTGATACTCTCTAGTCAAGAGCTCTTGCGCCTCTTCCGGGCTGAGGCCTGCAAGCTGAAACTCCCCCACCCAGACTCCACTGGCGATGCCCTTTGCATCTTGTGCCCTATCCTGCAGCCAAAGGCCTAAAAAGGAGCCCAGGAGGAAACATGCGCAAAGCACGAAGATTATTTTTGCTTTCACAAAAAAACCTCTTCTTCTCATTTTGTTTCCATTTTATCACGCTCCCCTTTTTCTGTCGAGGATCATTTCACCCATAAAAGGGCCACCCGGTTTTTCCTGACGCTCCCTGCCCAAAGGAGGATCAGCAATAAAAATCCCAGGCTGCCGAATAAAGGGTAGCAGCCGGCAACGATTTTTGCAAACCCAAACTGGCTCACAGGCCAGGCCAGGATGAGAATTACAAGTTCCCCCCACAGCTCAGGGATAATGTTTTCAAGCCTTTTGCCCAGTCCCCAGACTGCTGCCAGAAGGGACGTGAAGACCGCGCAGAAGAGGGTCACTATATAGCTCAGGCGAAATGCCGAGCCCAAGCTGTTTGCCAGGGCCAGAATCGGCAAGTTGCTCTGCGGCTGGCGCAGGATGGCTGCCAGTACAATGCAGTTTAAGCTTGAGAGAATGAAACTTGCAAAGAAGCTCGTGCTCCTCCCCGCTTTGAGGGAGTCCAGCTTTTCTGCCAAACCAACCAGGGCAGAGAAGACCAACAGGAGATTGTAGGAAGCATAAAAGAAGGCAGCCAGCCACCAGGGAAGAGCAGGTTTTGGAAGAGGATCTGCTGCTGCAGGCAGCTTGAAGCTGGCAGCGCTGATCAAGAGAAGGAGCAGCAAAAGCACTGGCACCAATATGCTGTTGATAGCCACGATCCCGCCTGGCCGCCACAGACAGAGCCCTGCTAGAATGATCATAAAGAAAATGAAGAGATTCCCTGAAGCTGGAGAGAATTGCCTGCCGATCTCCCCGCCTGCTGCCTCCATCACAGCCACAATAATAAAGAGAAAGCAGGAAAGGACAATGTCTGCAAAAAGGGCTGTTCTCTTTCCCATGAGCCTCTCGAAAAGCCCCCTGTGATCCCGTGTCCGCTCTTTGGCTGCCCAGCTGAGGATGGCTCCGCCGAAAGCGCCCAGCATAAAGCCGGAAAGTACGATCCCTAAAAAGCCAAAGCTGCCGTAGCGGCCGAAAAAAAGCCAAATTTCTTCCCCTGATGCAAAGCCAGCCCCCACAATCCCGCCAATAAACACCCAAGCCAGGCCCCTGTTCATAGCTTCCCCTCCCTCCTAAATCATATGCCGAATTCCCAATTAACAGAAGTAGGGCATAAAATCATCCACCTCTGCATATACTTGGATGGAATAGGATTTAGAGGAGGAAAATCATGATCACAGCTTTCAGGCCAGCTGCTGGAGAAAACCGTTTTCAAATAGATCACCAGTACAGCAAAGAGCTCTTCTCCCTGGCTCTTCTCCGCCAGCTCAGCGGGGAGCTGCTCGGCAGCAGCAAAGAGCTTGTGGTGGTCTGTATTGGCACAGACCGCTCCACTGGAGATTCTCTAGGGCCCCTTGTGGGGACAATGCTATCCCGCACGAGCACTGTTCCAGTATATGGAACCTTGGCAGAACCAGTGCACGCTGTGAACCTGAACGAAAAACTGGCTGAGATCCAGAAGGCTCACCCCAACTCTTTCATTATCGCTGTGGATGCGTGCCTGGGAAAAAGCGAGAGCGTGGGCTGTGTGAGCATCAAAAAAGGGCCCCTGCGCCCGGGCACAGGCGTCAACAAAAAACTGCCTCAAGTTGGCGACATGCACATCATCGGGGTGGTGAATGTTGGGGGTTTTATGGAGTATTTCGTGCTGCAGAACACCAGGCTCAATTTGGTGATGAAAATGGCAGAGCTCATCTCAGAAGGCCTGGAGTGGGCCCTTTCCAGCCTCCTAAAAGCAAACCGCGCCAGCGAATGCGCCAGCGCGGCTGAGTACAACCTGGATATCCCTTTTAGTCCTCCTTTGAATTGACGAGCTTGGCAACTGAAACCACCTGATCTCCTTCTGCCAGGCTCATGATCTTTACACCCTGGGCAGCGCGGCCGTAGAGGGAAATCTCTGCCACCTTGATCCTGATCATGATTCCCTGGGCTGTGATCACCATCAATTCGTTATCTTCATCAACGAGCTTCATCGATACGATGGAGCCATTTTTTTCGTTGATGTTGATCGTCTTGATGCCTTTGCCGCCGCGGCTCTGCAGACGGTACTCTGCGATGGGTGTGCGCTTGCCAAAGCCGTTTTCTGTCACCACCAGGACGTCAGCGTCGCCTCGGATGGCGTCCATGGCCACAACCGAATCCCCAGGCCGCAGTTCTATCCCCCGCACTCCTCTGGCATTGCGGCCCATGGACCGCACATCTTCCTGCCGGAAGCGGATGGACTGGCCGAAGGTTGTGGCCAATAAGACCTCCTGTCCTTTGCCCGTCAGGTGGACACCAACAAGCTCATCTCCCTCTTCCAGGGTGAGGGCGATGAGGCCGCCCCGCCTGATGTTGGCAAATTCAAAGAGGGCTGTTTTCTTCACAAAGCCGAGTCTCGTGGCGAAGAAGAGGTAGCTGTCCTCTTCGAAATTGGCAATTGGGATCACCGCTGTGATCCGTTCGCCAGGGGAGATTTGCAAGAGATTTACGATGGCTATGCCCCTGGCTTGCCTGGAAGCTTCAGGAATCTCGTAGCCCTTAAGCTGATAGACCTTGCCTAGGTTCGTGAAGAAGAGCACCTGTTTCAAGGTAGAGGTGATGAACATGTGCTCTACGAAGTCGTCTTCCTTAGGCTTTACTCCTGTGATCCCCTTGCCGCCCCGCCTTTGGCTGGAATATGTGGTTACAGGCAGCCTCTTGATGTAGCCTTGATGGGAGATAGTAACCACTATATCCTCGTCTGCAATGAGCTCCTCTTCTGAGATCTCACCGTCGCCAGAGATGATCTCAGTTCTCCGCTCGTCAGCGAACTTTTCCTTTATCTCAAGAAGCTCCTGCTTGATCACGCCGTATATTTTCCGCTCGTCTGCCAAAAGGTCCTTGAGGTAGCTGATGGTCTTCAAAAGCTCCCTGTACTCTTCCTCGATTTTGTCCCGTTCGAGACCTGTGAGCCTTCTGAGGCGCATATCCAGGATTGCCTGGGCTTGGATCTCGCTGAGGCCGAATTTCTTCATCAGGCCTTCTTTGGCGATCTGCTCTGTGCGGGAGGACCTGATGAGATTAATCACCTCGTCCAGATGATCCAGGGCAATCCGCAGTCCTTCCAAAATGTGGGCCCGCTCTTCTGCTTTCCGCAGGTCGAATTGGGTCCGCCTGGTGACAACTTCTTTCTGGTGATCCAGGTAGTGGATCAGCATCTGCTTCAGGTTCAAAATTCTAGGCTCGTTGTCCACCAGGGCAAGCATGATGGCTCCGAAGGTTTCCTGCATCTGAGTGTGTTTGTAGAGCTGTTTGAGGACGATCTGTCCGTGAGCGTCCCGCTTCAGCTCGATTACAATCCTCATCCCGGTCCTGTCCGATTCATCCCGCAGATCGGAAATCCCGTCGATCTTCTTCTCCCTCACCAAATCTGCGATCCGCTCGAGGAGGGCAGCTTTGTTGACCATATAGGGGATTTCTGTCACTATGATCCGGGATCTGCCGTTTGAAGTGGTCTCTATATAGGCCCTAGCCCTGACCCTGATCCTGCCCCTGCCCCTTTTGTACATCTGCCGGATCCCGTCCCGGCCTACAATAATGCCGCTGGTGGGAAAATCAGGGCCTTTGATCACTTTGTTCAGCTCTTCGATGGTGATCTCAGGATTGTCAATTAACATGGCCAAACCATCGATGACCTCTCCCAAATTATGGGGAGGTATATTGGTGGCCATTCCCACTGCGATCCCCGAGGATCCGTTTACCAAAAGATTAGGGAAGCGGGAAGGCAGGACCACAGGTTCCTTGAGAGTTTCATCGAAGTTGGGCTTAAAATCAACTGTATCCTTGTTCAGATCCTGCAGCATCGCCATGGCAGCTTCAGAGAGCCTTGCTTCTGTATAGCGCATGGCAGCTGGCGGATCGCCGTCTACAGAGCCAAAGTTCCCGTGGCCGTCAACCAGCATCAGCCGGTAGGAAAAATCCTGGGCCATCCGCACCATGGCGTCGTAAATAGCGCTGTCTCCGTGGGGGTGAAACTTACCCATCACCTCTCCCACGATTCTGGCGGACTTTTTGTGGGGCTTGTCTGGTGTATTGCCCAATTCGCTCATGCCGAAGAGGATTCGCCTGTGCACTGGCTTCAGCCCGTCCCGGACATCAGGCAGCGCTCTCTCTACAATCACGCTCATGGCGTAGTCGATGTAGGACTGGCGCATCTGCTCTGTTACGTCTGCACCTACTATTTTGCCGTGTACGATTTCGCTGTTGTTCTCAGACATCTAAGTTGCTCACCTCCTTGGCATGCTCCTGGATGAATTGCCGCCTGGGCTCTACCTTTTCGCCCATCAGGATGCTGAAAATCTGGTCTGCTTCCACTGCATCTTCGATGGTCAGCTGGATGAGGGTCCGCCTTTGGGGGTCCATGGTTGTTTCCCAAAGCTGTTCTGCGTCCATCTCTCCAAGACCCTTATAGCGCTGGATGGTAACTCCCTGTCTGCCGATCTTGTTCAGGATCTCGTCAAGTTCCCTGTCGCTGTATGCGTACTCTACAGTTTTCCCTTTCCTCACCTGATAGAGAGGTGGCTGGGCTATATAGACATAGCCGTTTTCCACCAGCGGCCTCATGTAGCGGTAGAAGAAGGTGAGGAGCAGGGTGCGGATGTGGGCGCCGTCAACGTCGGCGTCAGTCATGATGATCACTTTATGGTAGCGGGCTTTGCTCAGATCAAAGTCATCTGAAATGCCTGTGCCGAAGGCAGTGATCATGGCGCGGATTTCCTGGTTGCTGAGGATCTTATCAAGCCGCGCTTTCTCCACGTTCAATATTTTGCCGCGCAGAGGCATGATTGCCTGAAAGCGCCTGTCTCTGCTCTGCTTGGCTGTGCCGCCGGCGCTGTCTCCCTCCACAATGTACAGCTCGCAGAGGGCTGGGTCCTTCAGGGAACAGTCAGCAAGCTTTCCAGGCAAGCTGCCGCTTTCCAAAGCGGTTTTCCGCCTTGTCAGCTCCCGGGCTTTGCGGGCGGCCTCCCGTGCCCTGGCAGCGCTGATGGCTTTGCTCACTATGGATTTGGCAACAGAGGGGTTTTCCTCCAAATAGGTGGAGAGGGCTTCGGAAAAAGCGGAGTCCACCAGTCCCTTTATTTCGCTGTTTCCCAGCTTCTCTTTGGTTTGTCCTTCGAACTGGGGATCTGGCAGCTTCACAGAGATGATGGCCACAAGCCCCTCCCGGACGTCTTCCCCTGTGAGGTTGCTTTCATTTTCTTTCAACAAGCCGCTTTTGCGGGCGTAATCGTTCAGGGTGCGGGTGAGGGCTGTGCGAAAACCGCTGAGGTGGGTCCCGCCTTCCACTGTGTTGATGTCGTTGGCGAAAGAAAAGACGCTTTCGTTGTAGCCAGCGTTGTACTGCATGGCGATTTCGATCTGCACATCGTCAAGCTGCCTTTCGAAATAGATCACTTTTTTGTGCAGCACGTCTTTGTTGCGGTTGAGGTACTCCACAAAAGATATAATTCCGCCCTCGTACTGAAAAACAGCCTGCTTTTCCTCTTCTGTCCGCTGATCCAGCATTTCGATCCGCAAGCCCCGGTTGAGAAAAGCAAGCTCACGCAGGCGGGCTGCCAATGTATCAAAGCTGAACTCTAAAGTGTCGAAAATCTCGCTGTCTGGTTTGAAGGTGATCTCTGTGCCTGTTTCCTCTGTCTGTCCAATTACCTCCAGCTCCCCCAACGGCTCGCCGCGGCTGAACCTTTGCCTGTGGACTTTGCCGTCCCTTTTCACCACAACTTCCATCCACTCTGAGAGGGCATTGACCACAGAGACGCCAACGCCGTGCAAGCCACCTGATACCTTGTATCCGCCGCCGCCGAACTTGCCGCCTGCATGGAGTTTTGTCATGACCACCTCTACAGCGGGCCTGCCTTCTGTGGGGTGAATTTCCGTCGGGATGCCGCGGCCGTTGTCTGTAATGGTCACAACGGAGTCAGGTTTCAGCACCAGCTTGATCAAATCGCAGTAACCTGCCATGGACTCATCAACGCTGTTGTTTACCACCTCATATACCAGGTGGTGAAGGCCTCTTGGGCCTGTTGAACCTATATACATTCCCGGTCGTTTGCGCACAGGCTCCAGGCCTTCTAAGACCTGGATTTGTTCTGCACCGTAGTTTTTCAGTTCCTTGTTCCTTTCCATCCAAACTCTCCTTTACAAGTAAAACCCCGAAGGATATTCCTCCGGGAAAGGACGTCCACCTTTTATCATACCACAACCCCGCCAAAAGGGGCAAACGCTAATTCTCAAGGCTCGTTATCTGACCGTCCTCCAGTTTGTATCCTTTTGTCTCGCCAGTAAGCAGATGCTCTAAATTTGCTCTTTTCAAGAGCGTCCAGGACGAGATAGGCGAGATGTAAACGCGGTTTTCCGTGGCCAAGATCAGCGATTTCGCTTTATCTCCCGCCAAGTCCTTGACAAAACCTTCTTCCTTGACGATTTGCAGAAACTCCAAACTAGCCTCAGATGTTGCCTGAGATTTCAAGTCCAAAATGGCGATCACTTCCCGATCCAGGATCGCTACTTCTCCTCCTAAGTGCAGATATGCCAAGGCCCCTCCTCCTTTTCTAAAGCCGGCTGATGGTGCCAGATACGATCCGCCAGCAGTTGTCTTCTTTTTTCACCCACAGGTCAGCCCCTGTGGTGGTGAGAATTGTCTGGGTGCTTTCTTCCAAAAGGGAGAAAAGTCTTTCCCGCCGCTTTTCGTCCAGCTCTGAAAGGACATCGTCCAAAAGCAACAGAGGTCTTTCTCCAAGCTGCTGCTCCAAAAACTCCAAAGCTGCCAGGTGCAGGGCCAAAGAGGTTGTTCTCATCTGCCCTTGGGAACCGTACAGCTTCAGGTCTGCACCGTTGAGGACCAATGCAAAGTCGTCCCGCTGTGGTCCTGTTAAAGTAAGGCCCCGCAGCCGCTCCTGAGGCAGGAGCTCCTCCAGCCTCTCCCTGAACTCCCTTCCCCAGGCTCTGGCAGTTCTCTCTTTGGGAAGGGGAACAGCCGGCTCGTAGACAATGGACAAACTTTCAACCTGCCCTGAGAGCTGCTGTTGATATTCAGCTGCCAGCCTCCCCAGCTCTTCCAAGGCCTTATAGCGCTCGATCATCAGCCGCACCCCGAAATTCACCATCTGTTCGCTCCAGGGATTCAGAAGGCTCGGGTGGGCCATGCCCGATTTCAGGAGGCTGTTGCGCTGCTTGAGGGCTTTGTTGTATTGGACGAGATTTGTTCTGTAGCTCTCGCTCATTTGCACGAGGCACAGATCTAAAAACCTTCTCCTGATTTGGGGGCTGCCCTTCACCAAGGCAAGGTTTTCGGGGGTGAAAGTCACAACTAAAAATTTTCCCAAAAGGTCTATCTGCCGCCTGACTGCTTTCCCATTGACCGCTATTTGTTTCTGGGGAGTGAGGCGAAAATCTATTTTCGAGGTGGTGTACCTGTTGGCAACTTGGGCGCTCAGCCACATGTGGCTTTCGCCTTTACCGATTAATTCCAGATCCCGGCGGGTGCGCCAGGATTTTCCTGTGGCAAGGACGTGAATTGCTTCCAAGAGGTTGGTCTTGCCCTGGGCATTGTCTCCCACCAAAACGTTCAGCCAATCGGCTGGCTCCCAAAGGAAGGATTGGTAATTGCGGAAGTTTTGCCCAGAGATGGCTTTCAGCTTCAAGGCTTAACCTCCAGCTTGAACTCTCCAACCCCCAAGACCGTCACCTGATCTCCAGCCACGAGTTTCCTGCCCCTCCTGGTTTCAACTTCTCCATTGACCAGAACCTCCCCTGAAGACAAAAGCAGCTTTCCTTCTCCTCCTGTGCCCACAATTCCTGCCCACTTGAGAAACTGCCCCAAGTCTATGGTAGGTGTATGGATTTCAACTATCTGCAAAGGTACTCTCTCCTCAGTCAAAGGTGGGCATCAGCACATATTTGAACTCATCGCTCTCTGGATCTGTGAGCAAGGCTGCGCTCATTGGGCCGGAAAACTTTATTTTTACTTCTTCCCCTTCAAGAGCCCGCAGTCCGTCCAGCAGAAACTTGCCGTTAAAAGAAAGCTCCAGGTTCTCTCCCTCCTTTTCGCAGGAGAGCCTGTCTTCTCCCTGTCCTTTGGTCTGATCCCGGGAGGTAAGGAGCAATTGCTGGTCGCCGATGTGGAAGCGGATGAGGGGAGTGCTCTCTTTTCCCACCCCTAAAAGAGACAGCCTGTCCACAGCTGCCAGCAGCTGCTGTCTGTCAACCAAAAGGGTGGTGCTGAATTCCTGGGGCACTACAGCCTCATACTGGGGATATTCCCCCTCCATTTTTCTGGCGATGATGGTAACCCCTGGCAGTTTGAAAACCACATGATTGGTTCCCATGGCCACTTCAACAGTGGATTTTTCATCCTGATTCAAGACCCCAGCCACTTCTGCCAGCATCTTCTTGTGCAGAATAATGCTGAAAGAAGGAAGTTCCTCAAGATAAGCGCCTTCCTTGCTTGCGATGGCGAGCCTGTGGCTGTCTGTACCAACAAGCTTAAGGTTCCCATCCCTTCCCTCGATTAGTCCGCCCATGAGGAGGTACCGGGTGTCGTTGTCTGCAAGGGACGGGATGATTTTGGCAATCATTTTCCTCAGCAGGGCTTGAGGGACTGTGAAAGTGCTGTTCACATCCACTTGCGGAAACTGGGGAAACTCTTCTTCATCTATGTAGACCAAATCAAAAAAGGATTCACCGGACATAACCCGGACTGTGTGGTCCTGCTGGTTTTGCTCGATCAAAATGTTGGGGCCCGCCATTTTGCGGATGATCTCTGTAAAATAATAGCCGTCCAAAATGGCGCCGCCTTCAGTTTCGCACTGGATGGGAACCCTGCATTCAATTCCCTCTTCTGTGTCAGTAGAAGCCAAAATTAATTGTTCGCCCTCTGTGCGCAGGAGAATTCCGGACATAATGGGTAGCTCTATGTCTTTGGTTCCCCTATGGACGATCTGCGCTGCTTTAGCCAACACGTCTTTGTTACACGTAAATTTCAAATCAATCTACCCCTTTTTTATTTTAAAGACATTGATCGTAGTAGTAGTAGGGCCTGTGGATATGTGGATAATTGTGAAAAACGATTGATTTTCAAGCTGAAAAGGTGTTTGCTGCCTGTGAAAAATTTGTGGATAGTTGTCCACAGTACTCACAGGCCTTGTGGATGGAAAAAAATTCATTTCAATTTTCCACAGCCTTTCCACAGGTTTTCCACAAATCTATCAACAAGTCAGTCTGTTTGGATCAGATGGATCAGCTCTTTCAGCTCGTTGGAAAAGGTTTCGTTTTTCTCTTGCTCTGCTTTGATTTTTTCCCAGGCGTGGAGGACTGTCGTGTGATCTCTGCCGCCGAATTCCTGGCCGATTTTAGGGAGAGAAGCGTCAGTCAGCTCTCTGCACAGATACATGGCAACTTGCCTGGGATGGGCGATTTCCCGGGTTCTTTTCTTGCCTTTCAGATCTGAAACGCTGACGCCGAAATAGTCTTCCACTTTTTGCTGGATCAGATCAATAGAGATTGTTTTCCTCTGAACAGGCAGGATATCTGCCAGCACCTGTTTGGCCTCTTCCAATGTGACTGGCGTCTGCTTCAGGGCGCAGTGAGCTGTAACCTTGACCAAAGCTCCTTCCAGCTCTCTGATGTTGGAGCTGAATTGGTCTGCGATGTAAACCAGAACATCACCTGGTATATCCATGTTTTCCAAGTTAGCTTTTTTCTTTAAAATAGCTATTCTCGTTTCCAGATCCGGCGGCTGGATGTCTGCGATTAGTCCCCATTCGAAACGAGAGCGCAGCCGATCTTCCAAGGTTGCAATATCTTTTGGCGGACGGTCACTGGTCAGAACGATCTGTTTGCTTGCGCCGTGGAGTGTGTTGAAAGTGTGGAAGAATTCCTCTTGGGTCTGTTCTTTGCCTGCCAAAAACTGGACGTCGTCAACCAGGAGGATGTCTACTGTGCGGTAAGCGTTGCGGAAATCATCGGTTTTTTGATCCCTGATGGCATTGATGAGCTGATTGGTGAAATGCTCAGAAGAAACGTAAGCCACTTTGGCCTGAGAATTATGCTCCAAAATCCAATGGCCGATGGCGTGCATCAGGTGGGTCTTGCCCAAACCGACACCACCGTAGATAAACAGGGGGTTGTAGGCATGTCCAGGGGATTGTGCCACAGCCTGGGCTGCTGCGTGGACAAAACGGTTGTTGTTGCCTACAACAAAAGTTTCAAAGGTATATTTAGGGTTTAAAGGAGTAATCAGAGAGTCTGCTGCAGCTGCTTCCTGTATGCTCTGCAGTACTTCCTCTTTTTCGTTGGGGTAGACTAAACGTAATTCCCACTCAGGGCCGCCTACTAACCGCAAAGCTTCAACCAGCACTGGCAGGTAGCGGAGTTCCACCCAATCTCCGGTAGCGTTTTCAGTGACCTCAACGTAAAGCTTTTGATCGGCGATGGCAAGGGGGCTGCATTCGTTCACCCAGGTTTCCAGACTGGAAGGACTTATCCTCTGCTTAACTAGGTCCATAATTTTCTTCCACATGTTGTCCATTTTCTGATCGCTCATTACCTTCGCCTCGCTCTATTATGCTCTATTTAATGTATTCAGGAACTAGTTTCATGCCCAAAGGAGTAAGGCACCGCTTTCCCCCTTCTGTAGTTTTGACAAGACCTAGTTCTTCTAAAGCTGACAGTTCGCGAAAAGCAGTAGTAAGGCTGAGCCCCAGTTTGCTTGCAGCAGAACTGGGACCAACCTCCCCTTCTTCCGTAATCAACAGAAAAACCCTCAGTTGTCTTTTAGTTAGCTTCGGGGGATTATCTAGAGCATTATATTGTTCGAGGTCAGGCGGGGATTTTCCTGCTTGACCGTCCTGCTCTTCTGTTGAAGGATCGATTTCAAAATCTTCCGAGGTGCTCGCCGTCTCCCCCAGAGAAATGGTGACAACAGCCCCCCTTTGGAGATTTTCCTCGATTTCAATTTTTCCACCCAAGTTTTTCAGCGCTTCCAGGACCACAGGCAGCCCCGAGCCCACCCCTTTTATATATTTCTTTTCAAAAGAGGTGGCACTGGAAAAACCAGGTTGAAAAGCTTTCTCGGGATCTTCTATTCCAGGCCCGTGGTCTGAAAAGCGGATGGTGTTTCCGTCTGGATAAATGGTCACAGTGGCATCTGCAAACTTGGCATGGAGTAGGTTTTCCACCAATTCCTTAATCACTGAAAAGGGCATCTTTCCGCCCTTTTCCTGAGCGAGCTGATATATTTTCTGTGAAAACTTTTCAATGGCTTCAGCCAGGTTTTTCTCCTGGCAATTAATTATCCTGGGAGAGCAAGCGAAAGAGTCGTAAATAGCGATGCAAATCTCTGGCATCAACCCTTTCTTCTTTCGAAAAAGAGAAAACAATACCTCGCCTCCCTTCAAACAATCCACAGCCTGGACAAAATTATACACAACCTGTTTAGCGTTGAAATATCAACATTTCTTCCCGGTTATCCAAAAACTGTTCACAGCTTATCCACAAAAACTGTGGATAACTGCAAGTGCTATTATACAGCATTTGGAACTATGAAAAAAGGTTTTAGCAGAGATTTCCGCTTATCCACAATGTTTTTCTGGAAAATTTCTGGAAGCTGTTTAAGTGGGATTATAGTTATCCAAAGGTTATCCACAGGGATATCCACATGCTTTTGTGGATAAGTATTTGTCGAATTTATGCGGGTTTTGTGCTCTGAAAAACGAATTTAGCTGGACTTTTATAGTTATCCACAACTCTTTTTAAAAAGCTGATTAGCAGATAAAAATGCCTGCAGACAAGCTTATCCACAAGTTATCCACAGGTAAAAAGAAAATTATTGAAAGCGAAAAAACCTCTATTATAGATAATAACAAAACATTAGCGTTCTGACAACTAAAAGCAGTTTACGTGTCGAAAGATTTGGAAATTTATGTCAACCAAACAAATTAACCGAATATTTCGAAATATTAAATGCAGTGTGAAGGCCTCACCCCAACGTGAGACCAATAATTTTATTTCGCTTTCCGGGGTCGATTTCCTTCTTTTTTAAAAAGCAAAGACTAAACTGCTTCCTAATTGGAATTAATATGGAAAGGCTGCTCGTTGCAGGCTCGTTGCAGGTGCACCTCCAGGCTTCAGGTTTTCCTTGACTAGCTAGGAAAAGTTGGTTATAATTAATCTGCTTATATGTGCCTATTGGGACAAGAGGGGGTTAGATGAATGAAACGGACATATCAACCTAAGGTAAGGCGCAGAAAAAGAAGACACGGCTTTCGCCACAGAATGAGCACTAAAGCGGGCCGCAAAGTCTTAGCCAACAGGCGGGCCAAGGGCAGAGCGAGATTGTCTGCTTAACTATGAGCAGCACCCTGTTTTTAAAAAAAAATCAGGATTTTCGCTTTGTCTACGAAAAAGGGCGGAAAATAACTGGAAAGCGCGCTGTTTTATATGTGGCACCTGCTTTCCAGCAGCCTACCAGGATCGGGATTGTGGTGAGCAAAAAAGTTGGCTCTGCAGTGGTTCGCAATCGTCTGAAAAGGGTTTTTCGGGAATTGTACCGTCTGAACAGCTCGAATTTCAAGCCCGGCTACATGATCGTCAACGTGGTCAGAGGAAGAGCCAAAGTGAGCAGCTTCGCGGAACTCACCCAGGAGATGATCTACCTGTGGAAAAAAAGTGGAGTTTGGAAAGAGGATTAGGTGAGGCTGCTGTCTTTTTAATTCGCTTATATCAAAAAGCTCTCTCACCACTTTTTCCGCCCTCTTGTCGGTACAGCCCAAGCTGTTCCGAGTACGCAAAGCTTTCCATCGAAAAGTACGGTTTTTTTCGCGGAACAGTGAAAGCTGTCAAAAGAATATTGCGCTGTCATCCTTGGGGAGGCAGTGGATTCGATCCACCGTAGTGGATATTTCATTTTAAGGCAGGTGGAACTGTCCTTTCAGGACAGGAAAAATTTGGGAGCATTATCAAACGGCATTAATTACCTATTAGAGTTTTTTTACAACTGGACAGGCAATTACGGTATTGCCATAATTTTGCTGACGCTTCTGGTGCGGGTGGTCTTGTATCCCCTTTTCCAAAAGCAGTTTACAGCTTCCGCCCAGATGCGGAAGCTCTCGCCACTTCTTGCTGAAATCCAGGAAAAGTACAAAGATAATCCGCAAGAGTACCAGCAGAAGACCATGGAATTATACCAGAAGCATAAGGTCAATCCCCTTGGCGGTTGCCTGCCCACCATTATCCAGTTTCCAGTAATGATTTCCCTCTACAACGTTCTCATGAAGCAGATTACCACAGCTGAGGCTGCCTCTTTTTTTTGGATTGCGGATCTTAGCAAGCCTGATCGCTACATCCTGCCTTTTTTGGTAGCTCTCACCTCCTTTGGTCATTCTAGGACTATAGTAGCTGTGGACCAAAATCCCAATTCGAAAACGATGCTCTGGATGCTGCCTGCTTTCATGTTTTTCATGAGTTTCAACTTTCCAGCAGGACTGGCGCTGTATTGGTCGGTTTTCAACTTCCTTTCCATGGCCCACCAGTATCTTTTCAACAAAAAATGGGATGAAAAGGAAAAGCAGGCACAGGAGCAAAGGGAGGCGAAAAAACTTGAAAGTCGAAAAAACCGGAAGAACCGTTGAGGAAGCAATCCAAGAAGCCTTAAACGAGCTTAATGTCAGCCGGGAAGAAGTGGACGTGCAGGTTCTGGAAGAAGGGAGTCGCGGTTTTTTGGGGATCGGCAGCAGGCCTTATGTGGTTGAAGTGACATTACGCCAAAAAGAGAATCCCAAAGTGGCAAAAGCAGAAGAATTCCTCAGGCAAATCCTGGCTGCCATGGACATAAACAATTATCAGCTAGAGGCGAAATACGACGGCACGCAGCTGAGCTTGGAGCTTACAGGGCCCAATCTCGGAACCTTAATTGGCAAACGGGGACAAACCTTAAACGATCTCCAATACATAATCAGCCTTGCCACCAACCGTGCAGGCGGAGAGTTTCTGCGGATAAGCCTGGATGTGGGAGGATACCGGCGGAAGCGGGCTGAGGCGTTGAGCAACCTGGCAAACAGCGTCGCTGAAAAGGTTGTTGCTCAGGGCAGAAGGAAAGCACTGGAGCCTATGAATCCCCGGGAACGGAGGATAATCCACACAGCTCTGCAGGATAATAATAACGTTTACACCTACAGCGAAGGAAAAGAACCTTTCAGGAGAGTGATCATCGCTCCCAAGAACAGTGAAAATCCTTCCTGAAAAGCGGCGAAAAACAGTTAAGGTTTTTAAAAATGCGTGTTCCTTTAGAACACGCATTTGTCATTTAACTGCACTTTTCCAGCATATGGAAGATGAAAAAAGGTGAGGAAAAATGGAAGAAACTATTGCTGCTATTTCCACAGGTACACCTGGTGGAATTGGTATTGTGCGGATTAGTGGAAAGGACGCCTGGAAAGTAGGAAAGGAGATTCTCAGCTGGAAAGGAACAAAGCCCCAGCCCCGCCGGATGTATTTCGCCAAAATCCTGACTTCCACAGGCGAAACCATTGATGAGTGTCTGTTCGTGTTGATGATTGCTCCCAACTCCTACACAGGCGAAGACCTCCTTGAGCTGCACTGCCACGGTGGAACTGTGGTGTTGAGGAGGGTCCTGGAGCGCTGCCTGGAAGCTGGAGCAACTTTGGCCAAACCAGGCCAGTTCACAGAAAAGGCTTTCCTCAACGGCAAGCTGGATCTGACTCAGGCAGAAGCTGTGAACGATCTGATCTGCGCCAAAACCCAAAAGGCAGCGTCCATGGCCATTGCCCAGCTTGAAGGCAGCCTCAGCCGCGAAATCAAAAGGCTCCGGGATTTCCTTTTGGATGCTCTCGCCCAAATCGAGGGCAGGCTGGATTTTCCAGATGAGATCGAAACCTCCCTGCCAGAGGAAGTATGGGACGAGATCAGAGAAGTTGCCGCTGAAACAGAAAAGCTCATTGCCCGGGGAGACAGCGGCCAGATCCTTCGTGAAGGACTGCCAGTGAGCATTATCGGCCTTCCTAATGTGGGCAAGTCCAGCCTCCTCAATGCCCTGTTGGGCACAGAGCGGGCAATTGTCACTGATCTTCCAGGCACCACAAGGGACGTGATTGCAGAGGCAGCAAACATCCGGGGCATTCCTGTGGTCCTGCGGGATACAGCAGGCCTCCGCAAAGCAGAGGATCCTGTGGAAAAACTGGGGGTGGAGCTGGCTAGGCGCACAGCAGAAGAAGCAGCTTTGGTCCTCTTGGTTTTCGACTGCACCCGGCCTGTTGCTCCAGAGGAAAAGGAGCTTCTGAAAGAACTTTCCCCCAGGAGAGCTCTGCTGGTTGCAAACAAAAGCGACCTCCAAGCTGCCTACACTCCCCAGGATCTCTCTGAGATCACGGACCTCCCTGCCTTTTTCGTTTCTGCAAAAACAGGGGCTGGCCTTGAGGAGCTGAAAGACGCCATTGCCCAGAAAGCGATGCAGGGTCAGGAGCTGGAACAGGGATTGTTGGTCAACGCAAGACAAAAGGAAGCCCTCATTGTAGCGAAAAGGGCTTTAGATGCAGCCTTGGCAGCCCGGGACCAGCAGATCCCTGTGGATCTCGTGGCCATAGATCTGCGGGCTGCTGTGGAAAAATTCGGCGAGATCACAGGTGAGAATCTGGTGGATGGACTGTTAGATAGAATATTCAGTAATTTTTGTTTGGGAAAGTGAGGTGAGGACATGCAGTTTGATGTGGTGGTTGTGGGTGCAGGCCATGCTGGGGTGGAGGCAGCCCTCGCTGCCAGCAGGCTGGGAAAGAAAACCCTGATCCTGACGCTAAACCTCGACTATATCACCCTTATGGCCTGCAATCCTTCTATTGGAGGGCCTGGCAAGGCGCAGTTGGTGCGGGAGATCGACGCCCTGGGAGGAGAGATGGCCCAGAACATCGACAGGACAGCCCTGCAGATCAGGATGCTCAACACCAGCAAGGGACCGGCAGTGCGCTCTCTCCGTGCCCAAGCAGACAAGGTGGCATATCAGAACCATATGCGTAGGGTCCTGGAAAGGGAGCCCAACCTCGAGCTGCGGCAGGCTATAGTGAAGCGGCTTTTGGTCAAAGATGGAAGAGTATGCGGTGTCCTCACAAACAGTGATATGGTAATTGAAGCGCGGGCAGTCATCTTGGCCACAGGCACTTACCTGCGGGGAGAGGTGCACATCGGCGAGAGCCGCTACCTTTCCGGTCCCCAGGGACAGCTGCCTGTGATCGAACTAGCTGACAACCTCCGAGACCTTGGTTTTCAGATCCGGCGTTTCAAGACTGGCACCCCTCCCAGGGTGCACGGCGATTCCATAGACTTCAGCAAGACAGAGCGGCAAGACGGGGATCCTAGGCTTTTTTTCTCCTTCTGGACGGATCGCGCTCACAAGCGGGAGGAGGTTCCCTGCTGGTTGACCCAGACCACTGCCCGCACCAGGGAACTTGTGCTGGAAAACCTGGACAGGGCGCCTATGTATTCAGGGCAGATCCAAAGCATCGGGCCCAGGTACTGTCCCTCCTTCGAAACCAAAGTCTGCCAGTTTCCAGATCGGGAAAGCCACCACATTTTCCTGGAACCAGAAGGGCGCCATACCAAGGAATTTTATGTGGGGGGACTTTCCACCAGCCTTCCAGAGGAAGTTCAGCTGGAAATGCTTGCCTCTATCCCAGGGCTGGAAAAGGCCAAAATGATGCGGCCTGGGTACGCCATCGAATATGATTGTCTGGTGCCAACCCAGCTGGAGTATTCCCTGGCAGTGCCGGGGGTAGAGGGGCTTTTTTCTGCAGGCCAGATCAACGGCACCTCCGGCTACGAGGAGGCAGCAGGCCAGGGCCTTTTGGCCGGCGTAAATGCAGTTCGCTTCCTGGACAACCAGCCTCCCGTCACCATCGATCGAAGCGAGGCTTATTTGGGAGTCCTCTTGGATGATCTGGTGGGAAAAGGCACAGATGAGCCGTACCGCCTCATGACTTCCCGGGCAGAGTACCGCCTGCTTCTGCGGCAGGACAATGCAGATCTGCGCCTGGTGGAGCTGGGACGAGAAATCGGCCTCATCGACGATAGGCGCTATGCTGCTTTTCAGCAGAAAAAAGCGCAGATCGATGAGGAGCAGGCACGGCTCAACTCCACTATGGTCACCCCCGAGGAGGTCAGATCCTTGGGAGAGAACGCTAACGAGAACCTCTCTTTGGCACAGCTCCTGCGCAGGCCGACTATTTCCTACGGGAAACTTGCAGCCATCGATCCGGAAAGGCCAGATCTGCCCTATGAGGTGGCAGAAGAGGTTGAGATCCTTATAAAATATGAAGGCTATATTAAAAAGCAGGAGAGCCAGGTTGCCAGGTTCAGGCGGCAGGAAGGCCGGTCCATTCCCAAAGACTTGGATTGGGCAAAAGTGCCCGGCCTCTCCATAGAGGGCAGGGACAAATTAGCGCAGCTTCGGCCTGCAACTTTAGGCGACGCTCTGCGACGCGGCATCACTCCAGCAGATGTAGCCATCTTGGGAATTTATCTGGAACGAGGTGAAAAGGCAAGTGGACGCAGATAAAAGGCAGGCAGCAGAGCTTTTGGCACAGGAAGCAGGGAAATTCGAGATCGAGCTTTCAGAGACCCAAATCAGCAAGCTTCTTGCCTTTGGAGAACTAGTGATGGAGGGCAACAAACGCCTCAACCTCACAGGCAAGCTGGACTGGCCTACCTACCTCTACAAGCACGTTTTGGATTCTTTAAGCGTTTTACCGTATGTAGAAGTGGCAGGTAAGGTGTTGGATGTAGGGACGGGAGCAGGTTTCCCTGGTGTGCCCTTGGCCATTGCAAGACCAGACTTGCACGTTACCCTCCTGGACTCCCTCCGCAAGCGCATCGAGTTTCTAGAAAACGCGTGCAGCGAGCTGGATTTGCCAGTGGAGCTGGTCTGGTCCCGGGCAGAGGATTTCGGCCGCAGCCAGGGCAGGGAACAATACCAGCTGGTCACAAGCCGTGCAGTAGCAAAGCTGCCGGTACTTTTGGAGCTCTGTCTGCCCCACGTTGCCCCAGGAGGGCTTTTTGCAGCATACAAAGGACCAGATGTTGAAGAAGAAATGGCTGAAGCAGGCTACGCTCTCGAGGAGTTAGGGGGCGAGCTCGTTCAGATGCCTAAGATCCAGCTCCCACAAGGTTACGGGACCAGACACCTGCTCTTGATCAAGAAGGTCAGGCCAACGCCCCAGGGCTACCCCCGCCGGGCAGGCCTCCCTGAAAAGAAACCTCTTCTAGGGAGGAACCCGGAGAGAAAAAGAGAACATATTTAAATGAAGATTATGTGGGAGGCGAGCCTATGGGCAAGGTTCTGGCGGTAGTCAATCAAAAGGGAGGCGTCGGCAAGTCGACGACGGCTGTTAATTTGGGTGCGTGCCTGGCTGAACTGGGGCAAAAGGTCTTAATCGTGGATCTGGATCCCCAGGGAAACGCTTCCAGCGGCCTCGGCATCGATAAGAAAAGGCTTTCAGCAAGCATTTACCAAGTGCTTTTAGAGGAGCTGCCCCTGGCAGAGGTGATTCAAAAAACAGAGATCCCGAACCTGGATGTGGCGCCGGCAACAATTGCCCTGGCCGGCGCTGAAGTGGAGCTTGTTTCCGGCCTTTCCCGGGAACTGCGCCTGAAAGGAGCTTTGGCAGGTTTCCAAGAGGCGTACGACACTATTTTAATTGACTGCCCTCCGTCTCTGGGCCTGTTGACCCTCAACGCCCTGGCTGCAGCCACAGGGGCACTGGTGCCTATTCAGTGCGAGTATTATGCGTTAGAGGGCTTGGGACAGCTCATGAAAACCCTTGATTTGGTGAGAAAACACTTGAACCCCGCTTTAGAGGTTGCAGGCGTGGTTCTCACTATGTACGATGCCAGAACCAATCTCGCCCAACAGGTAATTGCAGAGGTGCGGAACTACTTCAAAGACAAGGTCTACCAGACCGTGATCCCCAGAAACGTGAAATTAAGCGAAGCACCTAGTTTCGGGAAGCCCATCATCTTATATGACGAACGTTCCCGAGGCGCTGAAGCTTACCGCAATTTGGCCAGAGAATTTTGCGGTCTGCCACCTGAAGGAGGATTAGCAGCCAATGAATAAGCGGTCTGTTTTAGGCAGGGGCCTGGAGGCACTAATCGAGCCCGTCTCTACCCCTTCTGGCGAGTCGATCAGGCAAGTGCCAATAGAGAACATCCAGCCCAATCCCTATCAGCCCAGGCAAGAGTTCGATCCGGAAAAGTTGGCAGAGCTTGCCACTTCAATTAAAGAGCATGGCATCATTCAGCCCCTGGTGGCCAGACAAGAAGGGACTATGTACACTTTGGTGGCTGGTGAAAGGCGCTGGCGGGCTGCTAGACAGGCAGGTCTCACCCATGTGCCGGTGATCATCAGGCACCTTGGGGACGAACAGCTGATGATGCTGGCCCTAATCGAGAACTTGCAGCGTGAAAACCTCAATCCCATAGAAGAAGCCGAAGCTTACCAGCGGCTGATCGATGAGTTCTCCCTCACCCAGGAGGAATTGGCCCAAACTTTGGGCAAAAGCCGGCCTGCTATTGCCAATGCGCTGCGGCTCCTCTCTTTGCCCGAGGAAATTCGAGAAGGTGTTTCACGTGAAACAATTTCAGCAGGCCACGCTAGAGCCCTGCTGGCCCTGGGCAGCACCAGCCAGCAGCTGGAAGCTTATCGAGAGGTGGTTCGGCGGGGTTTATCAGTGCGGGCCACTGAGAACATGGTGCGGGCTATGCTGGCTGGGAAGAGAGCCCGTCCTAAGGTGAGGCTGGTTGATCCCCAGCTGCGGGCTATGGAGGAGTCTTTGATCTCCCGGCTGGGCACTCAGGTGCGGATTACCCCTAAAGCCAAGGGGGGCAAAATCGAAATCGAATATTATGGACCTGAAGACCTCGAACGGCTTGTGGAAATCTTTGGCTTGTCCGAAGAACTGGCCTAGGAATAGGTTTGCGGGAAGGTTTGTGAGCGCCTCTAAACTTGATTGATCAAGCTTTAGAGGCGCTTTTTTGTTTCCGCAAAAGTTCAGTCTGCCAAATGTTTCACGTGAAACAATTGACAACCGTCCGCACTAAAGCCTTGTTGCCCTTTATCAGCAACCAGCAGCTTGCCGCAGAGGAATCCCATACTTAGGGGCATTTTTTGCTGATGCAGAGGATCAATCTGCCGATTGTTTCACGTGAAACATCAGCAGCAGTCTGCGCAAGGGCCAAGGTTGCTCTTGAACGAAGCCAGCCAGCGGTCGGCAGCTTGCCAAAAGACCCCTTGTGTGATTAATCTGTGGAGATCAATGCGAACACGGCGGGAGCTTTGCTGCCAGAGAAGGAGTTTCGCCTTAAATTGCTGCTGGCCCTTCCTCCCTGCACGCCGGAGGACACTTTTTTGTGGTCGAAGTGCCCATTGTTTCACGTGAAACAATCGCACCCAGGGATCTCCTTGACTGAGGGTTTGGCATAAGTTACAATAATCATGAAAAGAGAACCTCCTCCCCACCCTCAGAAAGCGGTTGATTCCCCTTTCTCAGGGTTTGGCGCAGGAGCTTTCCTGACCTTGTGAAGGGAAAGTTCAACGGACAGTTTTAAAAAGTTCGTGCGCGGGGCGGAGCGAAGGAGGAGGAAACCAATGTTTACAGCACAGCAGTTAATCGAGAGGAACAAGCAGAGCCAACCAGCAGATTTTATCGACCAAGCTCAACTGCAGTCTTTAGTGGATTCTGCAGCAGAACCTTCCGCTTCCCAGCTGGAGAAGCTAATGGCAAAAGCGGAAAAAGCAAAAGGCCTGAGCACGGAAGAGGTCGCATCCCTGTTAGCTGTGGAAGATCCAGACAAACTGGATCTGCTCTTCGCCACAGCTAGAAAGGTAAAGGAGAAAATTTACGGCAAACGGATCGTTCTCTTTGCTCCCCTTTACCTCAGCAATTACTGTGTGAACTCCTGTGCCTACTGCGCCTTTCACAGAGGAAACAAGAGGCTGCAGCGGAAAAGGCTGTCTTTGGATGAAGTAGCCCAGCAGGTCAAGATCTTGGAGCGCATGGGCCACAAACGTTTGGCTGTGGAGGCCGGCGAAGATCCGGAAAACTGTCCCTTGGATTATGTCCTGGACGTGATCCAGACCATCTACAGCACCACAGATGGCAACGGCAGCATTAGAAGGGTGAACGTCAACATCGCTGCTACTACTGTGGAAGAATACCGCAAGCTTCACGAAGCAGGAATCGGCACCTACATTCTCTTCCAGGAAACCTACCACAGGCCCACCTACGAAAGAGTACACCCAGCAGGCCCCAAGTCCCTCTACGACTGGCACACCACAGCCATGGATCGTGCCATGGAAGGCGGCTGCGATGATGTGGGCCTCGGCGTCTTGTTCGGCCTATACGATTACCGCTTTGAAGTGCTAGCCCTTCTGGCACATAACCAGCATCTGGAAGAAAAGTATGGCGTGGGCTGCCACACCATTTCCGTGCCGAGGATTAGGCCGGCTCAAAGCGTAGACTTGAGCCGAGTGGTTCGCTATCCTGTAAGTGAAGATGAGTTCAGGAAGATAGTGGCCATCTTGAGGCTTGCTGTGCCCTATACTGGACTCATCCTTTCCACAAGGGAGAGGCCAGCCTTGCGGGATGAGCTGTTGAGCTTGGGTATTTCGCAAGTCTCTGCAGCTTCATCCACAGGAGTAGGGGGCTATGAAGAGAAAAAGGAAGCAGAGTGCGAAACAGCCCAGTTTCTGCCAGACGATACAAGGAGTGTAGACCAGGTTCTGGCCAGCATCTGCAGTGAAGGCTACCTCCCCAGCTACTGCACAGCCTGCTACAGGCAGGGCAGAACAGGCGAACACTTCATGGATCTGGCAAAAGATGGAGAAATTCAAACTTTTTGTCAGCCTAATGCGATTTTAACTTTCAAAGAATATCTTCTGGATTACGCCCCTCCTTCCCTGGTGGAATTGGGAGAGGAAACCATTGCAAGACAGCTTGAAGGAATTCCCAATCAGCAGCTGAGGGAAGAGACCAAACGCAGGCTTTTGCAGCTGGAACAGGGAGAGCGTGATTTGTTCTTTTAAGGAGCAGGTAGATGTCGCTGTGGGAGAAATTTGCACCCAAAGAGAATAACAAAGCCCTTTTGATCTGTTCTTCAACTCACCACCTTTTGTTGGCAGAAAGACTTCTGTCTGACCACGGGATCCAAAGCAAAGTGGTTCCTGTTCCCCAGGGGATAGTTACCCACTGCACGAGCGGCATAGAATTCGCCAGCGCCAAGGAAGCAGAGGTAAAGGAACTCCTGGAAGAGCACGAAATTGCCCATGAAGGAATTTACAGGCTTTAGGGCTGGGAAACCGGCCCTTTTTCTTGTGTAAGGAAGGACTTAGGGCGAAGAAGGCGAATAATAATTAGAGGTGGAAACATTGATATATTTGGATCACGCTGCCACAAGTTGGCCCAAAGCGCCTCCAGTGTTTGAGGCGATGAAAGAGGCCTGCTGTCAGGTGGGGGGAAACCCTGGCAGGGGCGGCCACGAAATGGGCCTTGAGGCAGGCAGAAGGATCCTGGCAGCAAGACAGCAGGTGGCAGAGCTGCTGGGAGTTGGGGCTACTAGGATTGTCTTTACTAAAAACACCACAGAAGCCCTTAACCTGGCCCTCTTCGGTATCTTAAAACCAGGAGACAGAGTGGTCACCAGCAGCGTGGAGCACAACTCGGTCCTCAGGCCCCTTGCGGCGCTGGAAAAGCGCGGCGTTGAGGTGGAGGTCCTCCCTGCCCCAGGCGGAAGGCTGGACCTGGATGCTTTAGCGCAGGCTTTAAAAAAGGAAACGAGGCTGGTCGTCCTCTCCCACGCGTCCAACGTCACTGGCGACATCATACCTTTAGCTGAAGTGGCAGAGCTTGTCCGAAGCTCAGGTGCCCTCTTTTTAGCAGATATAGCCCAGAGCCTTGGCTACCTGCCGGTGAAGCTGGGAGAGCTGCCGGTGGATCTGGCAGCCTTTCCGGGACATAAGGGCTTGCTGGGGCCTTTGGGCACAGGCGGATTATACATCCGCTCCGGCATCGTTCTCGAGCCATTGATCTACGGCGGCACAGGCAGCTACTCTGATTCCGTGGAACAGCCTGAGATCTTGCCGGACCGTTACGAAAGCGGGACGCCAAACCTCCCCGGAATACTCGGGTTGGGCGCTGCCGCAGAATTTGTCCGGAACCACGGCAGCGAGATCGCAGAAAAGTCCCTGGCCTTAGCCCAGGAGTTTCGCCAGCGGCTTTCTGAGCTGGAAAAGGTGAAAATCTACGGCCCTGAGAAGCTGGCGGTGCCTTTGATATCTGTAAACTTTGGCCAGGAAGCCTCAGAAGAAGTGGCGAGAGTGCTCAGCGAGTTTTTCCAAATCGCAGTCCGCGGCGGCCTGCACTGCGCCCCCCTGGCCCACAGGACAATAGGCACTGAAACTCAGGGGACAGTGCGGTTCAGCTTTGGTTATGGTAACACCCAAGAGGATGTTGAAGCAGCTTATAAGGCAGCAGTGCAGATTTGTCTGCAGCTTTGATGGGCGGAGGAAAACTGATGGAGATGTTAGTCTGGTTAGAAGAACAGTTGGCTTTGGTTACTTTGGGCATTATTGGGCTATTGCTTCTGGCTTTAATTATCTTTATCGTCAACAATATAAAACTGCAGCGGCTGATGAGCCGCTACAGGATCTTGATGAAGGGCACAGACGGCAAAAACCTGGAAGAATTAATCGAACAATCCCTGCAGGAACTGGAAGAGGTTAAGGGCGAGCAGCGGCAAATTAATGAGATCCTGAACACCTTAACCTCTTGGGGTCAGTCCTCCCTGCAGAGCGTGGGGATGGTTCGCTTCGATGCTTTCAGCAACACAGGCGGAGAGCAGAGTTTTTCTCTGGCTGTCGCCGACAGGCTGGGCAACGGCTTTATCCTGACAAACCTCCACGGCAGGGACGAAGCTTACTTCTACGCCAAGCCACTAGAAAGATGGCTGTCCCGTTACGCACTGTCTGCAGAAGAGGAAGAAGCCCTGAAAATCGCCTGGGAAAAGATAGAAAACCCTGGGAAAGAGCGGAGCAGAAAATAATATAAAGGGCAGGTATACTTTTTAAAATCGGTACATATAATATGATGATGAGACATTAAGGGAGTGTTTTGTTTGTTTGGTGGACGAGTTAGGCTTGACAACATCAAGCCTCGCTTCAGGTTAGACAAAGTCAAGTCTCACTTAAGAAATAGCATTACCCTCCTGTTCGTCCCCTCCCGTGGCGGCGTTGCCAGGCTCAGGCTTCCTGTCTATGTTTGCTACTTGCTGCTCATCTGTTTCATTGCAGCTGGCGGCTTTTGTTACAAATTCTATGCCAACTATCAGCAGCTGGCGCAGGAAGCAAAAGAAAAGGAAGAAATTATCCAGATCAGCAACCAAGAAAAGCGTGCTTTGGAAGAAGAAAACAGGCAGGTCAAAGAGTTGGCCAAACAAGCTGAAGAGGTCCAGAACCGTCTGGACCAGCTGGCAGCTTTAAGCGAAAAGGTTCAGGAAAAGGCTTTGGACAACAAACTCCTGCCCGAGAAAGAACTGGCCAAACTCGGCTGGAAGCGTTCCAATATTTCTTCCAGATCCCGCGGCTCCAGCCGGCAGTCTCGAGGCATCACCCAGATCAAAGAAAGCAATCTCAGCGAGCAGCTGGACCTCCTTGCAAGGGACATCTCTGAAATGGAGGTAGAATTAAGGCAGCTCCTGCAGCAGTTAGATCGGTATGAGTGGTTGGTAGAGCGCTACCCTTCCCTGTGGCCTGTTCGGGGCAGAATTACAAGCCGCTTCGGCTATCGAGTTCATCCCATCCGCAGGCGTCGGCTTTTCCACTCCGGGATTGACATTGCAGTTTCCCCGGGGACAAGCGTCAAAGCTGCAGCGTGCGGCAGGGTGGTTTATGCCGGATGGCGGAGCGGATATGGAAAAACCATTATTATCGACCACGGACAAGGGATAAGAACGCTCTATGCCCATAATTCAAGGTTGCACGTGAAAGTTGGCCAGTGGGTGAACAAGGGTCAGGTTATCTGTGCTTCAGGCAATACTGGAACCAGCACAGGACCGCACCTCCACTTCGAGGTCCTGCTGAACGGGCAGCCGAAAAACCCGCTCGACTACTTATCATAGGAGGTGGGGTCATGCTGAGGAAAAAAGCTGCAGGCCAAGACTCTGGAGATACCATTATCGGCAAAGGCACCTTTATCCAAGGGGAGCTGAAAGGCACAGGCCTAATCCGGGTTGACGGCAAGGTTGTAGGTACCATTGAAACCACAGGGGATGTAGTGGTGGGAAGCGGCGGCGAAGTACAGGCAGAGATCAGAGCCGAAAACGTGGTTGCAGCAGGTCAGGTTCGGGGCACAGTTACAGCTGCAGGCCGCCTTGAGATCAGCAGAACTGGAAAACTATATGCAGACGCCACAGTGGGGGCGCTGGTAATCGAAGACGGCGCCCTCTTCCAAGGGCAGTGCAAGATGATAGAAGAAGCTCCAAAGAGCAGAGAAGACCTTTTTGCTGATTTGAAAGCAGTTGACGAAAACGAGCCAGAGTAAACGGCTCGTTTTTTTATGCCTTTTTCCAAGCTGCAGCTGCCCGCATCAATTTTTGTGGAAGCTCTGCTCCTATATGCAGCCCCGGAATGGATGAAACATCTGCCTAAGCAGGCAAATCCCTAAAATCCAGGCAAAGCTAAAGGTGTATAAAAAGCCCTCTTTCGGGCAAAGACTAGTATCACCAGGAGGTTCTAGAAAGGAGAGAAAGTCTTTGCGCAGAAGAATTGGGCTTTTTATTTTTATGTTGCTTCTAGCAGGTGGAATCTGGTTTCTGACAAGACCAGATGAGCCAACTGTGGATGCTCAAAACAGCTATACTCTGCTGGCACGGCTCATCAATGGCGAAGCCAGAGGCGAGCCCTTTGTGGGCCAGGTGGCTGTGGGAGCTGTGATCCTGAACCGCGTGCAGCATCCCCGCTTCCCCAACACTGTCGCTGGAGTGGCATATCAGCCAGGGGCTTTTGAGGCTGTTTCTCGAGGACAAATCTGGGCTCCAGTGCGCAGAACGAGCTACAGGGCAGCCCAGGCAGCCCTCAGTGGTTGGGACCCAACAGGCGGTGCCATTTATTTTTGGAATCCATACAAGCCTGTGAGCCGCTGGATCTGGACCAGGAGAATCATCACCCAAATCGGCAAACACGTATTTGCTCGCTAAGGAGGGAATAAGGTGCGCAGATGGACTAGCTGGATTTTTGGAGGCTTGGCACTTGTCTTTGCAGTTTGGGGAATCACACAATACATGGCCAAAGAGAGATTGAGCACCCTGGTCGAAAACGGCTATCAGCGAGCATTTTATGAATTAACCTATAATATCGAGAGCTTGGAAACCCTCTTAGCCCAAGCCTCAGCCTCAAACGATCCCAAACAGCAAATGAATTACTTCTCAGACACCTGGCGGCAGGCAAGCGCAGCTCAGGCGAATTTGGGCCAGCTGCCTCTAAGCAACCTTGAGTTAGCCAATACAGAGAAATTTATCAGCCAGCTGGAAGCGTTCAGCTTCAGCACTTTCCGCCGGATTGGCGAAGGGCAGACCCTTGACGAAAAAGCCTGGAACAGCCTGCAGGGGTTTTTCAGGCAGGCAAAGCACATTAGAGAGAGCCTAGATAAAATGCAGCCCCACTTTCAAAAGGGTCCAGACTGGCAGGGCGTGCAGCGGGCCACCATGGCTCAGGTTGTGAGGGCCCAAGACAGCAAAAAAAGGCCCAGCGAAGAGGGGGCTCTCGAGAGCAATCCCATCGTCAAAAGCTTCATGATGATGGAAGACGGGCTCAAACGATATCCAGATCCCGATTTCGAGGGCAACATGCTCAACTTCAGAGCGCGGCCCCGGGGCTTTACAGGACCTCAAATCAGCCGCCAGCAGGCAGTAAATATAGCCCGTAAATTCATGGCTCCCAACAAACGAAACCAGACAGCAAGGGTTGTGGGCACTGAAAAAGGCGATGTCCCCGCCTTCCACGTGGAGATAGTCCCCACTAGACAGGAAAACCGCAGAGGAGCAAAAGCCTGGCGGACCATGATGTCCATCAGTCAAAAAGGCGGCCACCTCATCTGGATGCTCACAGAACGAAACATCGGCAAGCCGACTATTTCCGTCACCCAGGCAAGGGCCCGCGGCCTAAAGTACCTAAAAGACCTCGGCTATGAGGGCATGGAGTCTTTGGCAGCAGATCCCTTCGACGGCGTTGTCAACTGCTCCTATGTCCGAAAAATAGGCGATGTTTGGATTTACCCGGAAGAGATTAAACTTCAGATTGCCCTGGACAACGGCGAAATTCTCGGCTTTGAGGCCATGAACTTCCTCACCTTCAAAGGAGCGGCAAGCGCCCCCGCCTATCCTTTAACCGAAGCCCAGGCAAGGGCCAGGGTGAACAAGCGGTTGAAAATCGAAAGGGTGCGCAAGGCAGTGATTTTGGACGACAGGTTCAGGATGGTGGCCACCTACGAGTTCAAAGCCAGCTTGAATAAAGAGAAGTTCCTGGTTTATATCAATGCTGCAACAGGAGATGAAGTGAAACTAATCCGCGAAGTACCCGGACAAACTGAAATAATTTAACCGACAAGCGCCGGACGCCGGCGCTTTTTTAATTTAGAGAGGAAATGGGAGAAATTTTGAATTATTTCGAGCTAAATGCAGAAGAAAACCAAAAATACCATTAATTGCCTGTTGCAACCTTTTCGGTAATGGCTCTATAATTTAATTAAGGTCAGGAAAGGTCAAAGTCAGAACTGGTCAGGAGGAGGTGAGCCCATGGGAGGGAGCATGGCAGATTTAATTGAGGCGTATTTAAAAGAATTATTACGGGATAATCCCCACGGCATCATCGAAATCAGGCGCAGGGAGCTGGCAGATCAGTTCCGCTGTGTGCCTTCGCAGATTAACTATGTCCTGGAAACCCGCTTCCCCTTTGAAAAGGGGTACCTTGTGGAGAGCAGGCGGGGAGGAGGCGGCTACATTCGCATTATGCGCCTCCAGTGGCGTACAGAACGGGATTTGTTTGCGGAAATTGCAGAGCTTATTTCCGATGCCATCTCAGCCCAGAGGGCTGAGGAACTTCTGATTAGGCTGGTGGAAGCTAGGATCTTGGAAGAGCGGGAGGCTATTATGCTCAGGGGGCTGGTGGAACAGAGCATCACCAGCATCGAACCTGAAATGCAGGATAGGCTGCGGGCAACCCTCTTGCGGAATCTGCTTATTGTTACTTTACGGAGGTGAAAACCATGTTGTGTGAGGAATGCAAGAAGAGACCGGCAAATGTTCACTTGACAAAAATCATCGGGGATCAGAAGACTGAAATGCACCTGTGCCAGCAGTGTGCTGCAGAACGAGGAGAACTCGGCTTTTTGGGGAATGTGCAGATTAACTTTCCCAACATTCTCTCTGGTTTCTTTGATTTAGATCAGGACTTTCAAGTAGGGGACAGCTGGCAGAAAGATTTGGACCGCTGCCCAAGCTGCGATTTGAGCTATCGCGATTTCCGGGAATTGGGGCAGCTCGGCTGCAGTCACTGTTACGAAACCTTCGGCCAGCAAATGGAACCCATTCTGCGGCGCATCCACGGCCATACGCGCCATACAGGGAAAGTCCCTTCCAAACATGAAGGGCAGCTTAAACTGCAGCGGCAGATAGAAGAGCTGCGCAGTCAGTTGAAAGAGGTAATCAGCCGCGAAGAATACGAAAAAGCTGCGGAAATACGCGATAAAATCCGTGATTTGGAGAGCCAGCTAGGGGGTGATCTCAGTGGCTGAACTGACCAGCAGATGGCTCACAGAGAAAGGACCAGAGCAGGAGATTGTCCTCTCCAGCAGAATCCGCCTGGCAAGAAACCTCTCAACCTTGCCCTTCCCTCAGGTTGCAGACGACAAGCAGCTGGCGGAGGTAGCCAGAAAGGTGAAAGAGGCATCTGAAGTCAAGGGCAGCTGGGGGCGCCTGCAGTTTCGGGCTTTGTCTGAAATAGATCCTTTGGAACAGCAGCTGCTTTTGGCAAAGCACCTCATCAGCCCGCAACTAGTTCAAAAAAGTGCAAACAGGGCAGTGATCCTCAGCGACAGAGAAGACATTTCTGTGATGGTAAACGAGGAAGACCACCTGAGGATGCAGGTCCTGCTGCCAGGCCTTGACCTGGAGGAAGGCTGGAAGCTCATTGACGAGCTGGATGACCGCTTAGAAGAGCGGCTTGATTTTGCCTTTTCCCAGGAGCACGGTTATCTGACAGCCTGTCCAACCAACGTGGGCACTGGAATTCGCGCTTCTGTAATGGTGCACCTGCCGGCACTGTCCATGGTCAACCAGGTTCAGCAATTGTTTAAAGGCGTTACACAGGTAGGGCTGGCTGTCAGGGGGCTATACGGCGAAGGGACGGAAGCCAGCGGCCATATCTACCAGCTGTCCAACCAGGTGACTTTAGGCAGAACAGAGCAGGAGATCATTGAAAACATCAACTCTGTAACCAAGCAAATCATTCAGCAGGAACAGCAGGCCAGAGAGGTGCTGAGCTCAAATGCCAAAGCCCAAATCGAAGACCGGGTATACAGAGCTTACGGAATCCTCACCCAGGCGCGGCTCCTCTCTACCCAGGAAGCCATGAACCTCCTTTCGGATCTGCGCTTAGGCATAGGGCTAGGCTTGCTTTCCGAGGTTTCATTGACCAAATTGAATCAGCTTACAGTCCTTGCGCAGCCGCAGGCAGTACAGGGAATCATGAAGCAGCAGCTCCCCGCCCAGCAGCGGGACTACTACCGTGCTGCGCTGCTGCGGGAAAACTTAAAGGATAAATAAGGGGAAAAACTTGAAAAATAAACTAGAGAGGTGAGAGCGAATGTACAGCAGGTTTACCGAAAGAGCAGAAAAGGTATTAATGCTTGCTCAGGAAGAAGCAAGGCGTTTAGGTCATAATGTTGTAGGCACGGAGCACCTGCTTTTGGGCCTGGTGCACGAGGGAGAAGGAGTAGCTGCCAAGGCCTTAAAGAATTTAGGCGTAGATCTGGGCAGGCTTCGCAGCGAAACCTTGAAGCTGGTGGGCAAGGGAGAGGGAGCCAATATTTTCAAGCTGGCCTTTACGCCCAGAGCAAAACGGGTATTGGAACTTGCCTGGGACGAAGCCAGGCAAATGGGAGTCAATTACATCGGCACAGAGCACATCCTCCTCGGCCTGATCAGAGAAGGAGAGGGAGTGGCTGCCCAGGTTCTGCGGGCCATGAACGTTGATGCAGGCAAAGTGCGGCAGCAGGTCTTCGCTTTACTCGGTGGCGCAAAAGCTGCAGGCCCAAAAGGCCCTGCCCGGACCCCAACCAACACTCCAACGTTAAATCAGTTCGGCAGGGATCTGACGCAGCTGGCCAGAGAAGACAAGCTGGATCCGGTAATCGGCAGAAGTCAGGAAATCGAGCGGGTGATCCAGGTCCTCAGCCGCAGGACCAAAAACAATCCAGCTCTCTTGGGCGAGCCGGGAGTGGGGAAAACCGCTATCGCAGAAGGATTGGCCTTGAAAATCGTCAAAGGCGATGTGCCAGATGTTCTGGCAGACAAAAGGGTTGTTTCCCTGGACTTAGGAGGCCTTGTGGCTGGGACAAAGTTCCGGGGCGAATTTGAGGACCGGCTCAAAAAAGTGATGGACGAAGTGCAGCAGGCGGGGAATGTAATCCTCTTTCTGGATGAAATGCACACCATCATCGGCGCAGGAGCTGCAGAAGGCGCAATTGATGCTGCCAACATCCTCAAGCCCGCTTTGGCCCGGGGAGAGCTGCAGTGCATCGGCGCCACGACCATCGATGAATACAGAAAGTACATCGAAAAGGATGCAGCCTTGGAGCGGCGCTTCCAGCCCATCATGGTAGGCGAGCCCTCTGTGGAGGACGCACTGGAAATTCTCCGAGGCCTGAGGGACCGCTACGAAGCCCATCACAGGGTCAAAATTACAGACGAAGCACTGGAAGCTGCAGTGAAGCTTTCAGACCGTTATATAAACGACCGCTACCTGCCTGACAAGGCCATAGACTTGATCGACGAGGCAGGCTCGAGGGTGCGGCTGCGGAACCTGGAAGTGCCAGAGGACATCAAAGAGCTCGAAGCGCAATTAGGCGAGATTCGCAAAGAGAAAGAAGCAGCCATCAGTAGCGAGGAATTCGAAAAAGCAGCCCAGCTCAGGGACAAAGAACAAGAACTTGAAAAGCAGATTAAGGAACGTCAGGAAGAGCTGACCAAAGAGAGGGGCAAACAAGAAGGAGTAGTTACGCCTGAAGACATCAGCGAAATCGTTTCAATGTGGACAGGTATTCCAGTGGCGAAGCTGGCAGAAGAAGAAGCTGAGCGTCTGCTGAAGCTGGAGAAAGTTCTGCACGAGCGCGTGGTTGGACAGGAAGAGGCAGTTGTTGCTGTTTCCAAGGCTGTCCGCCGTGCCAGAGCAGGCCTGAAAGATCCCTCAAGGCCCGTTGGTTCTTTCATCTTCCTTGGCCCAACTGGGGTAGGGAAGACAGAACTTGCCAGAGCCCTAGCTGAAGCCCTCTTCGGCGATGAAGATGCCATGATTAGGCTGGACATGTCCGAGTACATGGAAAGGCACACAGTCTCCCGCCTCATCGGCTCACCTCCAGGCTATGTTGGCTACGATGAGGGAGGACAGCTGACAGAGCGGGTAAGGCAGAAGCCCTATTCCGTGATTCTCCTGGACGAAATAGAAAAAGCACACCCAGACGTGTTCAACACCCTGCTGCAGGTCCTGGACGACGGCAGGCTCACAGACGGCAAAGGACGGACTGTAGATTTCCGCAACACTGTGATCATCATGACCTCCAACCTCGGTGCACAGCACCTTAGGTCCACAGGCAGCTTTGGCTTTACTGCTGCAGAGAACGAAGAAGAGTCCTACGAGAAGATGAAGGAAAGAGTGCTGGACGAAATGAAAAAGGCCTTCCGGCCTGAATTCATTAACCGTCTCGACGAGATCATCGTCTTCAGACCTCTTAACAAAGACGAGCTCTACCAGATAGTGAGCCTTCTGATCAACAGGGTGCGGAAAACCCTGCGCGAGCACGAAGTGGACATTGAGCTCACAGAGGCAGCCAAGGAGGTTATAGCCAAGGAAGGCTACGACCCCGCTTTTGGCGCCAGACCTCTCCGCAGGGCCATTCAGCGGCTGGTTGAAGATCAGCTGTCTGAAGAAATGCTCAAAGGAACCTTCAAGAAAGGCGAGGTTGTCCTCATCGATGCTGAAGACGGCAAACTGACCTTTACCTCTAAAGGGAAGATGGCAGCGGTAACAAATTAAAGTTAACAGGGGCAGTCCTCTAAGCACGCTGCTTAGAGGACGCCTCTCTTTGTATTTGTGAGAGGGATTCGCGATAGATTTTCTCCAGGTTGAGCCAAAAGCTCGCCGGCGCGCCCAAAGCAGCTTCAAGCTTTCGGGCAATTTCGCAAGTCAACTCTACTCGTCCGTCCAGCAGCCGGCTGGTTTGCTCTTCTGTTAATTTCATCCTGATGGCTAACTCTTTTTGCCCGAGGCCGCGATCCTCCATCAGCTCGCGGATTGTAGCACCAGGGGGAATTGCAATCACTCTTCCCTTTGACTTCACCTTTATCCTCCTTCCCAATTTACTAATTTCAAATATTAAGATAACATTTCTGCGCAATTCTGACAACGTTTTATAGAACAGGAGGTTTTTCTATGAAAAGCTATCGGAAAGAGCTTGTTTTTCAGACTAAAAACCGCAGGGAATTCATTAATATCACACCACAGGTTCAGGCTGCTTTAGAGGAAAGTCAAATCAAAGAAGGCCTGCTCCTCTGTTCTGCCATGCACATCACAGCCAGCGTTTTCATCAACGATGACGAGTCAGGGCTGCACCAGGATCTGGAAGCCTGGCTTGAGGAACTGGCACCGGAAAAACCCCACTCCCGCTATAAGCACAATACCTTTGAAGACAATGCAGACGCCCACCTCAAGCGTTCAATCATGGGCAGAGAGGTTGTGGTGGCAGTTACAGACGGCAAGCTGGATTTCGGTCCCTGGGAGCAAATCTTCTACGGCGAATTCGACGGCAAGCGGCCTAAACGGGTCCTGATCAAAATTATCGGCGAATAAAAATTATCAGCCTGCTCATTGATCAGACAGGAATTAACTTATAAAAGCTGAATATTAGAGTAAGGCTATAATAATGGTCAGGATTGAGCTATTTCCTGCAGCCAGCTGGTGCGGAAAACCGAGCTTTGACCTTCGGTTTTCCAGCTGCTGTTGCCCGTCAGCCTGAATCCTGATTTATGATGAATATAAGCATTCAGCTGAGGAGGAAGAAATGCTTTATCCATTAAAGTTTGAACCAGTATATAAAGACTACCTTTGGGGCGGAAGGAACCTCGAGAAATTAGGAAAAACCCTGCCTGAGGGGAAGGTTGCCGAAAGCTGGGAGGTTTCTGCTCATCCAGATGGCACAAGCATTATCGCCAACGGAGAATACAAAGGCCTCACTCTTGCCGAGTTCCTGGAGAAATTCGGAGAGCGGGCCATAGGCTCTGCCCTTTCCGCTGACTACAGCACTGAGTTTCCCCTTTTGGTTAAATTTATCGACGCCAACGACAAGCTCTCAGTGCAGGTGCATCCCACAGACGAATACGTCCAAGCTCATGAGGGCGGGTACGGTAAAAATGAAATGTGGTACGTTATCGAAGCCGAGCCTGGGGCCAAATTAATCTACGGCCTGAAAGCTGGTGTAGACAAAGAGCAGTTTGCCCAAGCGATCAAGGATGGCACTATAAGCAGCCTCCTGCAGACTGTGGAAGTTAACCCAGGTGATGTCTTTGACATTCCAGCAGGGCTTGTCCATGGGATCGGCGAGGGAATCCTGCTTGCCGAGATCCAGCAGAGCTCTAATTTAACGTACAGAATCTACGATTACGACCGGGTAGATGCCCAAGGCAACAAAAGGCCGCTGCATGTGGACAAGGCTTTAGAGGTGATCGATTTCAGCGCCAAAGCTTCTGGGAAGTTAAGGCCAGAGCTTCAGGATGTTGCTCCAGGCGTTGAGAAAGCCACCCTTGTGGCCAAAAAGTATTTTGTGGTTGAGCTTTACAAGCTAACGGAAAGCCTCCTTGAGGAGGCCCGAGACCGCTTCTTTATCTATACTTTCCTCAAAGGAGAAGGAACCATCACGTATTCAGGCGGAAAGCTGGATGTCCAGGGAGGAGAGTCTGTTTTCATTCCTGCAGCCCTCGGGCAGTATAGACTTGAAGGGGAGCTGGAGGTTCTCAAAACACACCTTCCTTCATGAAGGTTCTGGCTAGAATAGGCAATAGAGGCAGTTTTTAACCTTGCGTTACGTCTCCTTTCTATGTTAAGTTGACCTTATAGCCAAAAGAATACTCTTCTTTTGGGGCCAACTTAATATAGAAGGAGTGTAATGGGTGAGACGAGCAGGGTTTCTAGTCTGGTTGTTGATATTCTTGCTTCTCCTTGAGGCTTCCCTGGTTTCAGCTGCTCAAGTTCACTACGTGAGCAACAAAGACAGCCTCTATAAGATTTCAGAATGGTATGGGGTGGATGTGCCGTCCATAGCCCGGACCAATAACCTCGAAGCTCCCTATACCATTTATCCAGGACAGGTTGTAATCGTGCCTGATCCTGTTGCCAGGCCAGGAGAGATCATTTACAGGGTTAAGGCAGGCGATTCCCTCTACAGCATTGCCAAAGCCCACGGTCTGAGCAAAGACGAATTGATGAGCTACAACAAGCTGGCAAGCGAACTTATCTATTCAGGTCAGGCGCTGAGGATCCCCACCAAACCTCAGCCCAGTGCAGTCCGGACACTGGCGGCAGCATACTCAGCCTCCACCTACTACTACAACATCCCTGATTTGATGAAGGCCTACCCCGCCAGGATCTTTTTGCGGGGCCAAGCTCAGGACAAAGTGGTTGCCTTAACCTTCGACGACGGACCAGATCCGGTTTTTACTCCCCAGATTTTAGACGTACTAGCTTATCACGGCGTGCCAGCCACTTTCTTTGTGCGGGGCGATCGGGTGGCCCAATATCCACAGGTGGTGCAGAGAATGATCCAGGAAGGACATGTGGTCGGCGGACACTCCTGGTCCCATCCCAATTTGCGCAGCCTATCTGCTGACAGGATCCGCTGGCAAGTCGAGAACACTGCAAAAGAGATCAAAAAGTGGACAGGCCTCGAGCCCAAGCTGATGCGCCCTCCGTATGGGGAGATGTCAGAGGAGGGAATGGCGGAGCTTGCTTCCATGGACAACTACCTGATTAACTGGTCAGCAGACTCCAACGATTGGCAGGCAAAAGGCAGGGATGATGTGCTGATAGGCGCTATTCCCGGCTCGAAACCTGGGGCTATTGTGCTCATGCACAGCGCAGGGGGAGTTGGGCAGAGCCTGCAGCCGACCATCGACGCGCTGCCGTATTTCATCTACACCTTACGGGTACAAGGGTATAAGTTTGTCACTGTAGACAAACTATTGGGCACTCCTGCTTACAAATCATGACGCAAAAATTGCAGAACCCCTTTATGAGGTTCTGCAATTTTTACATATAACCCATTAAGGCAGACAGATGATCTGTCCCACCCTCAGACTATTTGGATCTAAAGAAGGATTAATGCGTAAGATGGCATCAACTGTAGTGCCGCGCGCTCTTGCAAGCTGGAAAAGGGTGTCGCCGGGCCTGATTGTGTAGTGGGTGGCACCAGCGGGACAGGGAGTTGGCAGGGGCACAGGCCGATCGGTTCTCGGCACGCAAATCAGCTGCCCTACCTGCAGGCTGTTGGGGTTGATCCCTGGGTTGTTCCGCTCCAGCTCCGCCACAGTGGTGCCTCTCCGCTGGGCAATTGAGAACAAAGTGTCCCCAGCTCTAATGGCGTATCTTTCCCAATTTCGCGGGCAAGGTCCGGGCCTTGGGGGTCCACCTCTGGGTACGCAGATGAGCTGAGCTACCCGCAGGCTGTTAGGGTCTATGCCTGGATTATTGTTGATCAGTTCTTGGACAGTGGTGCCTGTTCTTTGGGCAATGGCGAAAAGGGTATCCCCTGGCCTGATGGCATAACGCACCCAATTGCGTGGACAGGGACCTGGCCCAGGATCTCTTCTGCCAGGAATGCAGATAACCTGCCCCACTCGCAACCGATTGGGGTCAATGCCAGGGTTGAGACTGGTGATGGCGCTAACGGTGGTGCCGAACCGCTGCGCAAGGCTGAAAAGCGTGTCGCCAGCTGCAATGGTGTACCGGCGCGAGCCAGGGGGGCATCCGTTAGGCATATGATCAGCTCCTTTCTTTATTTACTATATGCGAGCTGATGAGAGGGGGTGTTTCAGCCAAAGAAAGGGTGCATTTGTCATTAGATGGGACATACTATAGGTAAAGAAAAGGGGGTTTTATGAATGGCGGAATTCAAACATCTCTTTAGCCCAGGGAAAATCGGGAACTTGGAACTGAAGAATCGGTTGATAATGCCTGCCATGGGATCAGGCATGCAGGCAGCAGACGGTTCTGTCACAGACAAGCTTTATCATTATCACAGAGTGCGGGCTGCCGGCGGTACTGCCATGCTCACAGTGGAAATTGCAGCGGTTCACCCAACAAGCAAAGGTTCTGGGCTCTCCATTTATGACGACAAATACATACCCGGCCTCAAGCGCTTAGCAGACGTGATCCACCAGGAAGGGGCTTTAGCCTGTATACAGCTGTGGCATGCAGGACGGCAGCTTAACTCCAGCATTACAGGCATGCCGATTGTAGCTCCGTCTCCTATCCCCTGTCCTCTTTGCCAGGAAGAACCCAAAGAACTCACTAAAGAAGAAATACATGAGCTGGTTGAAGCATACGGAGATGCTGCCCGCAGAGCGAAAGAAGCAGGTTTCGACTGCATCGAACTTCACGGCGCCCACGGCTATCTAATCGCTCAATTTATGTCGCCATACTCTAACAAACGCACTGATGAATACGGCGGCAGCTTGGAAAACCGGGCTCGCTTTGCCCTGGAGATCATCGCCAACATCCGCTCTAAAGTTGGATCAGACTATCCAATTTTATACCGCTTCAGTGGTGAGGAAAAGGTCGCAGGGGGCCTCACAATCGAGGACAACAAGAAAATCGCTCCCATGCTGGTAGAGCAGGGGGTAGATTGCCTGCACGTTTCCGTGGGAGTTTATGAAAGCCTTCGCTACACTGTCCCGCCGATGGATCTGGATCGCGGCTTTAACGTTTGGGCAGCTCGAGAGATTAAGAAAGTGGTATCAGTGCCTGTGGTTGCTGTAGGCAGAATCAACGATCCTTACCTTGCAGAGGAGATCTTGGCCCGAGGCGATGCAGACTTTATCGCCATCGGACGCAGTCTGCTTACAGATCCCGCCTGGCCGAAAAAGGTCCAGGAAGGCAAATATGAGGAGATGCGGTACTGTATCGCCTGCAATCAAGGCTGTGTGGACAGGCTGCTCCTGGAAGGAAAACACGCAACCTGCATTCTCAATCCTGCCTGCGGCAGGGAGGAGGAGTTCACCTACTCGCCTGTTGCAGAGCCGAAGAAGGTGGTTGTTGTAGGCGGAGGTCCTGCCGGGATGGAAGCGGCCAGGGTTGCGCGGGAAAGAGGCTGTGAGGTTGTCCTCTTTGAGAAGAGTTCGAAGCTAGGCGGCCAGTGGCGTCTAGCCGCGATTCCGCAGAAGAAGGAAGAAATCCACGGTGATGTCCAGTGGCTGATTAAAAGCCTCTCCCGGACTGGTGTGGATGTGAGATTGAACACGCCAGCCACAGTGGAGAACGTCAAGGCAGAGAATCCAGATCTCATTATCTTGGCAACTGGGGCCAAGCCCAGCATGCCAGATGTATCAGGAGTGGACCTGCCTCACGTTGTTCTAGCGCCTGAGGCTTTAGAGAATCCAGACTCCATAGGACAGAATGTCGTGGTTGTAGGCGGCGGGGCTACAGGCCTTGAGACTGCAGAGTACCTAGCAGGCCAGGGCAGGAAGGTGACTGTAATCGAGATCTTAGAGGACGTAGGCCGCACAATCGGGCCCGCCCGCAAGCATTTCCTGATGGAAAGGCTTGAGGAGCTTGGCGTTGACCTGCGGGTTCATACTCGCCTGAAAGAGATCACCCCCGATGGGGTTGAGATTTGCTGCGAGGAAGACGAATTCATACCAGCAGATAACGTTGTTATCGCAACAGGCGTCCAAAGCATTCGAGATCTGGAAGGACCTCTTTCCTCTATAGCGAAGGTAGAGGTAATTGGCGATGCAAAAGAGCCGCGCCAGGCTACTGAAGCATTTTACGAAGCGCATGTGGTAGCAAGATCCATATAGGAAAAGGGCAGGTCGCAGACCTGCCCTTTAGCGATTTCTTGTTTTTCTCCCACGCTGGCTGTACCTATTGCGCTCTTTGCTCCTAGAACTTTTTTTAGGCAGCTGATCAGAGAGCAAAGTTGGTTTTTCCACAGGCTCTTTGGTTAGCATTTTTAGGGCAGCAGCAAGCAAGGTCACAGAATCTGTCTGCTCCAAAAGCTCCTGGGCTATCCCTTTATATTGGTCGTACTCTTCTTCAGCCACAACTTGCAGTAAGCGCTCTACAGTCAAACGTTGTTGCCCTCGGAAAGCTTCCAAGAGAGTAGGTGTAGGGAGCCGTTTGATCTTTCTTTTGATGACGTTCTCGATATTGCGCAGCTGGTTAAACTCTCGGGGCGTCACAAAGGTAAATGCCAGGCCGCTTTTCCCAGCTCTGCCTGTTCTGCCGATGCGGTGGACATAGCTTTCCGGATCTTGAGGAATATCGAAATTGAACACATGGGAGATGCCGCTGATGTCTAAACCCCTGGCTGCCACATCTGTTGCCACAAGAAGCTCAATAGTGCCTTCCCTGAATTTCTTCATTACCGCATCTCGTCTAGCCTGTGTTAGATCCCCATGAATGCTTTCAGCAGCATAACCACGTTTGGCTAAAGCCTCGCCTAACTCGTCTACCCTGCGTTTAGTTCTGGCAAAGATAATGGCTAGCTCTGGAGAGTTCAGATCTAGGAGCCTGGAGAGAATATCTAGTTTATCCCTTTCGTGGACTTCTAGATATACTTGTTCTGTAAGGGGAACTGTTACTTCCTTAGCTTGCGTGCGGACGATCTCGGGCTTTTTCATAAAGCGATTTGCTAGTTCTTCAATAGATTTAGGTATGGTTGCTGAAAACAACATCGTTTGCCTTTGAATCGGGATTTCGCCTAATATGCTCTCGATGTCTTCCACAAAGCCCATATTCAGCATTTCATCAGCTTCGTCAAGGACGCAAAACTGTACATTATTTAAGCGAATGGTCCTGCGGCGCATGTGATCTAGCAATCTCCCTGGAGTGGCTACAATAATTTGCGGTTTCTTTTTCAAAGCCTTAATTTGCCTGTTGATATCCTGACCGCCGTAAATAGGAAGTGCACGAGTCTTCTTGAATTGGCCAATTCTGTTTAATTCCTCAGCAACTTGCATAGCAAGCTCTCGAGTTGGCGTGAGCACAACTGCTTGGATAAAGTCTTCATCAAGTGAAATTTTTTCGATTATGGGAATCCCATAGGCAGCTGTTTTACCTGTCCCTGTTTGTGCTTGACCAATTAGATCTTTGCCTTCTAAAGCAATAGGAATTGTGCTCTTTTGAATGGGGGTAAGCTCTTCAAATCCCATCTCACTAATAGCTTGGAGTACGTATTGGCTAAGTCCTAGTTCATTGAAACTTTTCAAATGTATCTAGCCTCTTTCATTTTAAGATTAGCTAATGCTATTCTTTTTTATTTTAAACAATTAAGGGAACAATATTATTAGAAAAAAGAAACGGCACTGCAAAACCTGCAGTACCGTGTTTGTGGGGACAACAGATTTGGTCTTTTGGCCAGCTCTTCGTACTATATCAAAGCTCTTTGCAAAGGAGGTCCAAGCCTAATTTCACTTATGGATACTGAATAAAGGTAGAATTATTTTAGACAAGAAACCCCCCTAGCTTCAAAGGGGGGTGCTTTTAGGTTAGGCACTAATTCTTTTGGCACTAGTTTTAACATCGTTTTTTCTGTATTTAAGATCTTGTTTAAATGTTGATATATCAAAGGAAAATCGTTGGAGCCGACGACCGGATTCGAACCGGTGACCTGCGCATTACGAGTGCGCTGCTCTACCAGCTGAGCCACGTCGGCTAAATAAAAAATGGAGCGGATGACGGGGCTCGAACCCGCGGCCCTCAGCTTGGGAAGCTGATGCTCTACCAACTGAGCTACATCCGCTCTTTGTATTTAAAATATATCACATCTAATGTCAAAAAGCAAGATCTCCGTTTGTTTAAATGGCCCTAAAAGCGGTAGAGAACGCTGCAGCTGAGAAAGGAACCGCCTGTTAAAACAGGAGCCAGATAACCATCTATCTGCTTGAGGGCAATTGGTTCGCCAGCGAAAGTGTAGTTGAATTTATCGATTTTTTTCTGGCTAATAAAGGAATAAGCTAGATTAATCCCGAGTTTGCCGATTTCAAAATCCAACCCGCTTTCCATGGCAGGAACTAATCCCAGAAAGCTAACGTTTACAAAATCTCCTTTGCCTGGCAGACCTTCTGCAGACGCTGCTGATGGTGCTTCCTTCACCTCTGCACGGTAACCACCGCCTGCTAAAACACCGCCTAAATTTAGATAGAAGGAACCCCAATTTGTGGTCAGACGGGGGCCAAAACCCAAGTAAAGACCGTGTAGCGAAGGTGTATTGAGGGAATATCTGGCGATGCCGTCGATTAACGCACCCTGCCAGGGGATAGTGTTTCTAACATATAAGACAATGCTTTGAGGATTTTCCTTTGCCTGTTGGGTTAGAGTTAAAAGGTATCCAGATTGATCCTGAATTGTCCAGTAGCTGACCGCGTCCTGCGAGCTCAGCCAAGCCCTTTTGTGCATACCAATGCCGAAAAACCAGCTGCCGCTGGCTGCGCATAATGGAACAAACAGAATGAAGATGATAAGCAGAGCAGGTATTTTTTTTTGCATTTGTATTCACCTATTTGCTCAATTCGCTAAGAGGCAGTGAAGTTCCTGCTCAAAACAGAACATTATTTTCCTCGAAGCTGCTATTTGCAGGAACTGGCACCTTTTTGCAGAATTTCTATGATAAAAGAGCCATTTTTCAAACACAAGAAGTGGGCAATTTGTAAAGGATTATGGTGAACAAAATGAAAATTACAGGTAAATTTGATGAACTAACTGGCCTAGGGCTCGGATTTGTATATAGTTTGGGGCTCGTGTGGTTTCATAATAGCGGTAAAATGGACCATACTCTGTTGCTTTCAATACTGGTGCTCATTAACTGCATCGCAGGTTTTTTTATTGGCAAGATGGTGAAACAAATTCGTTTTTACGGGCTGACGGATCCCTTAACGAAGATCTGCAACCGCCGTTGCTTCATGGACAAACTCGCAAAAGTCATCAAAAGCGCCAGGGAGAAACAACAGGAACTGGCAATAGTAATGGTTGATCTTGATAACTTCAAAAAGTGCAACGATGAGCTTGGACATGATGTGGGCGATAGAGTCCTTTTCCTCACAGCACAGACCATTGCGGGGAACCTGCCTGAGGAAGCTTTTGTAGGGAGATTAGGCGGAGACGAATTTAGTATTGTCTTTACTGATACCACAAAGACTGAAGCTGCTTTTTTGGTGGAACAGATCTCCAAGAAAGTTGACGAAGTGCTGAGAGAATACAATGTGAGCATTTCCTATGGTATAGCAAGCTTCCCCAATGATTCCAGTGATTTTAGAAAAGTATTCAAACTAGCTGATGAAGCAATGTACAGCATGAAAGAGGCAAAACGCACACGCACAAGAGAAAACAGCTGAGGCGGTTTACAAAATCTTAAAAAAGCAGTATACTGGAAACCGAGGAGTGAGATAAATGCTAGGACAGAGAATTCGGCAGGCGAGAATCGCAGCTGGGCTTACTCTCAGAGAGCTAGCCCAGCAGATCGGGCTTTCCCATACAGCCATTGCCAAGTACGAAAGCGGTAAGATCTGCCCGAGGCCCTCTGTCTTATTGCAAATAGCACGGACTTTGAACTGAAAAATGGAGTTCTTTCTGCAGGAGCAATCCATCTGCCTGACCCCAGCAGACTTCAGCTGGACTGCTAAAATATCTAAAGCCAAACGGGAAGCTATTGAAGCTCAAATTAAATATATCCTGGAGAAATATCTGGAACTGGAGAGTTTGCTGCCCCCAGAAAGACAGGTCTCTTTTGAGGGACCTAGGTTTGCTGTGAAGCACATTGAGGAAGTGGAAGAGATCGCAGAAGAACTGCGAAACCGCTGGGAGCTCGGCCACAGGCCCATCCATAACATGGCCTCAGCCTTAGAAGAGCGCGGGATTAAAGTTTTAATGTTGTCCCGATTAGTGGACAAAGTTCTCGGCTACTGCTGTTGGGCAAACGAAACGATTCCCGTGGCTGTTTGCCGAGAAAACTTGCCTGGAGATCTGCAGCGGCAGATTTTAGGCCATCAGCTGGCTCATCTGATTTTGGAAATAGACAGAGAGCTAAACCCGGAAGAGATTGCTACGAGATTTGCCATGGCATTTCTTGCCCCCCGCACAGGTTTGCTGAACAAAATCGGTACAAAGCGAAAAAAACTTGATTTTGATGAGCTCTGCCTCTTAAAGCAGGAATACAAGATCAGCTTAAATGCTTTAGCTCGCCGGGCCTTGGATCTAGGCATAGTTTCCCGGGATAAATATCACTGCCTCTGCAGGGACTTCCAAAAGCTTAGTTGGCAGGGGCAAGAGCCAGGCGATGAGGTGGAACCCGAAAGGCCGCTTCGCTTCCACCTGCTCATCCGCCAAGCGTTAGCCGAAGGCTTGATTTCTGAAGAAAAAGCAATGGCCCTCTTAAACGAGAGAAGGAGTAGAGAGATCGATATCTGCTGTGATTATATGAGGCGGGTTGCTACAGCTTTTGCCCGAGAATATTTGGAGGATGACGAGCTGACAGTCTTCACAAAATTAAACAACGAGGATTTCTACGCCTATGAGTAAGGGAGAGAGAGGAGAAATCTGGCTGGTAGATCTGGACCCAACTCAAGGCTTCGAGATGCAAAAGCGCAGACCGTGCGTTGTGATCAGTGCAGATTACCTCACCAGCTTGCCACTGCGCGTAGTTGTGCCCATCACCGCCTGGAAGCCTAGTTTTGAAGGCAAGCCTTGGTTTGTTCGCTTGCAGCCAGATGTTCAGAACAATTTGGACAAGCTGTCTGCAGTAGATGGCCTGCAGATCAGATGTCTAGATGAATCGCGGCTTATGGCCAAAATCGGCAACGTTTCCCAACAGGCTTTGGACGACATCATAGCCGCAGTCTGCATTGTGATTGGAGCAGTTTAACAGATGATACCCTGCACTTTGCGGGGTTTTTATTTTACCCAAAACAGGTAGCATCTTCTTTTACAGGAAGCGGTAGAGGAGGATATCCTTGAAATTAAGCGAACTAGAAAATTAAAACAAAATAATAAAGCAGGTGGGTGTGTATGGGGGATAAATTATTGTCTTTAATGGAGGATTTGCAGGCCAGAATCGAGGAGCTTAGGCCGAGAAATATCAACGAAGCTCAAACAAAAGAATGGTTAATCAGGCCCTTTTTCGAAGGTTTAGGTTGGGATTTTACCGATTTCAATCAGGTAATACCAGAGCTGAGCGATCAAGCAGGAAAAAGACCAGACTACTCTTTTCAAATCAATGGGGAAACCCTATTTCTCCTTGAAGCCAAAGCCCTTTCAGATCCATTGACTGACCAAAAAATGATTATTGAAAAGCTCAACTACTGCAGCAACTTGAATGTGCCACTATTGTTGATTACTAACGGCGATCTCTACCGAATTTATTATTCGCAGCTGAGAGGAATTGGCGAAGAAAAGCTTCTTGCAGAGTTTATGATTTCTGGGGACTGGGATGAAATTTTGGTTGCAAAGCTGCGCCGCACAGCTTTTGCTGAGAATGAGCTTGTTAACTACGCTAGAGATTTGTTTATTCTAGCCAATATAAAAGATGCAGTTGAAACTTTGTTTGCAAATCCAAGCAGGCGGTTCATTAATGATGTGAACGAGGCTGTGAAAAACAAGTTAGGACATAAGTTTGGAGCAGATGAAGTAAAGAAAGCCCTTGCCTGTTTTTCCATTGAATTAAACCAAGAACAACTTGAACAGGAAAACGATGCCCAAGCTATTGAACCAGAGGCAGACGACCAATTCCAGAGGGTAGTTTTGCCTGAAAGCAAGGAACTGTACGATGGGTTATTGGAAAAGTTAAGAGCCAAAGGTTTGGAGTTTATAGAGAAACCAACAAAAGTGTATGTTGGCCTTTGGAACAGCAAGAGAAGCTTTTGTCAGATACTCGGCCAAAAAAGAGGATTGCCCCTATGGATTAACCTTGAGATGAAGGATCTTCCAGAGCAAGACACCCTATTTGTCCGCGATGTGAGCAAAATCGGCCATTGGGGTGTGGGGGACATAGAAGCAAACGTAACTTGTAAATCTGATCTAGATAGAATAGCAAACATAATCAAAAAAGCCTATGAAAAAGCAGGATAACTCAAAGGAGAAGTCTATGAAAAGAGTAGTTTTTAACCGTAAAACAAAGCTTCTTCCCGCTGTATTTCAAGAGAGACCTAATAGATTCTTGGCCCGGGTCCTTATCGATGGAGAAGAAGCCTTAGCTCACGTTTCAGATCCAGGCCGGCTTAAAGAACTATTGGTTCCTGGAGTAGAAGTATATTTGAGGCCGGCGAAGGGAGCAAGAAAGACCAAATTTGACCTTGTGCTGGTTAAGCACAAAGGACTCCTAGTTTCGCTGGAGAGCACCCTCCCTAATAAATTGGTAGAGCTTGCTCTGAAAGAGGGTTTTTTTGAGGATCTGGCCCATTATCCCCAAATCCAAAGAGAAGTTACATATAACGACAGCCGTTTGGATTTTTGCCTCTCAAATGATAGCGATAAGTGCTTTATTGAAGTTAAATCTGTAACTTTGGTGGAAGATGGCCTAGCTCTCTTCCCTGATGCACCTACACTAAGAGGGACAAGACATCTGAAGGAACTGATTAAAATCAAAGAAGAAGGCATGCGGGCAATCTCTTTATTCATAATCCAAAGGGAGGATGCAACTTCTTTCTCACCCCACGAGACCATGGATCCGCTTTTTGCCTCCACCCTCAAAGAAGCACAAGACGCCCAGGTGGA